>NZ_FYEM01000014.1:0-150745 GCF_900188475.1 Agrobacterium sp. 719_389
CCTCGCCTGGAACGAATCCTTCTGGACTATCAGGCTGACGACCACCAATGCAGCCCCGCTGACGGCCTTCATCGCCTCCTTCTCCTCGCCGCAGGGGCTGTTCTGGGCAAAACTCTCGGCCGCCTCGATGATGGCGATCGCCCCCATTCTCGTCATCGGCTGGTTCTCGCAGAAACAACTCGTGCGTGGCCTCACCTTTGGCGCCGTGAAATAAGGAACGACAATAATGGGCAGCATTTCCCTTCAGAACGTGTCCAAGCTCTTCGGCGAGGCAAAAGTCATCCCGTCGATCGATCTCGATATCCATGACGGCGAGTTCGTCGTCTTCGTCGGCCCGTCCGGCTGCGGCAAGTCAACGCTGCTGCGCCTGATCGCCGGGCTCGAAGACGTCTCCGGCGGAAAGATCGTCATCGATGGCAACGACGCCACCGAAAAGGCCCCGGCCGAGCGCGGCCTTGCCATGGTGTTCCAGTCCTATGCGCTTTATCCGCATATGAGCGTCAGGAACAACATCGCCTTCCCGCTGAAGATGGCCAAGCTCGACAAGGCCGTCATCGACAGGAAGGTCGAAGACGCGGCCCGCATCCTCAACCTCACCGATTATCTCGAACGCCGGCCCTCGCAACTGTCGGGCGGCCAGCGCCAGCGCGTCGCCATCGGCCGCGCCATCGTGCGCGAACCAAAAGCCTTTCTGTTCGACGAACCGCTTTCCAACCTCGATGCGGCGCTGCGCGGCACCATGCGGCTGGAAATCTCCGAGCTGCACAATACACTGAAGACAACGATGATCTACGTTACCCACGATCAGGTGGAGGCCATGACCATGGCCGACAAGATCGTGGTCTTGAACCGCGGCAATATCGAGCAGGTCGGCTCACCGATGGAGCTTTACCGCTCCCCCGCCAACCTCTTCGTCGCCGGCTTCATCGGCTCGCCGCGCATGAACCTGGTGACCGGTGATTACGCCCGCAGCAAAAACGCCACCACCGCCGGCGTGCGGCCCGAGCACCTGAAGCTGTCGAAGGACAGCGGCCTGTGGCAGGGCAAGGTCACCGTTGCCGAACATCTCGGATCGGATACGTTCCTGCATCTCGACGTCCAAGGTATCGGCCCGATCACCGCCCGCACCGATGGCGAGTTCGAATGCAGGCATGGCGATACCGTCTTCATCACACCCGATGACAGCAAGATCCACAGGTTCGATGATAAGGGTATCGCGATATGACGGGGAGACTGGAAGGCAAATCCGCGCTGATAACAGGCTCGGCGCGCGGCATCGGCCGCGCCTTTGCCGAAGCCTATATACGTGAGGGGGCGCGGGTCGCCATTGCCGATATCGACTTCGATCGCGCCAGTAAGACGGCCCGTCAGATCGGCGAAAATGCCTATGCCGTCGAACTCGACGTGACCAAACAGCATTCCATCGACACCGCCATCCGCACGGTGGAGGGCCAGACCGGTGGCCTCGATATCCTTATCAACAATGCCGCGCTGTTCGATCTCGCACCGATTGTCGAGATCAAACGCGAGAGCTACGAAAGACTGTTTTCGATCAACGTGTCCGGCACGCTGTTCATGATGCAGGCCGCCGCAAAAACAATGATTGCTCGGGGAAAAGGCGGCAAGATCATCAACATGGCAAGCCAGGCGGGCCGGCGCGGCGAGGCCTTGGTGGCGGTGTATTGCGCCACCAAGGCCGCCGTCATCAGCCTCACCCAATCGGCGGGGCTCGATCTCATCAGACACGGCATCAACGTCAATGCGATTGCGCCGGGCGTGGTCGATGGCGAACACTGGGACGGCGTGGATGCGCTGTTTGCGAAATATGAAAACCGCCCTGCTGGTGAAAAGAAGCGGCTGGTCGGGGAGGCTGTGCCCTTTGGCCGCATGGGCCGTGCCGAGGACCTGACCGGCATGGCGATCTTCCTTGCCTCCGATGAGGCACAATACATCGTCGCCCAGACCTATAATGTCGATGGCGGCAACTGGATGAGCTGAGTACCGGGCGTTTGCCGCCCGGTCTTGGCACGAACAACGTTTCCCCTTCGAGGATCGTGACATGACATGCAAACTCTCCCTCGCAACGCTTGACGACGCCAGAAAAACCGCGGCTGTTCCGGCCTATTCCCGGGCCGATCTTTCCGCCGGCATCGTGCATTTCGGCGTTGGCAATTTTCACCGCGCCCATCAGGCGGTCTATCTGGATGACCTCTTCAACACGGGCGCGGACCATGACTTCGCCATCATCGGCGCGGGTGTTCTGCCATCCGATGCGGTGATGCGTGAAAAGCTTGCCGCGCAGGATTTCCTGACGACGGTGGTGGAGCAGGACAATAACCGCACCGGTGCGCGTGTTACCGGGCCGATGATCGACATTCTGCAAGTTGGCGATACGCAGCGCATCATCGATACGCTCGCCGATCCGAAAATCCGCATCGTCTCGATGACGATTACCGAGGGCGGTTATTTCATCGATGCTTCCGGCTCCTTCAACCCGCAGCATCCGGCCATTGCCGAGGATGGCAAAAACCCGGCCTCGCCGAAAACCGTGTTCGGCCTCATCGTCGCCGGGCTGAAGGCGCGGCGCGACAAGGGTCTGCAACCCTTCACCGTCATGTCCTGCGACAACATTCCCCATAATGGCAAGGTCACCAAGAATGCGGTGGTGGGGCTCGCGGCTCTCTCCGATCCGGCCTTTGCCAACTGGATCGGCGAAAACGTCGCTTTCCCCAATTCGATGGTCGACCGCATCACGCCCGCCACCGGCGAGCGCGAACGCAATATTGCCCGCGACGATTTCGGCATCGAGGACAACTGGCCGGTCTTCTGCGAGGAGTTCAAGCAATGGGTGATGGAGGATAATTTCCCCGCAGGTCGCCCGGCGCTCGAAAAGGCGGGCGTGCAGTTCGTCAAGGATGTCGCGCCCTATGAGCATATGAAAATCCGCATCCTCAACGGCGGCCACGCGGCAATCGCCTATCCGGCCGCGCTGCTCGACATTCATTTCGTGCATGAGGCGATGGAGCATCCGCTGATCCGGGCATTTCTGGCAAAGCTCGAAAGGCAAGAGATCATTCCGGTCATTCCGCTCGTTCCCGACACGAATCTTGCGGATTATTTCGGGCTGATCGAACGGCGTTTCCTCAATCCGAAAATCGGCGACACCATTCCGCGCCTAGCGCAGGACGGCTCCAACCGCCAGCCGAAATTCATCCTGCCCTCCACCGCTGACCGTCTGGCGCGTGGTGAGGATATTATCGGCCTGTCGCTGGTCTCGGCGCTCTGGTGCCGTTATTTCTACGGCACCTCCGACAGCGGCAAGGAAATCACCTTCAACGACGCCAGCGCCGAGCGCCTTCAGGCGGCGGCCGTCAAGGCCAAGGATGATCCGATGGCCTTCCTCGCACTCGACGATATCTTCGGAACGGTTGCCGAATCGGAGCTTTTCCGTAAACGCTTCGCCCATGCATTGAAGACGCTGTGGCAAGAAGGCACGGCGAAGACCTTGCAGCTTTATCTGGATGACAAGCTGGCTGAAAAGTGACCATGAGATGGAAGACGAGACCAGGCCCCTTTTGATTTTCGATTGTGACGGCGTTCTCGTCGACAGCGAGCCGGTCTCCATCTCCGTCCTTCTCGATATGCTCTCCCATCTCGGTGTGACGATGGGGGAGGAGGAGGCCTATGAGCGCTTTCTCGGCCGCAGCGTCGCCAGCATGACGGCGACGCTGTTTGAGGATTACGGCGTCGAGACCGACATCGATTTTCTCGATCATATGCGCGCGACGCTGTTCGAGCGCTTCCGCACCGAGCTTCGGCCGATTGACGGCATATCCGAAACGCTGGACAGGCTCCTGCCGCTGCGGCGCTGCGTCGCTTCCTCAAGCCAGCCGGAGCGCATCCGTTATTCGCTGGGGCTGACCGGCCTGATCGATAAATTCGAGCCCCATGTCTTCAGCGCCACCATGGTGAAGAACGGCAAGCCGGCGCCTGATCTTTTCCTGCATGCGGCGCGCCAAATGGGTGCTGATCCGCGTCACTGCATCGTGATCGAGGATAGCCCGGCGGGCATTGCCGCCGCAAAGGCAGCCGGCATGGGCGTTTTTGCCTTTACCGGCGGTTCGCATGCCCGCTTTCCCGCATTCCGCGAAAAGATCGCCGGGCTTGGGGCGGATACCGTGTTTGACGCGATGCCGGATTTGGTCCAACTTGTCGGCAATTATGTGGGGAAGGGCGGTTTTGACAGGCGGGCGGAACGCGATGCAGGCTGAGCGGGACTCTGCCTGCTGCCGTCCGGAGGTCGTTGCGCAAGGGATGGAATTGCAGTCTTGATGCGTCAAAATCTCGTCGCTGTCGATGTCGGCACCGCCAGCGCCCGGGCCGGAATTTTTGATCCGGCCGGCCGGCTGCTTGCCCGTTCCACCCATCCGATCCTGATGCAGAGGCCGCAGGAAAACCACGCCGAACACGATTCCACCGATATATGGAACGCGGTTTGCATCGCAGTCAAAGCAGCGCTTGCCGAGGCCGGCGTTTCGCCGCAAAGCATCGCCGCCATCGGTTTTGACGCCACCTGCTCGCTCGTCATCCGTGATGGGCGGGGTGATCCCGTTTCGGTTTCCGTTACCGGTGAAGACCGGTTCGACACCATCGTCTGGCTCGACCACCGGGCGATAGGTGAGGCCGACCGGCTGACGGCATCCGGACACCGGGTGCTGGATTTCGCCGGCAACAGCGTCTCACCGGAAATGCAGATACCGAAGCTGATGTGGCTGAAGACACATATGCCGGCAAGCTGGTCGCGCATGTCCTTCGCTTTCGATCTGGCGGATTTCCTGACATGGAAGGCGACCGGTTCAGCGCAGCGTTCAAATTGCACGCAGACGGCGAAGTGGAATTTTCTGGCGCAGGAAAATCCCGGCTGGCAGGCGGATTATCTGGAACTGGCGGGCCTTGCCGATCTGAAGGAGCGGGCGGGTCTTCCCGAAACCACCGTGATGCCGGGGAAAAGCATCGGCCCGCTTTCGCCCGAAGCTGCCGCCGAGCTCGGTCTCGATACCGGCTGTGCGGTGGCGGCGGGCATGATTGACGCTTATGCCGGCGCGCTTGGCGCGCTTGGCGGCTGCCTGTCGGCAGATGTCGGCCGGCATGTGGCGCTGATCGCCGGGACTTCGAGCTGCCTTGTCGCCATGTCGGAGCGGCAGATGCCCGGCCACAGCCTCTGGGGGCCCTATTGGCAGGCGATCCTGCCCGGGCACTGGCTGGTGGAAGGCGGGCAATCAGCCACCGGTGCGCTGCTCGACCATATCGTACGCATGCATGCGGCAGGCGGTGAGCCGGATACGGCGGTGCATGCCCGCATCGTTGCGCGGGTAACGGAATTGCGCGCGCTTGAGGGCGAGGCCTTCGCCGAGCGGCTGCATGTGCTGCCGGATTTCCACGGCAACCGCTCGCCGCTTGCCGATCCGCATGCCGTCGGCGTCATCAGCGGCCTGACTTTGGATACGTCTTTCGACAGTCTCTGCCGTCTTTACTGGCGCACAGCCGTCGCGATTGCGCTTGGCGCCCGCCATGTGCTCGATGCGATGGAGCGTTTCGGTTATGCGGTGGAAACCCTGCATGTCACGGGCGGTCATGTGAAGAACCCGCTGCTGATGGAACTTTACGCCGATGTGACGGGCAAGCGCATCGTGGTTCCCGCAACCGCCGACGCGGTGCTTCTCGGAACGGCAATGACGGCGGCGACGGCCGGCGGGGTGCATGCGAGCCTTGCTGCTGCAGGGGCTGCCATGTATCCGGGCAATGCGGAAATAACAGGCAACCCGGCGCTCGCCCCCCGTTATGAGCGGGATTACAGGCGTTTCCTCGCCATGTACCGGCATCGGCAGGAACTGGAGAGCCTTTGATTTTCTGAAGGAAAATACAAGGCCGAGTGGGTGCCGCGCGTTTCTTCTCCCCGCCGGGGAGAAGGTGGCCCGAAGGGCCGGATGAGGGGGAACGCCAGCGATAGAACGCACCTTAGCCCCCTCATCCCGCTGCCGCGGACTTCTCCCCGGCGGGGAGAAGAAACGAGCGGCGACCGTTCGATCCGTATGCTGCCGCTGCTGCTAAGCGCAATCAGCCGCGCAGCGAGCGTTTCAGGGCGGTGAGGTTCTTTGCCCTTGCCCTGCCGCTGTCATCGGCGCTGGCGCCAAGCGCACAGAGGGTGAATTCCAGCAGGGAAACCAGTTGCAGCAGGCCCTGGCCGCCATTCTGCGCCTGCGGCATGGCAAGACAGAGATCGGTGCTTTCCGGCCCCCATTCATAAAAGCGTGTGGTGATCAGCAATGTCCTGTAACCGCTCTTGCGCGCCATTGCCGACAGGCGTTGCAGCGGCGACAGGCTGCCGCCGCAATCCATGATGACGAGCAGGGTGTGAGCGGCGTCGAAATCCCACAGCGCGACATAGGCCGCGCTGTCGCTGCCGAGATAATGGATATGGCCCCGGCTCTCCAGAAGTCGCCCGTAAAAATGACGCCCGGCGTCGAGACCTTCCGGGGAGGTTGCCAGAAAAACATCGCCCGCCGTGGCGATCTCGTTCATGGCAATCCGCCAGATCGACTGGGTGGTCATGTCGAAGGCGGTCTGAATGGCCTGTATCTGTTGAGACAGAAGCTGCGAAAACGGGTTGGACTGGCGTTCACCGGCTTCTGCCGTTGCTGGCTGATCCGCACCGGCGGCTTCTTCGGCATGGCGCAGATCGGCGCGGATATCGCTGAATTGCCGGTATCCCAGGGAGCGCAGGAAACGGCCGACCGTCATCGGACTGAGGCTGAGCTTGGCGGCCAGCGTCTGCGCCGTCTCGAACGGCAATTCGTCCAGATGTTCGATCAGATATTTGGCGATCTTGCGCTCGGAAGGGGTGCCTGCCTTCATGGCGCGCGTAAGGTTCAACAGCAGCTTTTCCACCAACGCCTCATTCTTTTATCTTTATTGAACGATGATGCATGCGCGCGCGCAAACGAGCGTGCGAACCGCAATTTGACGGTGGGGGATAGCTTCTCCGGCCTTGTCCTCCACCGGACCGGAATGCGAATTATAATAGATGGATTATTATATTTTAGAGATACCTTTTATTCAAGAGAAATTCCATCTGCGGTTTAAATCCGGATATCCGGCATCTTTCCGCCCGTCTTGCAGAGCGGGCGGGCAGCGCTTATCTCTCGCCTGGTAAGAGTATTTCAACGCTAAAGGCGTCGAGGAGTTCCGAATGATTTTTGATGCGGCGAGGCTTGCCTTTCACAATCTCTTTGCCGCCGAAACCCGGTCGGTGTTCTGGAAGGTTCTGGGGCTCACGCTTCTCGTGCTGGCGGCGCTCTGGTTCGCCATCCGCTCGATCTTCATTTATTTCGCCCTGCCGTGGGTGGATACGCTGATACCCGGCGTGCCTGATTGGGCGGGCTGGCTGAGCTTCGTTTTCGCCATTTTCGCGGGAATAGGCCTTGCACTGGCGCTCGCGCTGCTGATTTCGCCGGTCACCGCCGTCATTGCCGGCCTGTTTCTCGATGATGTCGCCGAAGTGGTTGAGAAAAAGAACTATCCGAACGATCCGCCGGGCAAGGCGATGCCGATCGGCGAGGCGGTGCTGTCTTCCATCAAGTTTTTTGGTGTCGTCATTGCCGGCAACCTCGTCGCGCTGTTGCTGCTTCTGGTGCCGGGCGTCAACCTCATCGCGTTTTTCCTCGTGAACGGCTATCTGCTCGGCCGGGAATTCTTCGAATTTGCGGCGATGCGTTTCCGAACACCCCTGGAAGCAAGGCAGTTCCGCTCAAAACACCGCGCCACCGTCTTCATGGCCGGGCTGGTGATCGCGGCCTTTCTGGCGGTGCCGTTCCTCAATCTGCTGACGCCGCTTTTTGCCGCCTCGATGATGGTGCATCTGCACAAGGCCGTCAGCCGGCGCGATCCCTCATTCGCCGCCGGCCGCACCGAACAGCTGCGCGGGTAACTCCACCAGCGGCGCCGGAATATCAAAGGTCTTTTCCGGCGATTTGCAGATATCGGCGATCACACAGCGTTCGCATTCGGGCTTGCGCGCCTTGCAGCAGTAACGCCCGTGCAGGATCAGCCAGTGATGGGCATGGAACAGATATTGTTCGGGAATGATGCGGATCAGCCGGTCTTCAACCTCGTCAGGGGTCTTGCCCGGCGCAAGACAGAGCCGGTTGGCAATGCGGAAGACGTGGGTATCTACCGCAAGCGTGGGCACGCCGAAAGCCATGGACATCACCACATTGGCGGTCTTGCGGCCGACGCCGGGCAGCGTCACCAGCTCCTCGCGGGTTCTCGGCACCTCGCCGCCGAAATTGTCGATCAGCATCTGCGACAGGGCAATGACGTTTTTCGCCTTGTTGCGGTAAAGTCCGATGGTCTTGATGTGGCCGATCAGCTGTTCTTCGCCGAGCGCCAGCATTTTTTCCGGCGTATCGGCCACCTTGAACAGCGCGCGCGTGGCGCGGTTCACGCCCACGTCGGTCGCCTGTGCGGAAAGCGCCACGGCGACCAGCAGGGTGAAGGGATTGGTGTGTTCCAGCTCGCCTTTCGGCTCCGGCCGCTGAATGGAAAAACGGCGGAAGATTTCGGTCAGCTCATCCTTGGAATAGGCCGTTTTCACCCGCGCCGGCTTGCGGACGGATGCCGGATTTGACTTTTTCAATGTTTGGGTGCTGGATCGTTTTTTGGCGACTGTCATGGACTATTTATAGCCAGCCCGCCCAAAGGAAAGCAACGTGGATACGCTCAACGACCAGCCGATTTTCGCGGCGGAACTCGTTCCGCACCGTTCGCTTGGCAGAAGGGGTTTCCGGCTGCTCCTGCTTTTCTCCGGTCTGGCCTGCCTTGTCTATGGCGGCTTTTTCCTCGCCACCGGGGCATGGCCCGTCGGCCTGTTCTTCGGGCTGGATTTTCTGCTGCTTTATGCCGCCTTCCGCGCCAATTACCGGGCGGCGAAGGCGCGGGAAGAGGTCAGCGTTTCGCGCACCAGCCTGTCGATCCGCAAATTTTCGCCGGCCGGGCGTATGGTCGAGCATCGCTTCAATCCCTTCTGGGCGCGCTTCAGGGTCAGGCGGCACGACGAGATCGGCATCGTCTCCATGCATGTGACGGGTGAAGGCCGGGCGACCGATATCGGTTCGTTTCTCAATCCCGATGACCGTGAAAGCTTCGCCAAGGCTTTCGGCGGCGCGCTGGCGACTGTGCGGCGGCGGATGTGAAACGAACATTCCTTGCGTATCGTGATACCGCGCAAGAAACGGGTGGAGACGAAGTCGCTTTAATGGTTTTCTCTTACCCGTTAGGAGATTTGCGATGAACGCCAATATTACGCTGAACGAAGACATTACGCCCATCGGATCCGACTACGATACGGTGCGCGGGGTTATCGAGCTTTTGACGCTGGATTATCGCGAGCAGCCCTCCCTTGAAGCCATCGCCGCAGAGCTCGGCCAGTCGCCGACGCAATTGCAGAAGACCTTCACCCGCTGGGCCGGTCTTTCGCCCAAGGCATTCCTGCAGGCCGTGACGCTTGATCATGCCAAGAGGCTGTTGCGTGAAGAGGACCTCCCGCTGCTGGAAACCTCGATCGAGGTCGGCATGTCGGGGCCGGGACGCCTGCACGATCTGTTCGTGACCCATGAAGCCATGTCACCCGGCGAATGGAAGGCCAAGGGCGGCGGGCTGACGATCCGTTACGGGTTTCACACCTCGCCCTTCGGTCTTGCGCTGGTCATGGTGACCGATCGCGGTCTTGCCGGCTGCGCCTTTGCCGATCCGGGTGAGGAAAGGGCCTGTTTCGAGGACATGGCCGGTCGCTGGCCGAATGCTGACTATGTCGAGGATCGCGAAGCGACCGCGCCCTATGCTACCCGCATCTTCGATCCGTCCATGTGGTCGGCGGACAGGCCGCTGCGCGTCGTGCTGCTCGGCACGGATTTTCAGGTGCGGGTCTGGGAAAGCCTCCTCAAAATCCCGATGGGCCGCGCCGTCACCTATTCGCACATCGCCTGCGATATCGGCCAGCCCACGGCTTCCCGCGCCGTGGGTGCGGCAGTCGGCGCCAATCCGGTCTCCTTCGTCGTGCCCTGCCATCGCGCGGTCGGTAAAAGCGGGGCGCTGACCGGTTATCATTGGGGCCTGACCCGCAAGCGGGCGCTGCTCGGCTGGGAAACGGGGAAGGTGTGAGTTTGGACGACCGTTCGAGCCCCGCAACAAGACGCACTAAAGAAGATGCGCTGCCGGAGAGTTCGTTACTGCAGAAGAGATCGGCGTTGTTTTGAGCAAATATGCCAAGGCATGAAATGCCCGGAGTTCTCGCGTATTGTCATCCTCGGCCCTGTGCCGAGGATCTAATCACGTAGAATAAAATCAATCGGTTGCAGATCCTCGGGACAAGCCCGAGGATAACGGTGGAGGTTGGATGACTGCCCGCGAATGGCCCGACGAGGCTTAAACCAATTCCATCAACGCCCGGGCCGCTGCCTCGTCCGTTATCAGCGTATTGCACCCGATGCGCTTGATCGTGGCGCGGATGGCGACGGCGCGGTGGGCGCCGCCGGAGGCCAGCACGATGTGTTTGGCCTTGCGCAGCGTATCGAGATCGATGGCCATGGCGCGCTGATTGATCGGGTGATCGACGGAACGGCCTTCCGCATCGATGAAGTTGAACATGGTGTCGCAGACGCAGCCGGCGTCGATGAGTTCCTGCAGCGTCGCTTTGGAAATGAAACCCTCCGACAGCGAGGTCGAATGCGGGCCGATATCGCCGCAGGAGACGATGGCGAGGTCGAGCGTTTCGGCCAGATCATAAAGCGTCGCAAGCCCGCATTTTTCGATCAGCGCCCGTTTGGTCTCGACGGAATCCACCAAAAGCGGCGCGAGGAACATGTAACATTCCGCCCCGAGCGCGCTTGCCAGCCGCCAGGTGTAATCGAGCGGGTTGGTCTGGTGTACGGCGACGATACCGCCGAGCAGCGAGACGACCTTGCAGTTTTCCCGGCGCGGCGGGCGGAAGCTGGAAAGCGAAGCGGTCATGGTGCGGCCCCAGCCGACGCCGATGGTGGCGCCGTTCGGCACCGCTTCGGAGAGGAATTGCCCGAGCGCCAGACCCACGGCCTTGGCCGTGCCCTCGACGCTTGCTTTATCCGGGGAGGGAATGATGACGGCTTCATCCAGCCCGTAAGCCGCCTCCAGCCGGCCGGCCAGTTCGACGAAATCCTCGATGCCCTCGTTGATCCAGATCTGCACCTCGGAACGCTTCATCGCCTCGTCCAGAAGGCGGATGACGGTGGAGCGGCTGATGCCAAGCTTTTCGGCGACGTCTTTCTGCGTCATGCCCTGATTATAATAAAGCCATGCGGCGCGCAGCCTCAGCGAAGCCGCTTCCGAATAGGCCGTATGGGTTTCTCTTCTCAGTTTCGCCACGGTTTCCGCCATTCTTTATGTCGGCGGAGTATCGCAGGCGTGAAACTTATGTCAATTGCGATGCGCAAATGTCTTGACTTTGGGCCGTGCCGCTTGCGATAGTCGGAGCCGGACAAACCGCGATTTCGGCCTTGGGCGCACCCATGGTGCGGGAACGAAAAGACGGGTGAGCAAGTTTTCAAGAGATCATGAAGGATCATTCGATATGACGTCCAAACTCGAACAACTTCGCGCCATCACCACGGTTGTTGCCGACACCGGCGATATCGAGGCGGTTGCGCGCCTGAAGCCGGTGGATTGCACCACCAATCCCACCATCGTTCTGAAAGCACTCGGCACGCCTGCCTTTGCGGATGCGGTGAAGGAAGCCGTCGCATGGGGCAAGAAGCAGGGCGGCCAGTCCGACGCCGTTGTTGCCGCTGTTGCCGATCGTCTGGCCATTTCTGTCGGTGCGGCGCTTGCCGGCCTCGTTCCGGGCCGCGTTTCGACCGAAGTCGATGCCGACCTTTCCTTCGATACGGAAGCCTCCATCACCAAGGCGCGCCACATCATCGCGGCCTATAAGGAGCGCGGCATCGAGCGTGAACGCATCCTCATCAAGCTTGCCTCCACCTGGGAAGGCATCAAGGCTGCCGAAGTGCTGCAGTCCGAAGGCATTGACTGCAATCTGACGCTCCTGTTCTCGCAGGCCCAGGCGATTGCCTGCGCCGAAGCCAAGGTGTTCCTCATCTCGCCCTTCGTTGGCCGTATCCTTGACTGGTACAAGAAGTCGACCGGCGAGAACTACACCGCCGAGACCGATCCGGGCGTCGTCTCGGTGCGCAGCATCTACAACTATTACAAGGCCAATGGCATCAGCACCGTCGTCATGGGTGCGTCCTTCCGCAATGTCGGCGAAATCGAAGCGCTGGCCGGTTGCGACCGCCTGACGATCAGCCCGGCGCTGCTGGAAGAGCTGGACAAGGACAGCGGCAAGCTGGAGCGCAAGCTTTCGGCTGACAACGTCAAGGCAGAGCCGCTGCAGTCGCTCGACGAGAAGGCGTTCCGCTGGGCGCTCAACGAAGACGCGATGGCCACGGAAAAGCTCTCGGAGGGCATCCGTTTGTTCGCCAAGGATCTGGTGACGCTGCGTGAGATGGTCCGCAAGGAGCTGACGCTGGCTGCGGCCTGATGCAAAAAAGGGGGAACCATCCACGTTCCCCCGACGTTTAAGAGATATAATCTCCAGTCACTCAAAACGCGATCGGGTCCCTGCCGGTCGCGTTTTTTTGTGCGTTTCAGGAATTTCCGTTTCCGGTCGCCACTTCGGAAATCCGCTTTGCCGCCTCGCGGATCAGTGCTTCGCAGGCCTCACGTGTCGGCGCCTTGCCGCCAAGCGGTGTGATATAGGGGCAGGTGATGACGGCGAGCGCCGTGCCATCGAGCGTCAGTACCGGCGCGGAAATATTGCGCACGCCGGCGGTCTGAAGGCTGTCCATGGATTCGAAACCGTTTTTGCGCACCTCCGCCAGCCGCCCGGCAAGCTCCGGCGGCACGGTTTCGCCGCTGCCGCGCACCTGTTCGGTTATCATGATCTCACGCTGCGCCTCGGTCTGGAAGGCCAGAAGCACATGGCCGGAGCCGGTGTGGAACAGGCTCATCTGCGCGCCGACCCGCATGGACATGGCCCAATAGGTGGCGGATTCCTGCTGGGCGATGACGACGACGCTGCCGCGGTCATAAACGGCCAGATGGCAGGCCTGCTCCGCGCTCGCCGAAAAATCGCGCATCACCGGCGCGGCGAAGGAGACCAGCCGGCGTATCGGCGCATGGAAATGGGCGAGCCCGAACATCTTCAGCGTCAGCGAGAACCGGTCGCCGTCAAGCCGCTGCACGTAGCCGCGGCGCACCAGCCGGTCCAGCATGCGATAAAGCTCGTTCGGGCTTTTACCGATAGACTTGGCGATCTCGATCTGCGTCAGCCCGCCATCGGTGCGGGCCAGAAGCTCGAGAATGTCGAGACCCTTGTCGAGGGCGGGAGCGCGATATCTTTCGCTGTCGTCGTCGGTCATCTGGCCTCGATGTGTTTTCTATGAGTGCCCGGCGGAGGCGCCATAAAATATGGTTGCCCGATACCCGACATCCGCGCAAGTTTGCTTGACGCCATATGAATACCGCGTTTACATATGAATTGTCGATCCATATTTGAGATCATCGAAATTCAGCGGTCCGGTCCCCGAAGGGCGGGCGCGCCTTAGCGGGAGGCTATTCATGGTGCAGGATTTTAACGGCCGGACAGTGGTGATCACCGCCGCCGGTCAGGGTATCGGCCGGGCGACGGCGGAGCGGTTCATCTCGCTCGGCGCGCGCGTCATCGCCACTGATATCAACGAGCAGGCGCTTTCGACCCTCAAGGGTGCGGAAACCCGGGTTCTGAACGTGCTCGATGGAGATGGCGTCAAGGATTTCGCCGCCGATATCGGCCATGCGGATGTGCTGTTCAACTGCGCCGGTTTCGTTCATTCCGGCACCATTCTGGACTGCGAAGAGAAAGACTGGGATTTCTCGTTCGATCTCAACGCCAAGGCCATGTACCGCACCTGCCGCGCCTTCCTGCCGGGCATGCTGGAAAAGGGCAAGGGCGCGATCGTCAACATGTCTTCGGTTGCATCAAGCGTGAAGGGCGTGCCGAATCGTTTCGCCTATACCGCCTCGAAAGCGGCCGTGGTGGGCCTGACCAAGGCGATCGCCGCTGACTTCGTCACCAAGGGCATCCGCTGCAACGCCATCTGCCCCGGCACGGTCGACAGCCCGTCCTTGCATGACCGCCTGCGCGCCACCGGCAATTACGAACAGGCGCTGGCCGATTTCATCGCCCGCCAGCCGATGGGCCGTATCGCCACGCCGGAAGAAATCGCCGCGCTCGTCACCTATCTTGCTTCGGATGAAGCGGGCTTCACCACCGGCCAGATCCATGTGATCGACGGCGGTTGGACAGGCTGAAATCCATTACGGGAGAGAGGAGAGGCGACCGGCGTAAAACCCGGTCGCCTTTTTTCATTCAGACGACGGCGCTTCCGGCCATCAGTGCAAGCACGAGGAAGACCAGGAAGATCACCACAGCGATGAAGAACAGGATGCGGGCCACGCCCGCCGCGGCTGCCGAAATGCCGGTAAAGCCGAATACGCCTGCGATCAAAGAAATGACAAAGAAAATAAGAGCCCACTTCAGCATGGTGCTTCCCCTTTTGCATAATTTTCCCGAGCCCGCCGCCCCGCGACTGGCTCAGTAAAAATGACGCGCAAAAGGGGAAAATGTTCCACACGCCCGCAAAAATCGTTGTTTTAGAAGCCTGTTTCCCCCGCCGCGTCGATCCGCCGGGCTTTCCAGGTGGTGCGGATGAAGGTGGCGACGAAAGCAAGGCTCATGAACATGACGATGGTGGGGGCCGGCGCACTGTCGATCAGGAAACTTAGCCATATGCCCGAAAGCGATGAGGCGACCGCCACCGTAATCGCCACCAGCAGCATGGCGGAAAAACGCCGGGTCAGCAGGAAGGCGATTGCGCCCGGCGCCACCAGCATGGCGACCGAGAGGATGATGCCCACAGCCTTCAACGCGCCGACCACGGTGAGCGACAGAACCATCAACAGACCATAATGCAGGATACGCACCGGCAGGCCGATGGCTTTGGCGTGCTGCGCATCGAAGGCGTTGACCAGCAGGTCCTTGCGCAGCATGCCGAGGAACAGCGTCGCGAAAAGCGCGATCAGACCGGTTTCCAGCATGTCTGAGGGCGCAATGCCCAGCATGTCGCCGAAGAGGATGTGATCGAGATGCACGTCGCTCTGCACCTTCACATAAAGCACCAGCCCCAGCCCGAACATGCCGGAAAAGACGATGCCGAGCACCGTGTCTTCCTTGATGCGGCTGTTTTCCTTGATGAAACCGGTGCCGAGCGCACAGATCATGCCGGCGATGAACGCACCGATGGAAAGCGGGATGCCGACAATATAGGCCACCACCACGCCGGGCAGCACGGCGTGGGAAACCGCATCGCCCATCAGCGACCAGCCCTTCAGCACCAGAAAACAGGACAGCATCGCCATCGGCACCGCGATCATCAGCGTGATCACGAAGGCATATTGCATGAAGGGCAATTGAAACGGCAGGATGGCGAGTTCGAGATAGTCGCTCATGGCGTTTCCTCCAGCGCCTTGCGGGCCTTGGCCCTCGAAGCGAGAAGCCCGTGTTTGGGCGCAAAAACGAAGGCGGCAAGGAAGATCGCAGTCTGCAGCACGACGATGACGCCGCCGGTTGCGCCATCGAGGAAATAGCTGAGGTAAGCACCGACGAAGCTGGTGGCCGCGCCGATGATGAGGCTCATAAGGATCAGCCGCTCGAAACGGTCGGTCAGGAGATAGGCGGTGGCGCCCGGCGTCACCACCATGGCAACGACGAGGAAGGCCCCGACCGTCTGCAGGGCGGCAACCGTGGAGGCGGCCAGCAGGGTGAAGAAGATCACCTTCAGCACTTCCGGTTTCAGCCCCACGGTGCGGGCGTGGTTCTCATCGAAGAACACCACCATGAAGTCACGCCATTTCAGCGCCAGCACGATGAGGCTGATGCCGCCGATCAGCGCCAGCTGGATCGTGTCTTCGGTGGTGATCGCGAGAATATTGCCGAGCACGATGGTCTGGATATTCACCGAGGTGGGCGAGAGCGACACCATGAACAGCCCGAGCCCGAAAAACGAGGTGAAGATCAGCCCGATGATGGCGTCTTCCTTCAGCCGTGTCTTCTGGTTCAGGAACAGCATGGAGCCGGCCGCAAGCCCACCGGACAGGAACGCACCGAGCGAAAAGGGCAGGCCCAGCATATAGGCGCCCGCAACGCCGGGAACGATGGCATGGGAAAGCGCATCGCCGATCAGCGACCAGCCCTTCAGCATCAGATAGGCCGAGAGAAAACCGCAGACGCCGCCCACCAGTGCGCTGACCCAGATGGCGTTCAGCATGTAACCATAGGTGAAGGGCTCAAGAAGGCTGTTTATCATCGACTTTTTCTTTCGGAGCCTCAGGATCGCGCCCGTTCTGGCCGTTCTTGCCATAGATCACGAAGGGCCGCTCGTCATCGGTTATGACCTTAACGCGGCGCGGATCGGCGTCGTTATGCAGGTCGGCCCCGCCAAGCACGAAGTGGCGCAGGCTGCCGCCAAAAGCCTTTTGCAGGTTCTCCTCGTTGAAGGTATCCGCCGTCTTGCCCGATGCCAGAACCGTGCCCTTGACGAAGACGGCGCGGTCACAGAATTCCGGCACGCTGCCGAGATTATGGGTGGAGACCAGCATGACCCGGCCCTCGTCGCGCAGCGCCTTCAGAAGCGTGACGATCTGCTCTTCCGTTGTCACATCGACACCGGTGAAAGGCTCGTCCAGCAGGATCACCTGACCCTCCTGCGCCAGCGCGCGGGCCAGAAACACCCGCTTCTTCTGCCCGCCCGAGAGCTCACCGATCTGGCGCTTGCGATAATCGAGCATGTTGACGCGTTTCAGCGCCTCTTCCACCATCTGGTGGTCGCGTTTCGAGGGGATGCGCAGGAAATTCATATGGCCATAACGACCCATCATCACCACATCCTCCACCAGCACCGGAAAACTCCAGTCCACCTCCTCGGCCTGCGGTACGTAGGCGACGAGGTTTTTCCTGAGCGCTTCCTTCACCGGCAGGTCGAAGATCGAGACGGAACCGGCGGCCAAAGGCACGAAACCCATGATCGCCTTGAAAATCGTGGACTTGCCGGCGCCATTGACGCCGACAAGTGCAGTGATCGTTCCGCGGGGGATGGAAAAGCTGGCATTTCTTAATGCGGTGTGGCCGTTTCGATAGGTCACTGTCGCATTTTGAACCGTCAGGCCGCCGCCTGATTTTTTACTGCCCATTCTCATGAAGACAGCCCCTTGGCGATGGTTTCGCTCGTCACGCGCAGGAGGTCGAGATAGGTCGGAACCGGACCATCGGCTTCGCTCAGCGAATCCACATAAAGAATGCCGCCATAGGCCGCACCGGTTTCCTTGGCCACCTGCTGGGCGGGATCGGCGGAAACCGTGCTTTCGCTGAAGATGACGTTGATATTGTGCTCGCGCATGGCGTCGATCACCCCGCGAACCTGCTGCGGTGTGCCCTGGCTGTCGGCATTGACCGGCCACAGGAACAGTTCCTTCAGGCCGAAATCACGGGCGAGATAAGAAAAAGCGCCTTCGCTCGTTACCAACCAGCGCTTGTTTTCAGGCAGGACGGAAAGCGTGTCGCGGATCGGCTGCACGGTGGCCTTGATCTTGTCCGAATAGGCCTTTGCATTGGCGGCATAGACATCGGCATGGGCGGGGTCGATATCCGTCAGGCCCTTGCGGATATTTTCCACGTAGATCAAGGCGTTATCGGGCGACATCCAGGCGTGCGGATTGGGCTTTCCCTGGTATGCCCCGCCGCTGATGGCCATGGGTTTCACGCCCTCGCTCACCGTCACGCTCGGCACGCCGGAAAGGTTGACCAGGAACTTCTCAAACCACAATTCCAGATTGAGGCCGTTGCGAAGCACCAGATCGGCCTTGCGGGCTTTGAGAATATCGCGCGGCGTCGGCTGGTAATTGTGAATTTCCGCACCCGGCTTGGTGATGCTTTCCACCTCGGCCGCATCGCCCGCCACGTTGCGCGCCATATCCGCGATGATGGTGAAGGTGGTCACGACAACAGGTTTTTCCTGGGCAAGGGCCGCACCGGGGAGAAAAAGCGAGAGGGCGAAAACTGCATGCCGGATTTTTTGAAAGTTCACGGGGCTCACCAGATTTTGTTGCGATTAATTCGCAATACCATCTGTTATAAAATCACCCTTGTCAACGCTATTGCAAATCATTCGCAAATTAGTGGATTTCAAGAATGTCTGAAAATGGTGCGTTTTTGCCGGTGACGCGCCGGTGGGATTAAACTTTTTTCAATGAGAAAGCGGCACTATCGCAGGGCTCGGACAGCGTGGTCCGTAGCTTGTCCCGCGTGTGTTCCTCATCCATCGAGCCACGTTTTGGGATGAGGGCGTAAGACGGGGTACTTGATGTCAGGATGTTGCGGGTGAAAGCTGTATTCGGACGAATGCGGTTTTCGCGCAAGCTCGTTATGATTGGAGGCGGGATCCTGCTTTTGGCGGGTGCGACCGGTTCTGCTGCCGTATTCATCGGCAGCGATCGGCTGCTTGGTCCATCCTACGCTTCCACCAACGGGCTCTCCTGCGACGCGGTCCAGACAGTCAACATTCGCAAGAACGGTTCTTTATGGGTCCGTAAATTCATTCGTACCCAGGGCGGTGATGGCACAGAGCGGCTGAAGACCGCACTGCGCGTCGCCCAGGCGGTTTACGACAAGCAGAAACCCGATCTGGTTCAGGTCTCCGTGCTCGACAAGAACGGTCCGCAGCTGCGCTCGGAAATGCGCGGCCGCGCCATTGCCGCGCAGGTGGTTTTCATCCCGGACCTCGCCAAAATCCCTGAGGGTGCGGAGGCGCGGCGTTATTCGGCCTTTTATTACGATGGCGCGGCAAACGGCGCCGGGCAATTTTACGGGCTGCGCATCGATTTGCCGCTGGAAGATACCGAAGCGCTGGCGGCAAGCCTCAGCGATTCAGCCGATTGCGCAACCCCGGCTCTGGATGCCGGCTCTGAAGGTCACGACGCAAAACCCGCAAAGAGCGCGACGGGCCACGGCGAAACCAAGGATGATGGCGCAGGCGGCCACGGCGGCGCGCCGGCGGAAACCAAGGAAGGCGGCGCCGGTGCGGAAGCCCATGGCGAAACCCCGTCTCCCGAAGCGCATGGCGAACCCACCGCCGATGAACTTCTGACCTCGACACCGGAAGCCGATGGCGGCAGCATCTTCAGCCTGTCCTACCTGAAATCGCTGATCTTCGGAAAAGGCTCAACGACCGCACAGGCGGCGGAAGAGAAGCCGGCGACCGAAAATGCGCCTGCGGAAGAACCGGGTGCGGAGAAAAAGGCCGCAAGCCACTAAGCGGGCGAGGGCGGTTCTCGGAGAAACCTTCCGGCGACCTTGCCCCCGGTCGCGTCAGATATCGGGTCCGATCCGCAGACGGCCAGCCGGATTTGGAAATTTCTTGCGCTTGTTGACGATTGCCGGAGAGAAACTCTGCGACAGGGCGGCAAAGGCGGCAATTCGGGCGATCAGCTTTTCCCGCTCACCCTTTGTCACGGCTTCGTAGCTTTTGATCTCGTCGATGTAACCCGTCAGCCATTCTTCATATTTGCCTTCGCTCCACAGCCGCTCAGTCGCAAACACCGCGTCTTCCAGCCGGTCATAGGCAACAAGCGTCCGTCGCCAGCGATGCTCGTCGAAATCCAGCGCGCCATTTGCAAAAAGCGATCCGACCTCAAGGCCGTAGCTCATCAGTTTTGCCGAGCGTTCCGGCGGCATCGTCAGGTTTAGCCCGCCTTCCTCCTCATTGAGGAAAACGCGGGCGATGCGCTCCCTTTGGCCGGGCATGGTGGCGAGGGACTGGTCCTGCCAGTCCTTCGCGGAACTGAGGATGCTGCCCAGGAAGCCGCTCATTTTTTCCATCTTGTGAACGGGCACGCCTATCCCTTCGCCAGCCGCCTGCGGGATGGTGACGCGCTTCATGCTGCCGGCGATGGATTTCGGCAATTCATCAAGGCTGAGGGCAAAAGTCGGACGCGACGGAAGCAGGGCGTCGAAAAGATGAATGGGAAAGTTGCTGCTGATGCCGCCATCGGAGAACCAGATTTTCGCCTTCATGACAGGCCGTGCGTCGCCGCTGATACGCCGCACGATATCCAGCGTGCCGCGATCATTGGTATAGGCCGGAATCGCCTTGAACAGGACCGGGAAACTCAGGCTCATGCGCGTGGCGATGATGACCGGCAGCTGGGCGGGTTCCGGAAAGGCCTTGAATTCGGGAAAGGGTCCGCCCGGTGTCGCGATCTGCTTCAGCCAGTCCATCACGCCGGCGGGAAACAGCCGGCTCCATTCCTTCGGGTCGTAGGCCACCATGAGATTCGTGGTCGGAAGCGTGTGCGGCCGCCGCATTGACAGGTTCGTCGTGACCATCTTCAGGTTTATGACCGGCTTCTCCGGCTCCGGGCCAATGAGATCGCCGAAGGTCAGCGGCGGCGCCGTTGCGGCGTCGCTGCCGAAAGCAATGTCCTGGATCGAGGCATGCAGCCATTCCGTCAGGCCCGGAACCTCCGCATCGGAAACCGTCAGTCCTGAACAGAAGCCGAAGCCGTCCTTCGGCAACCGGTGAAAAACCAGCCACAGCATCTGGCCAAGGATGCCGGCCAGCATGCCCACCAGCCCGCCGAGAACGGACCCGGCGCAACCGCCACCCAGAGCCCACAAGATGCCGGCGCCGATGACAATGCCTGTTATGGCCGCCAGCGGAAAAGCCATGGGCAAGCCCAAAACCTTGCCCGGCCAGCCACCGGCCTGCGCCCAGAGCAGATATCGCATCAGGGGGCGAAAACGGCGCTCCGGCTGGAAAAGCCTGTCCAGAATAGTGGGTATCGTGTCGCAATGGGCCTGCAGGCGGGTGAACCCATCGGGATCCTTCCTGACGGTGCGGGAATATTCTGCCGCAGCCGCGAAAGCGGCGGCAATCGCCCCGGCCGATGTGCCGCCAATCGAGCGGAAACGGTATCGGCGCGCCAGTTCCAGAACCGCATAGGGATAAACGACACCGGAGGTGATGCCGCCCTTCATCACCACGTCGCATTCCTTTTCAGGGGTTGCGAACATATCAGGCTGGTATCTGGGAAGCTCATTCTCGGGCATGCGTATTTCCCCCCGGCGGCTCCTGATCGAAAGCCGTCAAACACAATGCGAATGATGCGGAATGGGTATCACAAGTTGAGGCGATATCGCCAGTATATTCTACTAAAAGTTATATGAATTTATTCGATCCGCTCACAGATGGCCGAATAGTTACTTGCCGTGTCTATGTAGGGAGAGGAAAGCCGACAGCAAACGGGGCGAAGCCTCGCCACACACTCCGGCGTCATCCGCGGGCCTGTCCCGAGGATCTGCAACGGATTGACTTTATTGGACGTGATTAGGTCCTCGGCACAGGCACGAGGATGACGCCGAAAAAATACGTCCCCTTCGCCACCAGCGAGAAAATCGGGGAGCGGCAGGCGGCCGCGAGGCCGCCCCCGGTTTCGTCTGATCAGTCCGCCTTGTTGCGGCGGGCCGGGAAGAGGATAACGTCGCGGATCGAGGGCGCGTTGGTGAGCAGCATGATCAGACGATCGACACCGATACCGAGGCCGCCGGCGGGCGGCATGCCCTGGTCGATGGCGTCGAGGAATTCGTCGTCGAGCTGCTTGTCCTTTTCGCCGCGGGCATGGGCTTGCTCCAGCTGCTCCACCATGCGGCGGCGCTGTTCTTCGGGATCGTTGAGTTCGGAGAAGGCGTTGCCCACTTCCCAGGCGTTGCAATAGCTCTCGAAACGCTCGACGAGGCGCGGTTCGCCCGGCACTTCCTTGGCGAAGGGCGAGATATCCTTCGGGAAATGCGTGACGTGGCTCGGCTGGATCAGCGTGCCTTCAACCTTCTCTTCGAAGATGAAGGCAAGGCATTCGCCCCAGGTCCAGTCCTTCTCGACGGCAAAACCGGCGGCCTTGGCGGCAGCGCGGGCTTCTTCATCGGTCTTGATGGCGAGAAAGTCGATACCGGTCGCTTCCTTTACCGCGTCAGGCATAGGCACGCGCTTGAACGGACCCTTGAAGGAGATCGTCTGGCCCTGGAATTCAACTTCGGTCGTGCCGTGCAGGGCAATCGCCAGCGTCTCGAACAGCCGCTCCACGAGACCCATGATGTCTTCGTAGTCGGCATAGGCCCAATAGCACTCCATCATGGTGAATTCAGGATTGTGCCTTGTGGAAACACCTTCATTGCGGAAGTTGCGGTTGATTTCAAAGACCTTGTCGGAAAGGCCAGATACCAGCGTGCGCTTCAGGAACAGTTCCGGCGCGATGCGCAGATACATGTCCATCTTCAGCGTGTTGTGGAAAGTCTTGAACGGATCGGCCGTCGCGCCGCCATAGACGGTCTGCAGCATCGGCGTTTCCACTTCGAGGAAGCCTTCGGCCTCCATGAAACGGCGAATGCCGGACAGGATCTTCGAGCGCTGCAGGAAGCGCAGCTTGGATTCCTCGTTGGCGAGAATATCGAGATGGCGCTTGCGGTAACGCAGCTCGATATCGGAAACGCCATGCCACTTCTCCGGCATCGGCAGCAGCGACTTGGTGAGCATGGTGATTTCTTCGGCGTTGATCGTCAGCTCGCCGCGCTTGGTACGACGCACCTTGCCGGTCACGCCGATGATGTCGCCGATATCGATCATCGGCAGCAGATTGCGCGCCGTTTCCGGCGTCGTGTCCTTGTGGGAGAAGATCTGCACCTTGCCCGAGGCGTCATGGATATCCATGAACATGCCGGAATTGCGCGATGAATAAACGCGGCCCGCCACCGTCACCGTGTCGCCGGTTTCGACGTCGGCTTCGATATCGGCATATTTTTCCGCCAGCTCCGCATTGGTCAGCGTGCGGTGGAAATGCGCCGGATAAACGTCGCCGATCTGCTCGCGCAGCAGCGCAAGTTTCTGGCGACGCACTTCTGTCGCGTCGGAGGAAAGGGCGGTGGTTTCGGTTGTCTTGTCGTTCATTGTGTTCGCCTTTAGCGGGCTTTGTTTGTTGCGGGTGGCCTCTGTGCGCTGGGCTTACCCCCCTCTGCCCTGCCGGGCATCTCCCCCTCAAGGGGGGAGATCGGATGCCGCGCCCGCCCGTTCCATGGGCAAGGTGTCAGCCGCTTGTCGATCTCCCCCCTTGAGGGGGAGATGCCCGGCAGGGCAGAGGGGGGTAAGCCCCAGGCAGAGGGCGTATTCTAGAATGCTGCCGTCACCGCCAGCATCAAATTATCAGCTTCCGCTGCCGACCATCGTGGCCACAACGGCAATCGCCGCCTTCAGCCGCTGGCGCACCACGGAGCGGCCGAGCAGCGCCATGCTGTCAAACAGCGGCAGCGAACGCGACGAACCGGACATGGCGACAAAAAGCGGCGGCGTGACGACGCGCAGCTTCTTGCCCGTGCGTTCGGCGACATCGCGCAGTTCGGCCTCGATCGCTTCCACGTTCCAGTCCGGCATTTTTTCCAGATCGGCGGCAACGGTGGTGAGGATTTCGTGGATTTCCTCCGGCTTGCTCTTCAGGCCCGCAAAGGAGGCCGGCGTCAGGCCGGCATCGCTTGCCAGCAGGAAGCCGGCAAGGTTCGGCAATTCGCCGAGCTTGGAAATGCGGCTCTGCGCAAGCTTCAGGCCCTCGGTCAGACGGGCATTTTCCATCGCCCATTCCAGCGTGCGGGCAATGAAGTCTTCCGGTGTGAGCTTCTCGCGCAGCCAGCGGCCGTTCAGCCAGTCCAGCTTCTGGATATCGAAGATGGCGCCGGCCTTGGAAAGCGCTTCCGGGTCGAACTTCGCCGCCAGCTCGTCCATGGTCAAAAGCTCTTCGCCTTCGGCGATCTGGATGAAGAAGAGGCCAAGGAAGTTCATCAGCGCTTCCGGCAGGTAGCCGAGCGCGGAGTAATAGGAGATCGAGGTCGGGTTCTTGCGCTTGGAGAGCTTGGACTTGTCGGCGTTGCGCATCAGCGACAGATGCATGAACACCGGCTGCTCCCAGCCGAAATAACGATAAAGCAGGATGTGCTTGGGCACGGATGCCAGCCATTCTTCGCCGCGCGCCACATGGGTGATCTTCATCAGATGGTCATCGATGACGTTTGCCATGTGGTAAGTCGGCATGCCGTCGGCCTTGATCAGCACCTGCATGTCGACCGAATCCCACGGGATAGAGACATCGCCGTAGACGCCGTCATGGAAATCGCACGAACCTTCGGTCGGGATCTTCATGCGCACGACGTTGGCTTCGCCGGCGGCAACGCGGGCGGTCACTTCCTCGGCCTTCAGGTGGAGGCAAAGGCCGTCATATTTCGGCGGCTTGCCGGCGGCGCGCTGCGCCTCGCGCATCTGCTCAAGCCGCTCGGGCGTGCAGAAACAGCGAAAGGCATGGCCCTTTTCCAGCAGCTCTTCGGCATAGGGCCAGTACATCGGCTTGCGCTCGGACTGGCGATAGGGACCGTAAGGGCCACCGACATCGGGACCTTCCGACCAGGTGAGGCCGGTCCAGCGCAGCGCCTCGAGCACCTTCTGCTCATATTCCAGCGTTGAGCGGGTGGCGTCGGTATCCTCGATGCGCAGGATGAACTCGCCGCCGTGTTTCTTGGCGAAGAGATAGTTGAACAGCGCGATATAGGCGGTGCCGACATGGGGCTCGCCGGTGGGGGAAGGTGCGATGCGGACGCGAACGCCGGAAGTGGTCATGAAATTCACTCGTCGTGACGTGGCAGTGACATGGGGGCGAAGTAGCCCTTATATCACGGAGTTTTCGTTTGAATGCGGCAGGAAATCATGCGGAAAGACACGTATCACGCGCGCTTTTGCACATTCCCGTTCGGCATCGGCTTAGGCCATATTATGCCGCAGGCGTCAAGGAAATAAGGATATTTGCCGTCTTGCCTCGACGCATTGCAGCGATGCAAGGATGCCGCGCTTTTTCGGGAAAAGTTTCAGGAAACCGGCCAGACGTAAAGCAGCATGGGAATGCTGGCGATGACGATCATGATCGACAGCGGCAGGCCGAGACGCGGATAATCGCTGAAACGATAACCGCCGGGGCCCATCACCAGCGTGTTGCACTGGTGGCCGATGGGGGTGAGGAAATCGCAGCCCGCGCCGATCGCCACCGCCATCAGAAAGGCCTCGGGCCTGAAGCCGAGCGTGGTGGCGAAACCGGCGGCGATGGGGGCCATGACGAGAACGGTCGCGGCATTGTTGAGAAAGGGCGTCACCGCCATGGCGGTGAGCAGGATCATGCCGAGCGCCGCAAACGGCGGCAACCCCTGCGCCGCATGGCCGAGCCAGGCGGCGATCAACTCGCTCGCCCCGCTGGTGCGCAGACTGTCGCTGACGGGAATGAGGGCGGCGAGCATGACGAGGATCGGTCCGTCGATCGATTTATAGACCTCGGTCAGCGGGATCGCGCCGACGACGATCATCAGGAAGGCGGCGGCGAAGAATGCGACCGAGACAGGCACCAGTCCGCTGCCGGCGGCGATCATGGCGGCGGCGAGCACGATGACGGGCAGCAGTGCGCGGCGCTGCACGCCAAGCAGGATTTCCCGCTGCGCCAGTGGTAAGAGCGAAAACTCCTGCAGGACCTGCGGCAGGTTCTTGCGGCTGCCCTGCAAAAGAATGACGTCCCCGGCCTGCAATGTCAGCTCGGAGAGCCGCTGGCTGACGCGCTGGCCGCGGCGGTTGACGGCGATCAGATTGACGCCGCGCGTATAGGAGAGCGAAAGCTCGCGCGCCGAAATGCCGCTCAGCACCGATTCATTGCTGATGACCGCTTCCATGGCAATGAGATCGGCGGTCTTCTGGCCGTTCTCCATCAGCGGCTTGCCTGACAACAGCAGCTTTGCCTGCGAGACGATGCGGTCGAGCCCTTCCGGGCTGCCTTCGAGAAGCACGGTGTCGCCGGCCTTGAGCTTCACATCGGGGAAGGGGGAGATGCGCCTCGGCCCACGCAGGATGGTGCTGGCGATGACGTCGCCATCGGCCTGTTTGAGCAATTCGCGCAGCGGCTTGTCCGTATAGGTGCTGTCGGCGGGCAGCGTCGCTTCTGCGGTATAGGCCGACTGGTCGAGAATATCCTCCACCGATGCCTGCTGGCGGTTGCGGACCGGCAGAAGGCGATAACCGAAGGTCAGGAAGATGATGCCGATGACGGTCAGTCCCGCGCCGACGGGAGTGAAGTCGAACATCGAAAAGCTCTGCCCGGTCATCTCCTCGCGCAGCCGCGAGACGACGATGTTGGGTGAGGTGCCGATCTGCGTCATCAGCCCGCCCAGAAGTGCCGCAAAGGCCATGGGCATTAAATAATAGGAAACGGGGCTGCCGGATTTGCGGGCAAACTGAAAAGCGACCGGCATCATGATGGCGAGCGCGCCGATATTCTTGATGAAGGCCGACATGACAGCGACGACGATCATCAGAAAGGCAAGCTGCAGGCTCTTGGAGTGCATTTCGGGAAAATATTTCTTGATCGTCATATCGACGATGCCGGAGCGCGCCACGGCCGAACTGACGATCAGCGCGCTGCCGACGATGATGACGATATCGTCCGAAAAACCGGAGAAAGCCTTCTCGAAAGGCACGACCCCCACCGCCACCGCCACCAGCAATGCGCTGCAGGCGACGACATCGTAACGGAACCTGTCCCAGATGAACGCGACCATCATGCCGGCGATCACGGTGAAGGCGAGGATCTGGTCGGTTGTCATGCTGCCTGTTTGCTTTCGAAGGAGAAAAACGCGCCGTCGCCGGGTGTACGGCGAGGATGCATTGAAACGCAAGCCGCGGCTTTGAGGTTCCGGACGGAAATAAAGATGCCGATCGGTGGAAGCGTGCTTCGCGCAGAAGGCTTTGGATGGCCGCCCATCTGCCTAAAGCTTTCCGTCATCCTCGGCCTTGAGCCGAGGATGAGTATGAGGCGGTCCTTCCTCAATCCGAGACCCGTCTGCAAACGGGCCCCGGAAAATCAGGGAAACGTTACGGCAACATCAATGCACGTCGCCGGCGGCTTCCGCCTTCTTTCGACGCCGCGCATTGCGGGCCAGCATGTTGAGCAGTTCCACCAGCGCCGAAAACGCCATGGCGGCATAAACGTAGCCCTTCGGAACATGGAAGCCCATGCCTTCGGCAATCAGCGTCGTGCCGATCATCATCAGGAAGGCGAGGGCCAGCATGACGATGGTGGGGTTGCGCTCGATGAAGTTGGCAAGCGGCGTTGCGGCCAGAAGCATCACGGTGACGGCGACGATGACAGCGACGATCATGATCGGCAGATGCGGCGTCATGCCGACGGCGGTGATGATGCTGTCCACCGAGAAGACGAGGTCGAGCAGCAGGATCTGGCCGATGGCGGCGCCGAAATTCATGCCCACGGGGCCGCCGACCATGTCTTCCTTGTGGTCTTCCGGGTCGACATTGTGGTGGATTTCCTTGGTCGCCTTCCACATCAGGAAGAGACCGCCGGCGATCAGGATCATGTCCTTCCACGAGAAGGCATGGCCGAAGAGCTCGAAGACCGGGGTGGTCAGCTGCACGATCCACGCGATGGTGCCGAGCAGGCCAAGCCGCATGACGAGCGCAAGGCCGATGCCGATCTTGCGGGCTTTTTCGCGCTGTTCAGGCGGAAGCTTGTTGGTGAGGATCGAGATGAAGATCAGGTTGTCGATACCAAGCACGACCTCCATGACGATCAGGGTGACGAGCGCCACCCAGGCGGCGGGGTCGGACAGTAGAGGGAGAACGGACTCCATCAGGGAATTTTTCCTTTCAGCAACAAGGCCACCCGAAACATTCGGTGGGTGGAATTTATAGCGCAATACGCGAGAAACAAGGAGACCGCCCCTGTGATGGGCAAGATTTCATCGAAATTTCGCGCAAACCGCGTATCTGGCGCCGTGCCGTTGCCGGTCCGTTCGCCCGTTGCTGAATGATTTTACGCCTTGTCGGTTCCGTAGGCAGCCATGAACACGTTAATGGCGCTGCCGATTATCCGGTCCAGTTCCTCTTCGGGAACCGGGCCTTCCAGCTCGCCGAACAGCCGCAGCTTGAAGAAGGTGCCGGTGGAAAGCTCGATATATTGCCGCGCGGCCAACTCGGGGTCATCCACCTTCAGATGGCCGATCTCGACCTGATGTTGGATGAAATCCAAGAGCACCGTGCGCACATTATTTGGCGCGGAGAGGAAAAAACGCTGCGCCAGCTTCGGCATGCGATCGATGACGCCGATCACCGAGCGCATGGCGGGGATCATGTCGGAACAGATCATCTTGTTGGCAAAAGCCTTGCCGAACTGTTCCAGCCCCTCGCGGACCTCCTCGGTGCCCTCCAGAATATGGCGCATGGAGGTGGCGAATTCGTTGCGGTGATGGTCGACGAGGGCAACGAACAAATCTTCCTTGTTGGAGAAATAGACATAGATCGTGCCCTTGGAAACGCCCGCTTCCCGGGTGATGTCGTTCATGCTGGCGGCGTCGAAGCCCTTGCGCTTGAACACGCGCCAGGCGCCGGCCAGAATCTGGTCGCGTTTGGCCGGGTCTTCGCCCGCCGCAAAACGCCCGGCGGTATTACCCGGACAGCCCGTTTCCGTTTCCGTCTCCGTCTCCATATCCCTGTCTTCACCTGCCATCCCTGCTGCCTCTTAGCATCGTAATGGCGTAAAAAAAATTAACCGAACGTCGAACCAATCGGTTCGATAACACTTGATATGTGTCAGGAAAGAGATTATGTCAATCGAACCGAACGGTTCAGTTCGAAAAACTTTCTTCAATTTATCACGGTACATTCTCATGTCGGCCCAGAAGAATAGCGCGGTTCGCGCCGTCAACGATGCGGAAGAGGCGGATATCTCCGCCAAGGCCGAGACCTCTCCCGCAAAGCCGGCCGAGGCCGTGCCGCAGCAGCCGGCCCAGACCGTTGCAGCACCGAAGGCCAAGAAGCGTTCGCCGCTTCTGCCGGTCTTCGCCCTTGCCATTCTCGCCGCCGGCGGCTGGTATGGTTACAACTGGTGGGTCGACGGCCGTTTCATGGTGTCGACGGATGATGCCTATATAGAAGGTGACATCGCGGTCATCGCGCCGAAGGTTTCCGGTTACGTCGCCAAGGTGAACGTGGTCGAAAACCAGGAAGTCAAGGCGGGTGACCCGCTGGTGACGCTTGATGACGGCGATTATCGCATCGCTCTGGAACAGGCCGAAGCCCAGATCCGCACCGAGGAACTGTCGCTGAAGCGTATCGACGCGCAGATCATCGGCGGCGAAGCTGCGCAGGAACAGGCCGTTGCCCAGAAGGGCGCGCTCGACGCCGCCCTTCGCGGCGCGGAAATCACCCAGAAGCGCGCCAGCGAACTGCAGGCGAAGGATGTCGGCACGGTTGCCGCTTCCGACAGCGCCCAGGTCGCGCTCGATCAGGCCAGGGCGAATGTCGTGGCGGGCGAGGCGGCGATTGCGTCGGCCAAGGCCAATGTCGAGCTTCTGCGCGCCCAGCGCGAGGAAGCCGAAAGCACCATCCGTTCGCTGCAGCTTTCCAGGGACAAGGCCGCCCGCGATCTGGCCTTCACGGTTCTGAAGGCGCCTTATGACGGCGTCATCGGCAATCTCGGTGTGCAGAACGGCGATCTGGTGTCTGTCGGCAAGCGTCTGGCTTCGCTGGTGCCGATGAACGAGCTTTATATCGACGCCAATTTCAAGGAAACGCAGCTTGCCCGCGTCGTGCCCGGTTCGAAGGTGCGCGTGCATGTCGACGCGTTTGATGACGCGACGATCGAAGGCACGGTGCAGTCGATTTCGCCCGGTTCCGGCTCGGTCTTCTCCATGCTGCCGCCGGAAAATGCGACGGGCAACTTCACCAAGGTCATCCAGCGCGTGCCGGTTCGTATCGTCTTCTCCAAGGAAGACCTTGAAAAGCACAATCTCCGCGCCGGCCTCAGCGTCGTTGTCGATGTTGATACCCGCACGGCGCCGGAAACCACCAGAACGGCGCAAGTCAACCCGGAAGCCAAGTAAGGCGCGTCTTTGACGCACCGTTGAGGGCAAGATCATGGCGGCTACGGTTGTCGGTACGGGCGGGGCGTCCATCCCCGCCGATCCCCCGATGGACAGGCGCAGGCTCATCGCGTTCTTCGCGATGGTCTTCGGCATGTTCATGTCCATTCTCGACATTCAGATCGTTTCCGCCTCGCTGGCGGAAATCCAGGCCGGCCTCGGCGCCGGCTCGGACGAGATCGCCTGGGTGCAGACCTCCTACCTGATCGCCGAAGTGATCATGATCCCGCTTTCGGGCACGCTGGCGCGTATCCTCTCCACGCGCGTGCTTTTCGCCACCTGTGCTGCGGGCTTCACGATTTCGAGCGCGCTCTGCGCCACCGCCACCAATATCGACCAGATGATCGTCTATCGGGCGATCCAGGGCTTTATCGGCGGCGGCATGATCCCGTCTGTCTTTGCGGCCGCCTTCACCATCTTCCCGCCGTCCAAGCGTTCGGTCGTCTCTCCGATCATCGGTCTCGTCGCCACGCTTGCACCCACCATCGGCCCGACGGTCGGCGGTTATCTCTCCAATGCCTTTTCCTGGCACTGGCTGTTCCTCGTCAACATCATTCCCGGCATCATCGTCACCATCCTGACCTGGAGCCTCATTGATTTCGACAAGCCGGAGCACTCGCTCTGGAAGAAGTTCGACTGGTGGGGGCTGATCTCCATGGCGGTCTTCCTCGGCTCGCTGGAATATGTGCTGGAAGAGGGCAACAACAAGGACTGGTTCAACGACGAGCATATCGTCATGGGAACGGTCGCCATGGTCATCGGTGCGGTGGTTTTCTTCTGGCGTGCCTTCAAGGTGGAATTCCCCGTGGTTGACATCCGCGCCTTTGCGGACCGCAACTTCTCCATCGGCTCGCTTTTCTCCTTCGTCATGGGCATCGGGCTTTACGGCCTGACCTATCTCTACCCGCTCTATCTTGGCCGGGTGAGGGGTTATGATGCGCTGATGATCGGCGAGACCATGTTCGTATCCGGTCTTGCGATGTTCTTCACCGCGCCGATTGCCGGCAAGGTTTCGACCAAGCTCGATCCGCGGGCGATGATGGCGATCGGCTTCATCAGCTTCGGCTGTGGCACCTGGATCATGACGCATGTGACGACCGACTGGGACTTTTACGAGCTGCTGATCCCGCAGATCCTGCGCGGTTTCGGCCTGATGATGTGTATGGTGCCGATCAACAACATCGCGCTCGGCACGCTGCCGCCGGCCCGTATCCGTAATGCGTCGGGCCTGTTCAACCTCACCCGTAACCTCGGCGGCGCTGTCGGTCTTGCCGTCATCAACACCATGCTGTCGCAGCGCACCGACGACCATTATGTGCGGCTGGCCGAACATATCAGCTACTCCAACCCGCAGGCGCTGGAATGGCTGAACAATGTCGGCGCCAACTATGATTCCTACGGGCTGGACGGCGCCTCCGTCGCCGTCAAGAAAATGGTCGGCATGGTCTCGCAGCAGGCCTGGATTTTGGCCTTTGCCGATGTGTTCTTCGCACTGACGCTGTTGTTCTCCAGCCTGATCTTCATGACCGTGCTGATCCAGAAACCCAAGGCAGCGCCGCCGCCAGACGCGGCGCACTGATAACAATCCCCTCCCATCCACCGCAGAGCTGGGGCCGTCGGAAATGACGGCCCCTTTTTTATATCCGGCCGAAATCCCGATTTCGCCTGTTGATCGCAGCGCGCAAGCGATGTATATCAATTTTTGAGGTACGTACCTCAAAAATGCGCAGGGGAGCGAAAACGGGGCCGGGAGGACGGCTGACCCGCATTTGGGCCGGCTGGGCGGGGCAGTTCAGAGGGGGAGATCATGATGGCCTTGCAACTCAATCCAGACTTTGCAATCACGGATGAGCAGTCGCTTCGCGGGCTGTTCGAGCCGACACATGCCCTGGCGGTACAGAAGTGTCAGGACAGGCTCGGCGAGCATGCGCAGGAATTCATAAGGCGGTCGCCGTTTCTCTGCATCGGCACCCAGAATCTCGAAGGAAAGGCCGATGTCAGCCCCCGCGGCGATCCGGCGGGCTTTGTAAAGGTTCTCGATGCCCGCACCCTGGCGATACCGGACCGGCCGGGCAATAATCGCCTCGATACCCTCAGCAATATCATCGCCAATCCTATTGTCGGACTGTTGTTCATCGTGCCCGGTTTCGACGACACCCTGCGGGTGAACGGGCGCGCGACACTGAGCAATGATCCCGAGATATTGAAGCTCATGAACATCGCTGATCGTACCCCCAAACTTGCCATCGTCGTAAAGGTGGACGAGGTTTTCATGCATTGCGCCAAGGCGTTCAGGCGCTCCCACCTGTGGGATCCCGCACATTTCCAGGTCCGGTCGGAAATGCCCTCGCTTATCAAGATCATTCTCGATGAGACGACAGGTGCGCCGACGAACGGGGATGAGATGCAGAAGATGGACGAGCAGCTGGAGCAGGACTACCGGCGGACCCTTTATTAACCGCAGCCCATGCCGCTCTTGATATTCCGCAGCCATTTGATGAATTGTGAGGTACGTACATCATTTTTCGATTTACGGCGGCGGCAAAGCTGGATATGCAAGGGGGAGGGAGGAGCCATGAAGCCTACAGTTCACGATATCGCCGAGCGCGCGGGCGTCAGTCTCGCCACCATCGACCGGGTGCTGAACATGCGCCCCGGTGTGCATGCCGCAACGCGGGCACGGGTGGAAGCCGCCATTGCCGAGTTGGGTTACGTGCGCGATATCGCGGCCGCCAATCTGGCCAAGGGCCGCAGTTATTCCATGATCTTCATCCTTCCCGGCAATGACAATTCCTTCATGGCGACGCTGCGCGCCGAGGTGCGGGCCGCCGCCAGTCGCTCGCATCTGGAGCGCACGGCCATCCGTGTCATCGAGGTGCCGCCGTTTAATGCCGCGGCACTGACGGAAGCTCTGGAAGTTGCACGCAGGGAAAAACCCTCTGGCGTCGCCTTCGTCGCCACCGATTCCGAAGATGTGGCGGAAGTCGCCGACCGGCTGGCGGAAGACGGCATCGCCACGGTGACGCTGGTGTCCGATCTCTCCGGTTCGCGGCGCGATCATTATGCCGGTGTGGACAACGTCGCGGCCGGGCGCACGGCGGCGAGCCTGATGGGACGTTTCCTCTCCGGACGCGGCGGCGATGTCGCTGTTGTCGCCGGCTCCATGCTGGTGCGCGACCACCGCGAGCGTCTGGAAGGATTTCGCGCCGTGATCGAATCGGAATTTCCCCAGCTACGGTTGCTGCCGGTGCTGGAGGGCAGGGACGATCCGCTGACCGTCGAGACGCTGGTGCGCGAGGCGCTCGGCAATGCCGCACTGTCAGGCATCTACAGTCTCGGTGCGGGTAATCGCGGCCTCATCCGGGCGCTTGGGACCGCAGATGGCGAAAGGGCGCTTTCGGTCATCGCCCATGAACTGACGGAAAACACCGCCAATGCGCTGCGGGAAGGGCTGCTCGATGCCGTGCTCAACCAGGATGCCGGCCACGAGGTGCGCAGCGCCATCCGCGTGTTGAAGGCGCGCGCCGATGGCCTGCCCGTCATCGCCGCGCAGGAACGTATCCGTATCGACATATTCCTCAGGGACAATCTGCCCTGAGGAGAGCATTTCCAGGAAAAGTGGCCGCCGGTTTTCCGTCCGGAAATGCGGCGACTTTAAAAAACGCTGAAAGCGGCGCATGGCGCGCCGGAATGGAGAAATACATGTATCTCGGTCTCGATCTTGGCACGTCAGGCGTCAAAGCCCTGCTGATGGACGGCGATCAGAAAATCATCGGTTCGGCCAACGGCTCGCTGGACGTTTCGCGCCCGCATCACGGCTGGTCCGAACAGGACCCGGCGGACTGGATTGCCGCGACCAGAACAGCCGTTGCCGGCCTGAAGCAGAAGTTTGCGAAAGAGCTTGGCGCCGTCAAGGGCATAGGCCTTTCCGGCCAGATGCATGGTGCGACGCTTGTTGATGCCGATGGCAAGGTGCTGCGCCCCTGCATCCTGTGGAACGACACGCGCTCCCATGCCGAGGCCGCCGCGCTGGATGCCGATCCGCGTTTCCGCAAGATCACCGGCAATATCGTTTTCCCCGGCTTCACCGCGCCGAAGCTTGCCTGGGTGGCGAAAAACGAACCCGATATCTTCGCGAAAGTCGCCAAGGTACTGCTGCCGAAGGATTATCTGCGTCTTTGGTTGACGGGTGAATACATCTCTGAGATGTCCGACTCCGCCGGCACCTCCTGGCTCGATACTGGCGCGCGCAAATGGTCTTCCGAGCTGCTCGCCGCCACCGGGCTGGACGAAAAGCACATGCCGTCGCTGGTGGAAGGCACGGATGAGGCGGGCGTGCTGCGCGCCGAGCTTGCTTCCGAATGGGGCATTTCCGGCCGTGCCGTCGTCGCCGGCGGCGCAGGTGATAATGCCGCTTCCGCCTGCGGCATGGGCACGGTGAAGGAAGGCCACGCCTTCGTATCGCTCGGCACATCGGGCGTGCTTTTCGCCGCCAATGCATCTTACCTGCCGAAGCCGGAAAGCGCCGTGCATGCCTTCTGCCACGCGCTGCCCAACACCTGGCACCAGATGGGCGTTATCCTTTCCGCGACGGATGCGCTGAACTGGTATTCGCGCCTCACCGGGCAATCCGCCGCCGATCTGACCGGTGAGCTGGGCGAGACGCTGCTTGCGCCGACCGGCGTCACCTTCGCGCCCTACCTTTCCGGTGAGCGCACACCGCATAACGACGCCGCCATCCGCGGTTCCTTCATCGGCCTTTCGCATGAAAGCGACCGCAAGGCGCTGACGCAGGCCGTGCTGGAAGGCGTCACCTTCGCGATCAGGGACAATCTCGAAGCGCTGAAATCTGCCGGCACCTCTATTTCCCGCGTCACCGCCATTGGCGGCGGCTCGCGCTCGGCCTATTGGCTGGCCTCCATCGCCACCTCGCTTGGCGTGCCCGTCGATATTCCGGCAGAGGGCGATTTCGGCGCCGCCTTCGGTGCGGCTCGCCTCGGCCTCATCGCCGCGACGGGGGCCGATCCGGTGGCGGTCTGCTCGCAGCCGGAGACGGCGCGGACGATCGAGCCGGTGGCTGATCTGGCCGGTGCCTATGAGGAGGCTTACCGGCGCTATCACGCGCTTTATCCGGCTATTCGGCCGCTTTCGCATTGAGGCGTTGAGTGCGGGGTTTACCCCCCTCTGCCCTGCCGGGCATCTCCCCCTCAAGGGGGGAGATCGGCAAGCGGTGGACACCTCGCTTCATCTTCAGCCTCGCGAGAGGTGAAGAGCTAACCACGAGTCAATCTCCCCCCTTGAGGGGGAGATGTCCGGCAGGACAGAGGGGGGTGAGCGGCAAACGCCGCCCCTGAAATTTTCGAACACCACCCAAACCCACCATGGAGGAACCACCCAATGACCACAGGCTTCTTCGGCGATATAGCCAAGATCAAATATGAAGGCCCCGACAGCACCAATCCGCTGGCCTTCCGCCATTACAACCCCGACGAAGTCGTCGCCGGCAAGCGCATGGAAGATCACCTGCGTTTTGCGGTCGCCTATTGGCACACCTTCACCTGGCCGGGCGGTGACCCCTTCGGCGGCCAGACATTTGAGCGCCCGTGGTTTGAAGATACGATGCAGGCCGCCAAGCTGAAGGCAGATGTGGCTTTCGAATTCTTCTCGCTGCTCGGTTCGCCGTTTTATTGCTTCCACGACGCCGACGTGCGCCCGGAAGGCAAGAACTTCGCTGAGAACACCAAGAACCTCAATGAGATCGTCGACTATTTCGCGCAGAAGCAGGCCGATACCGGCGTGAAGCTTCTGTGGGGCACGGCGAACCTCTTCTCCAACCGTCGTTTCATGTCCGGCGCCGCCACCAATCCCGACCCGGATGTCTTCGCTTTCTCCGCCGCAACCGTGAAGACCTGCATGGACGCCACCAAGAAGCTTGGCGGCGCGAATTATGTTCTGTGGGGCGGCCGCGAAGGTTACGAGACCCTGCTCAACACCGATCTTTCCCGCGAGCTCGACCAGCTCGGCCGCTTCCTCAATCTGGTGGTGGAATACAAATACAAGATCGGCTTTGAAGGCACGATCCTGATCGAGCCGAAGCCGCAGGAGCCGACCAAGCATCAGTACGACTACGATGTCGCCACCGTTTATGCCTTCCTGCAGAAGAACGGTCTGGAAAAGGAAGTGAAGGTCAATATCGAGCAGGGCCACGCCATCCTCGCCGGCCACTCCTTCGAGCACGAACTGGCCATGGCCAACGCCTTCGGCATTTTCGGCTCCATCGACATGAACCGCAACGATTACCAGTCCGGCTGGGATACCGACCAGTTCCCGAACAACGTGCCGGAAATGGCGCTTGCCTATTACCATGTTCTGGCCGGCGGCGGCTTCAAGAATGGCGGCACCAACTTCGATTCCAAGCTGCGCCGTCAGTCGCTCGATCCGCAGGACCTGCTGATCGGCCATATTGGCGGCATGGATTGCTGCGCCCGAGGCCTGAAGGCGGCGGCGAAGATGATCGAGGACGGCGCGCTTTCGAAGCCGCTTTCCGAGCGTTACGCCAGGTGGGATTCGGCTGAAGCCCAGAAGATGCTGCGTGGCGAGCTGAAGCTTGACGAGATTGCGGCACTGGTGGAGCGCGAGGATATCAATCCGCAGCCGAAGTCCGGACGTCAGGAATATCTCGAAAACGTGGTCAATCGTTACGTTTGACGGCCCGGTTCGTACAAAGCCAGTGATTGGGGGAACCTCCCCCATTCACTGGCTGGTTTAAGTTGCGAAACCTCTCTTCCGTCATGCTCGGGCCTGTCCCGAGCATCTGCAACGTCTCAATTGATTGAGAGGTGCTTGGATCCTCGGGACAAGCCCGAGGATGACGTTGAATATGCAGGATGCCGCCCACGCGGTCTCCTGCCCTGATGCTGCAGATACCATTCCATAGCGAGACTAAGAAGGTCGCACGCCGGATAAGGCGGCTCGCTCCTTGGCAGGCTTTGACGGGTGAGGAGAACTCTGCGCCAAGCCTCCTTCCTTTTCAGCCACTTCCGAAAAAATCCTTCCCCTCCCATCCCCATCACCCCCTTTGGCCGCATCATTCCTCCCGCAACCGGAACGGAAGGGCGAGACGCGCGGCGCCTTTTGCGAACCGGCTGCCGGCATCGACAAGCATGGTTCTGGCAGACCGTGTTTCGGAGAGGCGTCCCGTACGGCCAGAGGCGGGGAGAGCCGATCGGATAGATGCCGTGAAAAGGCTGCAAGCGAGAGGCCGTGATTATGGTCTCTATGATGCGGCCCGGTGAATGCAAATACCTCCACCACTTCCCATTCCACCCGCATTCGCCGGGCCTGCCTCTTGCGCCGCCGGCCAACCGCTGCGGCGGCATTGGCGCATGCAAAGCGCTTTGGACTTGTTAACTGCGCAGCCTGAAACGTTGTAGATTCTTTGCGGCCCGACTGTACCTCGCAGGCGGCATGGTCTAAACCGCTGCTGATCTTTTTACACCCGATGGACGACAAGGGCCTCTCCGATGACCGATCCCAAAACGCTAGCAGCCCGTTTCCCCGGCGACTTCCTCTTCGGCGTCGCGACTGCCTCGTTCCAGATCGAAGGCTCCACCAGGGCGGATGGCCGCAAGCCCTCCATCTGGGACGCCTTCTGCAACATGCCGGGCCATGTCTTCGAGCGTCACAATGGCGATGTCGCCTGCGATCATTACAATCGCTGGGAACAGGATCTCGATCTCATCAAGGACATGGGTGTCGAGGCCTATCGTTTCTCCATCGCCTGGCCGCGCATCATTCCCGATGGTTTCGGGCCGATCAACGAGAAGGGTCTGGATTTTTATGATCGCCTCGTTGACGGCTGCAAGGCGCGCGGCATCAAGACCTATGCGACGCTTTACCATTGGGACCTGCCGCTGACCCTGATGGGCGACGGCGGCTGGGCCTCGCGCTCCACGGCGCACGCCTTCCAGCGTTACGCCAAGACCGTCATGGCCCGCCTCGGCGACCGGCTGGATGCGGTGGCGACCTTCAACGAACCCTGGTGCGCGGTGTGGCTCAGCCATCTCTACGGCATTCATGCGCCGGGCGAGCGCAACATGGAGGCGGCCCTTGCCGCCATGCACCACATCAACCTCGCCCACGGTTTCGGTGTGGAGGCATCCCGCCATGTCGCGCCGAAGGTGCCGGCGGGACTGGTGCTCAACGCCCATTCCGTCATCCCGGCTTCCGATAGCGAAGCCGATCTCAAGGCGGCCGAACGGGCCTTCCAGTTCCACAACGGCGCGTTTTTCGATCCTGTCTTCAAGGGCGAATATCCGGCCGAGATGATGGAAGCGCTGGGCGACCGTATGCCTGTGGTGGAGGCGGAAGACCTTGCCATCATCAGCCAGAAGCTCGACTGGTGGGGCCTGAATTATTACACGCCGATGCGCGTTGCCGACGATGCGGCGCCGGGCGCGGAGTTCCCCGCGACCACACCGGCCCCCGCCGTCAGTGATGTGAAGACCGATATCGGCTGGGAGGTTTACGCGCCGGCGCTCAAGTCGCTGGTGGAGACGCTTTACAAGCGTTACGACCTGCCGGAATGCTACATCACCGAAAACGGCGCCTGCTACAATATGGGCGTTGAAAACGGTGAGGTGAATGACCAGCCGCGTCTCGATTATTATGCCGAACACCTCGGCGTCGTCGCCGATCTCATCCGCGACGGTTACCCGATGCGCGGTTATTTCGCCTGGAGCCTGATGGATAATTTCGAATGGGCCGAGGGCTATCGCATGCGTTTCGGCCTCGTGCATGTGGATTATGACACGCAGGTGCGCACGCTGAAGAACAGCGGCAAGTGGTACAGCGCGCTGGCCTCCGGTTTTCCGAAGGGCAACCATGGCGTGACGAAGGGGTGAGACCTCTCCACCGTCATCCTCGGGACAAGCTCGAGGATGACGTCGAGAAGATGCTACGAGGGCAGGCCAGAAAGTTCTCTCCCCTTATTATCAGTTTTCCAAACTTTTTTACCGGTTACCGCGCGGTGCCTGCTTGCACGCGCCGTCCCGTCTCCTATGTCAGACGGGCTACGACGGCGTAGCGCCCGTTTCTGCCGGTCAAGGGGCAGGGCGGGCTGGTTCTCCCAGGGAAAACGAACATGCTAATCGAAAAACTCAACTGGCGTTACGCCACCAAGAAAATGGATCCTTCCAAGGCCGTGTCTGAAGACAAGGTTGAACGGATCGTGGAAGCGGCGCGGCTTGCGCCCACCTCCAGCGGCCTGCAGCCCTTCGAAGTGATCGTTGTTACCGATCCTGAAGTGCGCGCAAAGATCCGTGAGATCGCCTGGAACCAGGCGCAGGTCACCGATGGCTCGCACCTGCTGGTCTTTGCAGCATGGGACAATTACACCGAAGAGCGGATCAACCACATGTTCGATCTGGTCAATGAAGAACGCGGCATCAAGAATGAAGGCTGGGAAGCCTATCGCCAGATGCTGCTCTCCACCTATCCGCAGCGCGAGCAGCAGGTGAATTTCGAACACGCCGCCCGTCAGGCCTATATCGGCTTCGGCATGGCCGTGGCGCAGGCCGCTTTCGAGGGTGTGGATTCCACCCCGATGGAAGGCTTCGATCCCGCGAAGCTCGATGAAATCCTCGGCCTGCGTGAAAAGGGTCTGCGCTCCGTCACCATTCTGCCGCTCGGCTACCGTGAACCGGAAGGCGACTGGCTGGTGAACCTGAAAAAGGTCCGCCGCCCGCTCGAGGAATTCACCAGCCGCGTGTGATTTTCATATCGTCGTGAAATCTTGACTGCCGCAGGGCCGCACACGCGGCTTTGCGGTAGATTTTTCCTCTCTTTTCAGATAATTGAAAAAACATCCCTGTTAAAAGGTGGCGTGTGCAGGCAAGTATGCGCCATCGAATTGCCGATCCCCGGCATTTCTGAGTGAAAGCCTGACGAAATGACCCGGAAAATCAGCTGTCATCGAATGTGCCCGAAGGCTGCATGAAGAGAGCGGTTCAGCACCGCAACAGGATTTTTTGAGACCCGATCCGTCACGCATTCCCAGAGTTCACAATGAGTTTTCCATCCAGTGCGGCATCGCCCGCGCGTTCAGAACAGGCGGTCCCGGAAGGGGCGGCAAAGGAGCCGATGGTCACGTTTGAAGGCGTGACCAAGACCTTTGGCGGCACGGGCGGCAAGCCCGGCTTCGCAGCCCTTGCCGGTATCGATTACATCGTGCCGAAAGGCTCCATCACCGGCATCATCGGCCGCTCGGGTGCGGGCAAGTCCACGCTGATCCGCCTCGCCAACGGCCTTGAAAAGCCCTCGACCGGCCGTGTGGTCGTTGATGGCGTCGATGTCGCGGCGCTCGATGAAAAGAGCCTGCGCACGCTGCGCCGTTCCGTCGGCATGATCTTCCAGCACTTCAACCTTTTGTCGTCGCGTACCGCTTTCGACAATGTGGCGCTGCCGCTCGAAATCGCCGGCATGGGCAAAAGGGAGATCGAAACCCGCGTTGCGCCGCTGCTCGATCTCGTCGGGCTTTCGGACAAGGCCAGTCGCTATCCGGCGGAACTCTCCGGCGGCCAGAAGCAGCGTGTCGGCATTGCCCGTGCGCTCGCCACCCAGCCGAAGCTGCTCCTCTCCGACGAGGCGACATCGGCGCTCGATCCGGAAACGACTCAATCCATTCTTGAGCTTCTGAAGCGCATCAATGCTGAACTCGGCCTCACCGTGCTGCTCATCACCCACGAGATGGAGGTGGTGAAGACCATCGCCTCGCAGGTGGCCGTCATCGACAGGGGCCTGATCGTCGAGGAAGGCACGACCTTCGATATTTTCACCGCGCCGAAACACGAGACGACCCGCAGCCTGCTGTCGTCCTCGGTCGGCGTGAAGCTGCCGCACTGGGTTACCTCAGGGCTGAAGCCTGAAGCCACGGAAGGCGATCGTGTTCTGGTTCGTCTGGTGTTCTTCGGCGAAACGGCTTTCCAGCCGCTCACGGCCCGACTGGTTGCCGAAATCGGCCCCGACGTGAACATCCTTGCAGGCACCATCGAGGAAATTTCCGACCAGCCCTTCGGTTCGCTCGTCGTCTCCTACCCGGCCTCGACTGAGGTCACTGCCCGCGCCAGCCGCTTTTATGCTGAGACCGGTCTTCACACGGAGGTGCTCGGTTATGTCGCCTGATATGCTGTTCAACCTTCTCTCCAAGGGCCTGTGGCAGACGCTGCACATGGTCGCGGTCGCCGGCATCGTCGGCTCGCTGATCGGCGTGCCCATGGGCGTTTTCCTTGCCACCAGCGGCAAGGGCGAACTGTTTCCCGCGCCGATGACCAACCGCATCCTCGGCCTCATCGTGAATGCGGCGCGCTCCACACCCTTCATCATTCTTGTCGTGGCGATCATTCCCTTCACCCGCCTCGTTGCCGGTACGTCGATCGGCACCAGCGCCGCCATCGTGCCGCTCACCGTCGCAACCGTGCCGTTCATCGCAAGGCTGGTGGAAGCGGCGATCCGCGAGGTGGACAAGGGTCTCATCGAGGCCGCCCGCGCCATGGGCGCCACCCCGCTGCAGATCGTCACCAAGGTACTACTGGCGGAGGCCAAGCCCGGTATCACGCTGGCGCTCACGCTCACGCTGGTCAGCCTCATCGGTTATTCGGCCATGGTCGGCGCAGTCGGCGGCGGCGGGCTGGGCGACCTCGGCATCCGCTATGGTTACCAGCGCTTCATGCCCGACGTGATGCTGGCGGTGGTTCTGGTGCTGATCGTGCTGGTGCAGCTGGTGCAGAGCGCCGGCGACAGGCTGGCGCGCAGCTTCGACAAGCGGACCCGCAAGAATTAACTGCGTTTATAATAACAACCCAAGGAGACACCCATGAAGAAACTCATCCTCGCGGCTTCGCTCGCCGCTCTCTTCACCGCCGGTCAGGCGCTGGCCGAGACCATCAAGATCGGCGTCACCCCCGCCGAGCACGCGCAGATCATGGAGCAGGTGAAGAAGATCGCGGCCGCCAAGGGCCTCGATATCGATATCATCGAATTCTCCGACTATGTCGTGCCGAACCAGGCGCTGGCCGATGGTGAGCTGCAGGCCAACTCCTTCCAGCACCAGCCTTACCTCGACAACCAGATCGCTGACCGCAAATTCGATCTCGTCAGCGTCGGCACCACCATCACCACGCCGATGGGCGTCTATTCGAAAAAGGTGAAGAGCCTTGACGAGCTGAAGGACGGCGCAACCGTCGGCATTCCAAACGACCCGACCAATGGCGGCCGCGCGCTGCTGGTGCTTGCTTCCAAGGGTGTCCTCAAGGTCAAGGAAGAAGCCGGCCTGAAGGTAACGCCTGCCGATATCACCGAAAACCCGAAGAACATCCAGATCGTCGAACTTGACGCCGCCCAGCTGCCGCGCTCGCTTGATGACACCGACGCTTCGGTCATCAACACCAACTATGCGACGGCAGCCGGCCTGAACCCGAAGAAGGACGCCATCGCCGTCGAAAGCGAAAAGTCCCCTTACGCGAATGTCATCGCCGTTCGTGCGCAGGACAAGGACAAGCCCTGGGTGAAGACGCTGGTGGAATCCTACCAGAGCCCGGAAGTGAAGGCCTTCATTCTGGAAAAGTACAACGGCACGGTCATCCCGTCCTGGTAAGCCGCTCCGGCACTGTAAAAAATGACGACCTCTCCCGTTCGCGGGGGAGGTTTTTTGTTTCCGGGCGGGCGCAAATCCGCGTTCCATGAAAAACCCGGAGCATTTCAGGGAAGAATTTTTCAGAGTCGCTGCCGGACTGTCGTTTTATACCCGTGTTTTTTTGGGGCGGGGCCGCGATGCGGTTTAACGGCTTCTGAATGTTTCCTTCGGAAGATGATGCTTTCGAAGGGGATTTTATGCGGATTGCGCCGCGCAACATTGGGGACTATTTGCCGGTCGGGCGCAGAACCGCCGTGGGTGTTGTATTGTCCACCTTCGCGCTGGTGCTTCTCATCGTCACCGCTCTGGTCCTGTCCGCCCTCAGCCAGGTCCGCGAAAAGGCGAATTTGCTCGACAATGCCCGTTCGCGCGAGACGACGGCGGGTGCTCTCGTCACCTTTCGCGAACAGCTCGGCGCAACGCTGAATGACTACGCCGCCTGGGATGATGCCGCCGAATATGTCTACGCCCCTGATCGTTTTGACTGGGTGGCGAGCAATTACGGCGAGATGACGGTCAATAACGATCTTTTCGATACTGCCGTGATCATCGACGAGGATGACAAGGTTCGCATGGCCTATCAGAATGGCAAGCCGGCGACATGGAGGCCAGACGTCTATTTCGCCGGCGGCCTTAAGGAAATGATCGATCGCGTGCGGTCCATGCGTCCCGGCATCACCTCGCAGGTCACGGGTTTCGTCAAAACCGGCGATGGCATCGCCGCAGCCGGTGTTGCGCTCGTGCGGCTGAAATCCGGAGCGCTGCCGCCGGTCGATGCGGAGCGGCGTTATCTGGTTTTTGCCCGTCACTTCAAACAGGCGACGGTGGACAAGCTTGCCCGCAACTACGTCATCGAGGGGCTGGAACTGCAATATGGCGACGGACCTGCCGCCAACCATGTGGATATCGTCAATCCCTTAGGCGAGGTGCTGGCGCGGCTCGTCTGGCGCTCGCACCTGCCGGGGGATGTCAGCTTTCATGAGGCGCGGCCTGTGGTCTTCACCGCGCTTGGCATTGCCGGCACGTTTTTCCTCGTGCTGCTCATCATCGGTTCGGCCACGCTGGACCGGCTGAAAGCGGATGAGGCGGCAGCGCGGGAGGAAGCGCTGCGCGACCGGTTGAGCGGGCTCAGCAACCGCGCGGGTCTCTTTGCGAAACTGAACCGCATGGTCGACAACGGCCGCCACGACAAGACGGATATCAAGCTTCTCTATCTCGATCTCGACGGCTTCAAGGAAATCAACGATTCCTACGGCCATGCCGCCGGTGACCGGCTGATCAAGGGGGTGGCGGCGGCGCTCAGGGTGCTGGTGCCGGAGGGCGCTGTTCTGGCGCGGCTTGGCGGCGACGAATTCGCCATTGCCATCCAGGGCAATGACGTCTGGTCTGAAGGCCGAAAACTGTGTCTGGCGCTTCTCGAACTCTTTACCGAGCCTTTCAGCATCGGTGAAAGGGTGGCGAGCATCGGCTGCAGCATCGGCACCTCGGTTTCCCGCGCCGGCGATATCAATGGCGAGGAATTGCTGCGGCGTGCCGATATGGCCATGTATCAGGCCAAGGAAAACGGACGCGGGCGTTATGTTTCCTATGAACTGAAGATGGATGCGCTGCGCGAGGAAAAGCTGCAGCTTGAAGCCGATCTGCGCTCCGCCATCCTGAACGACGAAATACAGGTGGTCTATCAGCCGGTCGTCAGCGCCGCCACGCGCTGCATCACCGGGGTGGAGGCGCTGGCCCGCTGGCAGAGGCCGGGATATGGTTTCGTGCCGCCGGATATCTTCATTGCGGCTGCCGAAACCAGCGGCCTGATCGACCGGCTCGGCCTTCTCGTCCTGCACAAGGCCTGCGAAACGGCGCGGCAATGGCCGTCCATCAAGCTGTCGGTGAATATCTCTCCCGTACAGTTCCGCAATCCGGCCTTCTCCGGCCATATCGCCGATATTCTTGACGCGACGCAGACACCGCCCGAAAGGCTGCGGCTGGAAATGACGGAAGGTTATTTCATCCAGCATCCGGAGCGGGCAAGTTCGGCGATCGACAAGCTGAAACAGCTTGGCCTGCATATTGCACTCGACGATTTTGGCGCCGGCTTCGCCAGTGTCGGGTATCTGCGCCGCTTCGGTTTCGACCGGATGAAGATCGACCGTTCGCTGATCATGGCGCTCGATAAGGGCGGCCGGTCGCTGGAAATGCTGCAGGCCACCGTGGCGCTGGCGAAGTCGCTCGATATTCCGGTGACGGCCGAAGGCGTGGAGACGGAAGAGCAGGCGGCCATCCTGCATCTGTGCGGCTGTGATGAATTGCAGGGTTACCTGTTCTCAAGGCCGGTCGCAGCCGAGGAGATTACCGTCATGCTGGATGGGCAGGATGCACCGCTCTTTGCGTTGCGGGCAGGGGCGTGAGGCTGATTACTTCCACCCATTCTTGATCACCTGAAGGTGCGGCCCATTTCTTCTCCCCCCGGGGAGAAGGTGGCCCGAAGGGTCGGATGAGGGGGCCACGCTGCCGGATTTCGGAGAGCTTTCCCCCTCATCCCGCTGCCGCGGACTTCTTCCCGGCGGGGAGAAGAAACGAGCGGCACCCGCTCGATCCAAATGCAGTCCGCTAGCCGACCCGGCTTACCGCCCCAGATGCTGTTCGCCGCGCTTCTTTGCCAGTTCGATCTGCTGCTGCCGGTCGCGGAACCGCTGGCGGTCCTCGTCGCTGCGCTCGTCGTAACAGCTCGGGCAGGATACGCCTTCCTCGAATTTGGGAGACAGGCGCACTTCCGGCGTAATCGGGTTGCGGCAGGCGTGGCAGAGTTGATGGTCGCCTTCGGCAAGGCCGTGGACAACGGAGACGCGCTCGTCGAACACGAAGCAGGCGCCTTCCCACAGGCTCTCTTCTTGCGGCACCTCTTCCAGATATTTCAGGATGCCGCCCTTGAGGTGATAGACCTCGTCGAACCCCTGTTCCTTCATGAAGGCGGTGGCCTTTTCGCAGCGAATGCCGCCGGTGCAATACATGGCGATCTTCGGCTTGTTGTGCAGGCCGGGATTGTTCTTCACCCAGTCGGGAAATTCGCGGAAGGTCTTTGTCTTCGGATCGACCGCGCCCTTAAAGACGCCGATGGCGGTCTCGTAATCGTTGCGGGTATCGATGACGATGGTGTCCGGGTCGGAGATCAACTCGTTCCAGTCGCGCGGGTCGACATAGGTGCCGACGATGCGGTTCGGATCGATATCAGGCACGCCCATGGTGACGATCTCTTTCTTGAGCTTCACCTTCAGCCGCACGAAAGGCATGTGCGAAGCGCGGCTTTCCTTGTGCTCCAGCGCGGCAAATTCCGGCTGGGCGCGCAGGAAGGAAAGCACGGCGTGAATGCCCGCATCCGGCCCGGCAATCGTGCCGTTGATGCCTTCGGCGGCAAGCAGCAGCGTGCCCTTGACGCCGTTCTTCTGGCAGAGCTCGAACAACGGCTCGCGCAGGCTCTCAAACCGCGGCAGGCGGGCGAAATGATAAAGCGCGGCCACAAGGAAATCACCAGAGGTTTCCGGGCGGGGGAGAATGGTCGTGTCGGTCATGGGCGCTGAAATACAGCGACGGCGGCCGCAAAGCAATATTTATCAGCGGGTCCGGGTATTTTGAAAATCGTCAAATATCTGACGGAGTGGGGCAAATGGGAGGCGCTTCATGCCTCAAATCCCGACATTGGCGAAAGCGCAAGACCTGTCTTCCGTCATCCTTGGGCCTGTCCCAAGGATCCAATCACGTCGCGCAAAATCGAAACGTTGCAGATCCTCGGGACAAGCCCGAGGATGACGCCGAGCCCGGCGGGACGTTTTCACGCCGTCTCCAGCCTATTTGGCCGCCCGCCGCCACAGCAGGCCGACGATGCGGCTTTCGGTGCGGGCGGATTCGGAAAAGACCTCGCCTGCCAGCGCAAGGCCTTCCGCGCGCAGCGCCTGCTGCCGCTGGATGATGGCGTCAAGCAGCAGGGCCAGCCGCTCGCCATTGCCGAACCGGTCCGGCTCGCGGTCGGCGACGGCGGCGAGAACCGAAAGATCGTGCTCGTGGCCAAGAATATCCACCAGCCGCTTGGTATCGGCCCGCTTGGCGCGCATGGCGGAAGGCCAGAGGCGGCGCATCAGGCCGAGATGCATCCAGTAGGCCTGCCCCGCCTTGCGCAATTCGTGGAAATGTTCGACGTCGGCCTGCTCGTGGCAATCGGTGAGCGCCTTGCGCGCCCTTTTTCGCTGTTTCGCCCAGGCGGTTCTTATCAGCCGGGCGGTGTCTTTCAACTCATCCGGCAGCGACAGCGCTTCGAGCTTCCTGCGCGCTTCCCGGCAGCCAGCGATGGCGGCGGCAATGGCCTCGTCGAGACCCGCTTCATGTTCTATGGCGTCGTCGCGGCGTGTGCGCAGCATCGCGGTGATCGATCGCAACGCTTCGCCCTGCGCGTCCGAGCGCGCGAAGGCATCGAGATATTCCGCCGTCTCCACCAGCGCTGTCGCATCCCGCGCAAAGGCGAGGGAGCGGGCGATATCGCGAATACGGGCATTTTCCTCGCGGCCGAAATCCGGCGCCGCCTCGCGGATGAGGCGGTAGAGGGCGCGCAGCCGCTTGAAGCGTTTGCGGGCGTCGTGCACCGCCTCGTGCGATCCCGATGGCTGATCGCGCAGGATCGTGATCGCATCGTCGATCAGTTCCAGCCCGGCGCGACGGATTTCGTCGTCGAAGGGCTTTTTCGGATCAATTCTGAAGGGCATCCGACAGGTCTCCGTTCGGACAGTCCATGGCGAGCGACTGGTTGGAGAAACGCTTGTCTCCGGTTACTTCCCGGCCCAGCCATGACGGCAGAGCGGGATCGGCATTCTCGTCATTCATTTCCACTTCCGCCACGATCAGCCCGTGATATTTCCCTTCGAAAACATCCACCTCCCAGGTGAAGCCGCCGTGATCGACGGTGTGGCGGGTTTTCTCGATCACCACGCCCGGCGCGCTTGCCATCAGCTCTTCGGCATCCTTGAGGGGTATGGAATATTCATATTCGTCGCGGACAAGCGCGCTTGCGCCGATCTTGATGGTCAGGGTCGCGTCACGCTGGTCGACGATCCTCACCCGAACCGAACGGTCTTCCACCGAGGCGACATATGCCTGCCGGAAAGCCATGCTATGCGTTACCTCATTACGCCATTCACCGCCTGCAACCAGAAACTTCCGTTCAATTTCCTTGGCCATGCTGTCTCCGCGAACTGGTGCTGCAGATTATCGCACTATGACATTATGATGAAGCGAATTGATTGAAGTATCTGGATAAAAATGCGGCTGGCGCGCCTCGACATGAAAGCCGAGGCAGGCTAATTCGTAGACGGAATTTCAATCGTTTCAAACGCGCAAGGAGGCTCATCTTGGCCCAGGACTCCGAAAAACTGCTCTCCATCCTCAAGCTCCAGCCGGTCGTGCCGGTGCTGATCGTGGATGACGCCGCTTCCGCCGTGCATTTGGCGCGCGCTTTGGTCGCAGGCGGCCTGAAGGCGATCGAGATCACCATGCGCACGCCGGCGGCGCTCGACGCCATCCGCGCGGTTGCAGCGGAAGTGGAGGGCGCCAATGTCGGCGCAGGCACCATTCTCAACGCGAAGGATTTCGAAGCGGCGGCCGAAGCCGGCTCCACCTTCATCGTCAGCCCCGGCATCAATAAAAGCGTGCTGGAAGCCGCGCGCGGTTCCAAGGTGCCGCTGCTTCCGGGTGCGGCCACAGCCAGCGAAGTCATGGCGCTGCGCGACGAGGGTTATAAAGTGCTGAAGTTCTTCCCGGCCGAACAGGCTGGCGGCGCACCTTACCTCAAGGCGCTGTCTTCACCGCTCGCCGGCACCATGTTCTGCCCGACCGGCAGCGTGTCGCTCAAGAACGCCAATGATTATCTCTCCCTGCCGAACGTCGTCTGCGTCGGCGGTTCCTGGGTTGCCCCGCGCGAACTGGTGGCGACCGGTGACTGGGCGGGCATCACCAAGCTTGCCGCCGAAGCCGCCGCACTGCGCGCCTGATTTGCGTCCCGTCAAACCCGTTCACGAAGGCGTGAGCGGGTTTGACATTTGTATTCGGCCCACGACTTCCTATTTCCCCTGTAGATTTGACCTTTACAGGAGATTTTGATGTTCGACGCCAAGAAGCTTCTTGAACAATTCCTCGGCTCTCAGGTGCCGGGCCTTTCGGGAAGCGTCCGTGACAGAGCCGGGCAGGCCGCCGATATCGCCAAAAACAATCCCCTGAAGGCCGGTGCGCTCGCCGCCGCCATCTTAGGCACCAAGACCGGCCGCAAGCTCGCCGGCAATGTCGCCACCATCGGCGGTGTGGCTGCGATCGCCGGCCTCGGTTATCTCGCCTACAAGAATTACAAGTCCGGCCAGGCCCCGGAAGCCGCGCCGAAACCCGAGCCGGAGCTTCTCGCCCCGCCCGCCGATTCCGCCTTTCACCCGCAATCGCCGGCCCTTTCAAATGATTTCGCGCTGAAACTCATCCAGGCGATGATCGCCGCCGCGAAGGCCGATGGTCATATCGATGAGAAGGAGCGCGCCAATATCATGGACAAGGTGCAGGTCTCCGGCATCGATGATGAAGCCGAGCGGTTCCTCGAAAAGGAACTGGCCGATCCGCTCGACATCGACGCGCTGGTGGCCGCCGCCCGCACGGAAGAGCAGAAGGTTGAGCTTTACACCGCCTCGCGCCTTGCCATTGAGGCCGATACGCGGGCGGAGCGGGGGTATCTCGACCTGCTTGCCGGCCGGCTTGGGTTGCCGGATGCGCTGGTGGACCATATCGAAGCGACGGTGGTGGCGGCGAAGGTCTAGGTCGGAGTTTGGGGCTCACCCCCCTCTGCCCTGCCGGGCATCTCCCCCTCAAGGGGGGAGATCGACAAGCGGTTATGTTCCGCCTGTCTCAACATTTGCAAATGAAGTGGTGGTAGTGCCTCCTGCCGATCTCCCCCCCCTTGAGGGGGAGATGCCCGGCAGGGCAGAGGGGGGTGAACCACAGCCGCCGAGACCACCGCATCCCACCCCACATGCACTGTTGTCATCCCGCCCCGCTTGCCCTAATCCTTCTCCCAGCAAATGGGGAAGAGAATGCGCGATCTGAGTGATTTTAAGGGATGTCCGCCGCCGCAGCCGGTGGTGTTGAAGGGCCGCTACGTCACGGCCGAGCCGTTTGATCGTGAAAAACATCTCGCAAAGCTCTGGTCAGCCCTTGGCGGCGAGGGCACCAATGCGCTTCTCAAATATTTCCCGCAAAACGCCTTCCCTGATGCCGACGCCTTTGGCGACTGGCTGATCAGCGCTGGCGAGAGGCTCAACTGGGTTACGCTGGTCTTCGTTGAAAACACGACCGGCGATATCGTCGGCATGGCGAGCTATATGCGGCCTGATCCGGCCAATGGCGTGGTCGAGGTGGGCTCCGTCGCCCATGGCGCGAAGATGAAGCGCTCGCCTCTTGCCACCGAAGCGCATTACCTGATGGCGAAACATGTTTTCGAGGATCTGGGGTATCGCCGTTACGAGTGGAAATGCCACAATGAAAACGAACCCTCCAAGATCACGGCGAAGCGTTATGGCTTCACCTTCGAGGGCGTCTTCCGCCAGCACATGATCTCGAAGGGGCAAAATCGCGATACGGCGTGGTTTTCGATGATCGACGGCGAATGGCCGCTGATCGGCAAGGCCTTCGAAGCGTGGCTGTCGCCTGACAATTTTGCAGCCGACGGGGTGCAGAAGCGCAAGCTTGAGGATATTCGCGCGGAGCTTGCCAATGCCTGAAACGCCGACATCAGGGAAAAAGGACAGGTCGCCGGCCATTGCCGCCGCCCTTATCATCGTCGGTTTTGGGCTCGTGTTCTTCGTCATGCCGAAGATCATGCTGTGGCTGGGCGATTATTCGCCCTGGCTCGCCGCCGCCTTCGGCGCGGTTGCCGTGCTGTGTTTCTTCCTGCTGTTCTGGCTGCGCGCCCGTTACCAGCGCCGCCGCGATGATCAGAACTGAAGCGAAGCGCCGAGCAGCAGCAGCCCCATGATCAGCACGAAAAGCGCGCCGGCGATTTCGATCGCATGGCTGACGCCGGCCGCCTTGCGGCTGCCGGGGCCGGCGAAACGCACGGCGAGCCCTTTGGCCGAGACGGCCATGATGGCGAGGGCCGACACTGTTATGGCGGTGCCGAGCGACATGGCGAGCACGGAGAGCACGCCGCCGAGATAAAGCCCGTTGAGAAGCGCAAAGCTCATGACGATGATCGCGCCCGAGCATGGCCGGAGGCCGACCGCGATGATGGCTGACCATGCTTCATGCAGGCTGAAGTTCTTGCCCTTCAACAGCATGGGGTCCGGCGCATGGGACTTTCCGCAGGCGTTGCAGAGATCACCCGTGCCGTTATGCTCATGATCTGCGAAAACCGGCTTGCCCTGAAAGCGCAGCCCGGTGCCCATGCCGGTGGTTCTGCCGGCCGTGGCTTCACCTGCTGCAGCAAAAACGGCGACCGGCTCGCGCCGGATACGCAGCGACCAGAGCTTTCGCACCAGCAGCCAGGCGCCGAACAGCGCCACCATCGCGAAGCTGGCGATCTCCATCGCCTGCGTCGCCTTGGTCATGGTGATGGAGGTGCCGCGCAGCACCAGCCAGGCGGCGCCTACAAGGCCAATGGCCATCAAACCCTGAATGAGCGCCGAAACGAAAGAAATGAGAATGCCGCGTTTCAGCTGCGTTTCATTGGCGATCATGTAGGACGAAATGACCGCCTTGCCGTGGCCGGGGCCGGCGGCATGGAAAACGCCATAAGCAAAGGAAAGGCCGATCAGCGAACCGAGCGCCCAGCTGTCCTCGCGCATGGCCTTCAACGCGCCGGTCAGCGCCCGGTAAAACATCTGCTGGTGCACGTTGATCCATTGCATCAGCGGCGCAAACGGGCCGCCGACGTAAAAGGAAGGCTCGGCCGAACCGATGCCGAGCGGCGACTGCGCATGGGCGACACCGGCCACGGCGATGAGGCCGATGGCGACGGCGGCAAGGTGTGCCCGGCTCCTCAGCATGAGACCTCCAGCCGAGTGGCGAAGAGCTTGGTCATGTCGGTGCCGGTCGGATCGTTGAAAAAGGCGTCGGTCAGCGAACTCTGGTTCTGCGAGATCACCTCGTCGGGATCGGGGCGGATGATATGATGCTTGCAGGCGTTCAGATCCTTGCCCTGCGTCGCGATATCGCTGTCCTTGGCGAAATCGATCGCCGTGTACATGGTTGGATCCCAGGCGCCGAAGCTGAGCTTGCCCTTGACAGCGAGCGGCTTGGTCGGCTTCACGGAGAAGAACATCAGAATCTGCTGGTCCTTGTAGTCCACGTGAATGGCGTCGGGCTTGGAAAACTCCACCGGTTTTCCATTGGCGGTGATGAAGGTGTAATAGGAATATTCGGCGAGCGATTCCAGCACCGTATTGCCGATCTCGGCCAGCTCGTCCTTGTCCAGCTTCAGATCGCTGTTCTTGTCGTAATCCATCACCACGCTTGCCGAAAACATCTCGTCAAAACGCCAGATATTGCGCACTTCCTGAACGGTGCCGTTAGGCCCCTCGACGATTTCCATCCGGGCTTCGGCAAAGATGTGCGGATGCGCAGCCGCGGCGACAGGAACGCAGGCGAGGCCGGCCGCGAGGAGCAAAAAGCGTCTGTTCATTATCCGGTCTGTCCTGCCTTCGAATCTTGAAGACCCGACTCTAGCAGAAATTGGGACCGAATTTCGACCTGATGCGTCTGATCCTTCGCGCGGGTCGCCAGGGAATTTCAGAAGGTGCCGCTGAAACGCGAGGTGATGCTGGAGCCGCTATAGGCGAGGTCGGTGTCGCGCTCACCATGCAGCAGGCGGTTGAACTCCAGCTCCAGCTTGCTGTTCTTGCCGGTATCGAAGGACAGCGTTGCGACCAGTCTTCGCTCGCTGGTATCGTAATTATAATAGATCCAGTCCTTGTGGACCCGGTTCAACGCAAGATCGAGCCCGACCTTTTCGGTGAGCCGGCTTTTCATGACGAGTTGCCAGCGACGGTGAAACTCGGCAATCGGATCATCCGGATCGAAAAGCGCATAGTCCTGCGAATAGCCGACGCCGAAGGCGATGCGCTCGGTGGCCTTCACCTCGGCTTCAGCCCGGAGATAGGGCCGGGTACGCTTTACCTTGTCGCTGATCTCATCACCGGAAATGGATGTGAAGCCCGCCTCGGCCAGAACCGCGAAGCGATCGGAGAACTTGTAGCCATAGGCCAGCGAGCCGCGCAGCGTATTGGCGGGGAAACGCTCATATTTTTCCTGTTGCCCCTCGGGCACGACGATACGGTCATAAGCAAGCGTCAGGCCCGCCTCGCCGCCGGCCAGCGGCCGCGCATGTTCGGCCTTCAGCGATAAAAGCGCCTCGTTTGCCTCCAGCCGGGTGGGCATGAAATAGGCCGGACGGAACCGCGCCTTGCCCTTCATCAGGCTGGCGAAGCTTGCCGTCAGCGTGTTCTTGCCGCCGAGCGCAAGGACGCCAAGCTGGGAAGAGGCCTCCAGCTTGTGATCGAGCTGCCGGTAACCAATGTCTTCTTCGGGCAGATGCAGGAAGATATCGCCGGCATCGCTGCGGGTGCCGCGCAGCTCGATGGCCCATTCCAGCTTTTCGGAAAACCGTTTCGTCAGTCCCAGCGCCGCGATGGTGTTGTGTTCATTGGCGAAGCGGTAACGGGGGAGGCGGACTTCCTCGTGTTCGAGCGAATAACGCAGCTCCGCACCATCAAGCACGACCTTGCCGTTGAGCCCGAAGCCGGCGCGCAGCGAAATTGCGCTCAGCCTGTTGGTGTCGGCGAAATAATTGGTGTCATAAGCAATACCGGACTTATAGGTGACATTATGCTCATCAGCCTTTTCACCCGCCCGCGCGCCGCAGGCGCAGGCAAGGCCGAGAACAAGCGCGATATATCCCCCCAGCCGCATTCGCATCTCCGGTCGCTAATTAAGCAATATCTTATATTTGGATGGTTAATAAAGTCTCCCGCACCGTTTTACTTTCGTAACTGAAACTCATGGCGTCTATGTCAAAATAGAGATGGCGGGTTCGAAAAGACGATATGTAAAATTCTATTAAAATCACCAGTATTAAAGTTAACTGTTTATTGTAATATTAGCCTTTGCTTGAATTAGAATCCTCTAAATATACAGTTCAGTTACGCCAGATGGCGTGATCAAACAAAAGAGGAGAGAGAAATGATTGCAAAGTTCGCTTGTGTAGCCGCTATTCTTACTGTCGCTTCCGTTGGTCAGGCCAATGCGGGCGGTCTTCTGGGTGGCATCCTGTCCGGCAACAGCAACAAGGGCGGCGCCCTTGTCGTCGTCTCGCCGAGCATCGATCTCGGCGTCAGCGGCATCCTGTCCAATAACGGGATTCTGAACGGCAACAAGACCGGCATCCTGAACGGCCTGCTGAACGGCAACAAGACGTCAGTCGATGTCATCGACAACAAGAATGACGGCGGCAAGAAGCGCCGGCACTAACCGAAACATGAAGCGGGATGGCGAAACCATCGGGCTTTTCTCCATCCCGCTCCAGCGAAACAGTTCGAAAATCATCAGGGATTTTCGACGCGAACGATGCGCAGCGCATAAGCCAGCAATGAACCACGAGTTGCGTGTGTTTGACGCATGGCATTTCCGGCAAGAACAAACGGCGCATCGCATGACTGGAAGGGGGCCTTGCGGCCCTCTTTTTTTGTCCGGGTCGCCGACAGGAACGACCCACACAAAAGTGCCTGAAGACCACTACTCATGATGGTTTTGTGAAGTCGTGAGAGCCCAGTTGCGGCAGAGCGGACGCCCTATGAATGTCCGCGTGAATTCCGGTTTATATTTGGTAAATATTGCAGATATTAATGGGAATACGTTCCGCGGCGGCCTTTTTGTCTAAGCTATTTACGCGATTTTAACCACGATGTTCTTCAATCTGTGGGTGCGCTAACCCCGTCATGATGCTGCGCTTCTGGTCGCGAAATACTCGCAGCCCGCAGGTGACGGGATGTTATTTTCAAGGAGCTATCGCATGTTGAAACAATCTCTTCTCGCGCTCGGCCTGCTCGGCGTTCTCTCCGGCGTGGCCGCTGCCGCCGACGCCGTCAGCGATATTCCGTCCGCACCTGTTGTCAACGACGTTGCGCCCGCCTTTTCCTGGGATGGTGTTTATCTCGGTGCGTCTGCGGGTTACGGCTGGAACCGGGTCAAGTCGACGACTTTTGGCGTCACCACGAAACATGAATTTGACGGCGGCCGTTTTTCCGGTTTCGCAGGCTATAATGCCGAAGTTGCCCCCTCCGTCATTCTTGGCGTTGAAGGCGATCTCGGTTACGCCTGGGGAGACAAGACCATTGTCACCAGCGAGGTTTCGGCAGGCCTGAACGGCTCTGCGCGCCTGCGCGCCGGTTACGCGATCGACCGCGCGCTGATCTATACCGCCGCCGGCTACACCGCGACGGACAGCGAAGTCAAAGCCCCGTTCGGTCAGGACAGCAAGGTCCTGCACGGCTGGACGGTTGGCGCGGGCGTCGACTATGCCTTCACCAACAACCTGTTCGGGCGCGTCGAATATCGTTACAACGATTTCGGCAAGGCAACCTACCATACCGGTCCGATCACTTCGACCGGTGATGTCAGCGAACACGTCGTCAAGGTTGGACTTGGCGTGAAGTTCTGACGGTTATTCCGTTTTCGACAGGGGCGGCGCAGCGTTGCGACGCCCCACACGCCTGATGCGGTGGCGCCGGCATCGATCCGGCGAAACTTGAAGGCGTTCCGCCGGAAACGAAAACGCGCATTGCCTTCCGCGCAGGCTTGAACAGCGGGCCGTTTTGATGTGATGGTGGGTTCCACTCCACTCCCGCTTGCCAGTCTCCAGTCGATTCCCATGCTACAGAAAAGCACTTCGCCGGGCGCTTTTGACCGTCAGGCCTATTTGATCGCGTTGCTGGTTTTCATCGCCGGCAGCACAAATGCGGCCATCGTGCCGTTTATCGGGTTCTACATCATCCAGGTGCTCGGCCATCCGCCGGCGACGCTTGGTCTTTACAGTGTAACGGCGGCGCTGGCCTCCATCGCTGCCAGCCGTCTTTATGGCGAGCGGGTGGATTCCGGCGTGCGGATCAGGCCGCTGCTCATGCTTTCCGTCGCAGGCGCCTTCGTGGCGGCGGCGGCCGCAAGTTTCGGGCATCTGGCGCTGCTGGTTGCGGTAACGGCGACGGGCATGGGGCTTTCCAACGCCGCCACCACCCTCGTCTTCAGTTACGGCCGTTATCATGGCCGGGTCGAGGCGCTCGATACCACCGCTTATAACGCCTTCCTCAGAATGACGGTGTCGCTGGCCTGGATGCTGCTGCCGGCTGCAGCTTTCCTGATCGTTGATCTCGCCGGCGCAAAAGCCGTCTTCGTGAATGCCATGCTGATGGCGGCCATCTGGGGGGCGCTTGCGTTTGCCATCGTGCCGCGTGGGCAGACCTGCCCGATGGAGCGGCGGGATGAGGGCGGAGCCGATGCGGGGCGCAACCTGCCGCTGCTGATGGCGGCGACGGCCAGTTTCTGCATGTCTTTCGCCCATGCTCTCTGCGCCTCGGCCCTGCCGGTATTTCTGGTGCGTGAGGTGGGCCTGCCGGACTATGCGCCGGGCCTGTCGCTCAGCGTCAAATGCGCCATGGAAGTCCTGCTTATCCTGCTCGCGCCGAGGATCATGCGCCGGATCAGCGCGCGGCTGCTTCTGAGCATCGCGGCGGTGACGGCGATCGTTGCTTTCAACATCATCGCTTCGGTCACGACCCTGCCGGCCATGCTGGTGGGGGCTGCCATGGAAGGTTCCTATTACGGCCTTTTCGCCGGCACATCTCTCACCTTCGTGCAGGGCTTTGCCCGCGGGCGCACGGCGCGGGCGACGGCGCTCTACATGAATTCGATCTTCCTTGCAGCACTTTTTGCGGTGCCGCTGATGGGGTTCGTGTCGCAATATGCAAGCTTCGGCACCTCGATCCGGCTTGCTTCGGTCGGTGCGGGTGCTGCGCTGCTGCTCTTGTTTCTGACGCGGCGGCAGGTGGCGGATTAGGGTGTTCGGGCGGGGGTAGGGAGGATTTCATCTGGCCTTGCGGCCCGATCATCCCTCATTCCTGTGCTTGTCACAGGAATCCAGTCAGCCCAAGTCCTTGGGCTGAAAAAAGAGGTCTCTCGCCGCGCAGACGCGCGTCAGCTGGATTCCTGTGACAAGCACAGGAATGAGGGGCAGGGTGTTGGCCCTCACGCCGAAATATCGATGATCCCGCAATCGCCCGCTTCCGAGGCGAAGGCGAGCAGCTTGCCGGTGGCGCTCCAGTCCATGGCTGTAATGGCGCCCTTGCCGGGGCGGCGAAGCAGGGCTTCCTTGCCGTCGGCCAGGCGCACACCAAGAATCATACCGTCGATGAAGCCGATGGCGAGCACGTCTTCCACGGGGTGGAAGGCGACATTGGTGACCATGATGTTGGCGCGGCTGCCGAGTTCTTCCGGAGCCTTGCCCATCGGGCCGTCCTTGCCGGCAAATGGCCAGACAATGGCGGCGGGCGCACCTGATGAGGCGAGCCATTTGCCCTTTGCCGACCAGGAAATGGATTTCACCTTGGCGGGATAACCGGTCATGCGCATGTGGCGGGCTTCCATGCCGCCCTTGGTCGCTTCCATCTTCCAGCCATGCAGGGCGTTTTCCTGCATGGTGGTGACGAGGAACTTGCCATCGGGCGAGAAGGTGACGCCGGTATGCGCGCCCTTCCATTCCAGATCGACCGGATCTCCCGCGCTTGCCACCCAATGCAGCGTCACGCCGTTATAACGGGCCACCGCAATGCGCAGGCCCTTGGGCGCAAAGGCGATGGCCTCCACCGTGCGCTCTTCCTTGAATTCCTTGACCGTACCGTCGGATAGCCGCACGAAGCTGGATTTGCCGACGCCATAAGCCACCGCCTTCTGCGGCCCGCCGGCAACGACGCCCACCCATTTGCGCGGCACATTGGCGAGCTCGCTGATGCTGCCATCATGGCCGATGCGCAGCACACGGCCGTCTTCGCCGCCGGAAAGCAGCGTGGCGCTGTAGGGATCGCGAATGCAGGTCAGAAGCCCGTCATGCGCCTCTGTCACCTTCTCTCCGCCATCCAGCAGGTGAATGGTGCCGGCGGCGGTGGCAAACAGGGGAATGTCGCCGAGAAAATGGGTCGAGACCACGTGGCCTTCGATATCAAGCGGGGCAACAGTCGGCATGGGGCATCGGTCTTTCGTATCTGTGTCGGATGGGGTGACGATGTCGACCCCGGCGGCAGGCATGGTTCTAAAACATTTCGGGCAAAAGCGGAACCGCTTTTACGTTCGGACGATTCGTGAAATCAAGGAGATAGAGCGATTTGTGGTAGAGGAACCACCCTACACGGCAGTTGAAAATCATTGACACTCCGGCGCTCCGGGCTCACCCCCCTCTGTCCTGCCGGACATCTCCCCCTCAAGGGGGAGATCGTTCCGTGGCGAGGTTTCGCACCTCTCGACGGTCGAGAATGAAGTGACAAGAGAGCGTCTTGCCGATCTCCCCCCTTGAGGGGGAGATGTCCGGCAGGACAGAGGGGGGTGAGCCCGGAGCGCCGGAGTGTCAATGATTTTCAACCGCCGTGTAGGGTGTCGAAGAACGCGCGTCGGGCGGATGACGGACGCAGCCGCACCCCGGCTCAGGGCCGGGGTGACGGAGGGATAAGGATCAGGCCGTCGCGAGGCAGGCGTTGAAGCTCTTTTCCAGCTTCTCGCGGTCCAGTTCGCGACCGATGAAGACGAGGCGGCTTTCGCGCTTTTCGTCTTCCTTCCACGGGCGCTGGTGGTCGCCCTCGATGATCATGTGCACGCCCTGCACCACGTAACGCTCGGCATCGCCCTTGAAGGCGATGATGCCCTTGAGGCGCAGGATGTTCGGGCCGTCGGTCTGGGTGACCTTCTGGATCCACGGGAAGAAGCGTTCGGGGTTCATCTCGCCGCCGCGCAGCGAGACCGACTGCACCGTCACGTCATGGATCGGCGAAACCGCGCCGTGGTGGTGATCGTGCCCATGGTCGTGATCGTGGTGGTGATGCCCGTGATCGTGGTCATGGTCGTGATGATGGTGATCATGATCGTGGTGGTGATGGTCGCAATCGGGGCCGCAGACGTGGTCGTCATGGCCGTGCTCGAGGAAGTGCGGATCGTTTTCCAGCGCGCGCTCCAGATTGAAGGCGCCCTGATCGAGAACACGGGCAAGATCGACACCGGACCGGGTGGTCTTGTAGATGCGCGCGGAAGGATTGATGGCGCGCACGATATCCTCGATGCGGGCCACTTCCTCAGGCGAAACGAGATCGGTCTTGTTGACGACGACGACATCGGCAAAGGCGATCTGGTCTTCAGCCTCGCGGCTGTCCTTCAGGCGCAGCGGCAGGTGCTTGGCATCGACCAGCGCCACAACGGCGTCAAGCTCGGTCTTGGCGCGCACGTCGTCATCCATGAAGAAGGTCTGGGCGACGGGAACCGGATCGGCAAGGCCTGTCGTTTCAACGATGATGCCGTCGAAACGGCCGGGGCGGCGCATCAGGCCCTCCACGACGCGGATCAAATCGCCGCGCACCGTGCAGCACACGCAGCCATTGTTCATTTCGTAGATTTCTTCATCAGACTCGACGATCAGATCGTTGTCGATGCCGATCTCGCCGAATTCATTGACGATGACAGCGTATTTCTTGCCGTGGTTCTCGGAGAGAATGCGGTTGAGAAGCGTCGTTTTGCCGGCGCCGAGATATCCCGTCAGGACGGTGACTGGAATGGGCTTGGCTATAGCTGTTTCGGTCATGGAAAACCCCGCGTGGAGAGAGGCCGTCAGGCCTCAGGAAGATGTGTCGTCGTCCATATAGGCGTGACGTCCTGGCAGTTCAAAGAGATTTTGGCCGAATTCGGCCATGGCACTCAAATTTTGTTATGAAATAACGTTATGTCAAAAGCGTGGATATCTTCAAGCAGTTCGACAAGGCCTTTTACGGCGTGGGAAATCAGCCTTTCGCCCTTTTCCGCTGTCGCGGCGGCGGCGTTTCCGGCAACGCCGTCGGGGTTCAGATCGCTCATCAGCCAGCCGAAGGCGTGTGGACCATAGGCGCGCAGATGTTTGAAGCGGCTGGCGAAATCGCTCTGGCGGGAGGGAAAGTTTGCGGCCTTCTGCATCGCCACCCGTTCGGGGTGAAGCGCCAGCATGACCGATGTCTCGATATCGCCGCCATGAATGTCGACCGCCTTGTCCTGCGGCTTCACGATATCGGCCGGCACGCCGAACCGGGTCCAGCTTGTGGCGACCGCCAGCATGCCGAAACGGGCGCGGGCCTCGGTGGCGACAATGGTCATCAGCGGTGAATTGCCGCCATGGGCGTTCAGCATCACGAATTTACGCACGCCCTTTTTATATTCCGCCTCGGCAATGCCGAGCCAGCGCTCAATCGCCTCGTCGTAACGCAAGGTCTTCGTGCCCGGCGCATTCATGTGTTCGATGGAATACCCGACCGGTTCCACCGGCAGGAAGGAGACAGGCAGATGGCGGGGCAGGGCGGCGGCGAGGCGGGCGACAATGCCTTCGGCAATCAGCGTATCGGTCTCGAAGGGCAGGTGGGGGCCGTGCTGTTCATGCGCGCCGAGCGGCAGCACGGAAATTGCACCTGTTGCGCGAAGATGAGGGTCTGTTACGTTTTCGTCGTGATAATGCGTGTATGAGTTTGGCATCTGGCAGTCCGCGCGTGTATTCGGTAAGGATTTCCAGCAACATATATCGGTTCCGCCACAGGGTAAAAGGCACTCGCATATGAGCAAGGACAAATCCGGGCATAAGGACAAAAGCGCCAAGAAGGAAAAGGGCGGCAAGAAGGTAAAGGACGCCAAAAAGAGGGATGAGAACTTCAACCCCGAGGAGCTGGCGCAATCCATTACCCAGGCCGCCCGCTCCATGCGCACGGCGCTGAGCCACAGCCTTGCCGAAAGCGGGCTTTATGCCGGGCAGGACGGCGTCATCCTGGCGCTGGCGCAGGAAGGCAGCCTGACGCCGGGCCAGATCGCGCAGAAACTCGGCGTCAAGGCGCCCACCATGACGCGCACCATCGGCCGCATGGAAGCCCAGGGTTTCGTGGAACGCAGCGGCGACGACGAGGATGGCCGCGTGACGCTGGTGAAGCTGACGGAAACGGGCCTGAAAAGCGTCGACCACATCAACACCTCGATAGCCGATTGCGGAGCGAGGGCGATTGAAGGGCTTTCGGCCAAGGATATTCGCAACGTTGTTAAACTTCTCAAGGCAATCGACGCCAATCTTCAATAATTTTGTTGAAATTTTTAAAATAACCATCTGTTTTGTGGGTATTCCTTAAACGGGTTGCGGATTTTGTTTAAATTGTTTAATTGCAATTTAAACGGAGACATCCGTCAGTGACACGCGTTTGGGGAGGAATGCCGTGGCCCAAAAGGTCAAACTGTCTACGATTGCCGAAAGCCTCGGTCTTTCGACCGCCACCATCTCTCTTGCATTGCGCGATAGCCCGCTGGTCGCTGCCGATACGCGGGACAAGATCAAGGAACAGGCGCGGGCGCTGGGTTATATCTATAACCGCCGCGCCGCCAGCCTGCGCACCTCGCGCTCCGGCATTGTCGGCGTGGTGTTCCATGATGTGATGAACCCGTTTTACGGGGAAATCCTCAAAGCCATCGAAAGCGAGCTGGATCGCAGCCGCCAGACCTTCATTCTTTCCAACCATTATGATTCGGTGGAAAAACAGCGCACCTTCATCGAGACGCTGCTGCAGCTCGGTTCCGACGGCATCATCATGTCGCCCGCCATCGGCACGCCGATCGAGGACATGACGCTGGCCGAAGAAAACGGCATGCCCGCCATTCTGGTGGCGCGCTCGATGGACGGCGTCGACATGCCGACCTATCGCGGCGATGACAGCTACGGCATTTCGCTTGCCACCAACCACCTGATCAGCCTCGGCCACCGCACCATCGCCATGGTCGGCGGCACGGACCAGACCTCGACCGGCCGTGACCGTTACCAGGGTTACGTCAATGCGCTGCGCAAGGCGGGCATCGAGGTTGATCCGAACCTGCGCATTCCCGGCCCGCGCTCCAAGCAGGGCGGGTTCGAGGCGGCGGTGCATTTCCTGTCGCTGCCGCAGAAGCCGACCGCCGCCGTGTGCTGGAACGATCTCGTCGCCATCGGTCTCATGAACGGCATTTCCCGTGCGGGTCTGGTGCCGGGTGTCGATATCTCGGTAACCGGCTACGACGATCTGGAAGAAGCCGCGATCGCCACCCCGGCGCTGACCACCGTTTCCAACGGCCAGGCCGAAGTAGGGCGCTTAGCGGCCCGCGCATTGCTCGACAGGCTGGCGGGCAGCCATGAGCCTGACGGCATTCACCTCATCAAGCCGGAAATGCGTATCCGGCAATCGACCGGGCCGGTGCGGCCGCGGGTGTGAGCCTGACCTGATGCGCAGGAGTGGTCTTGGCGTCGCACTTCCCCGTCTCACGCTTTGACCCGAAAGCCAGCCGAGGTGCGTCCGCGCGGCGGGAAAGGACTCTTTTTTAGGAAGATGGTCCCGCCACCTGCGCCGACGTCATCCTCGGGCTCCCGAGGATCTACAACGTCTTGATTTTGTCGACGTGATTAGGTCCTTGGACAAGCCCAAGGATGACGTCGCGAGAAACCATATCCTTCGCGCTTGACCTCCGTTCAGGCGCAACCTCTCAAGAGATTTATACCGAATACCGGCGGATCAGGTCGGCATGACGGACGTGCATGTGTCGCAAAAAAATTGGCATGAAACTTCCGTCTGCCCCCATAGCATCCCCTTATTGCCCTTTTCACGGCCGTCGTTGTTTGAAAAGATCGCCGCCCAGAGGAGTGGGATGGCGAAAGGTTCGCCTGAAGCCTGCTCCGGCTATTGGAATGTTATCAGGAGGAATATCCGCTCATGTCTGACAAAAAGGCCGTCGTTCTCGTTCCCGGCAAGATCAACCCGCGCGTTCTTGAACGCCTCGAAGGCAAGGTCGAGATCGTGACAGTGCCTGCCGGCGCCGAGCCGGTTCTGCCTGAGGGTGCGGGGGAGCGCATCAATGCCGTCGCCGTTTCCGGCGTCGTCAACGCCAAATGGATCGATGCGTTGCCGAAGCTGGAGATCATCGCCAATTTCGGTGTGGGTTATGATGGCGTGGATGCCAAACATGCCGCCACGCGCGGCATCGTGGTGACGAATACGCCCGACGTGCTGAACGATGAAGTGGCCGATACGACGATTGCGCTGTTGATCAATACCGTGCGCCGGCTCTATCAGGCCGAGACCTGGCTGCGTGACGGCAAATGGGTTGGCGAAGGGCCGTTTGCCCTCTCTCCCTTCTCGCTGCGCGGCCGCAAGGTGGGTCTCTTCGGCATGGGCCGTATCGGCCAGGAAATCGCCAAGCGGCTGGAGCCCTTCAAGGTGGAGATCGGATACCACACCCGCAGCAAGCGGGATGGCCTCAACTATACCTATTACGGTTCGCTGAAGGAGATGGCGGAAGCCGTCGACATCCTGATCTGCATTGTGCCGGGCACGCCGGAAACGCATAAGGCAATCAATGCGGAAATCCTCTCCGCACTCGGGCCGCAGGGCGTTTTCATCAATGTCGGTCGCGGTTCCAGCGTCGATGAAGATGCGCTTCTGGAGGCTCTGAAGAGTGGTGCCGTGGGTGCTGCCGGCCTCGACGTGTTCTATGCCGAGCCGAAGGTGCCGGAAGCCTTCCTGTCGCTGCCGAATGTTTCCCTGCTGCCGCACGTCGCCTCCGCCTCGGTTCCGACGCGCAATGCGATGGCCGATCTGGTGGCGGATAATATTCTCGGCTGGTTCAGGGATGGCACGGTGCTGACGCCGGTGCCGGAAACGCCGGTCAAGGGGTAATCCTTTTCCAGCGTCATCCTCGGGCTTGTCCCACTGCTGCCCGGTTTAAATTTCCAGACAGGCTGCAGTCCCCTTGAAGTCGGTGGTGAGGGGTGCACATTCTCTCGACGTCATCCTCGGCCCTGTGCCGAGGATCTAATCACGTCGAATAAAATCAAGGCGTTGCAGGTGCTCGGGACAGGCCCGAGCATGACGAAAGAGGTGAAACTTGGCGCTCACCTCATACCCGTCCCTATTCCGCAATCTCCTCCGCCGTCACCCAGCGCCCTTCGGCAAACGACCGGGCCATGGCGTGGATGCTGCGCTCGATCTTCAGCCCTTCCTCGAAATCGATGATATGGGCCTTCTTTCCCTCGATCGCCGCTATCAGTTCGCGGCATTCGATCACCTTCAGATCATTGAAGCCGAGGCCGTGGCCGGGGGCGGGGATGAAGCGGTCATAGGGCTTGTGGTGGGGGGCGGTGAGGATGGTTCTGAAACCCTGCTCCTCGGGGCGTCCGTCCGTGGTGTAGAGCTGGAATTCGTTCATCCGCTCCTGGTCGAACAGGATCGAGCCGGTGGAGCCATAAATCTGGATGGCGATGCGGCCCTTGCGGCCCCAGGCGGAGCGGTTGGCGATGAGCACGGCGGAAATGCCGCCCTCAAGCTTCAAGAGAACGCTGGCAAGATCATGCGTCTCGACGGCGCGCTCGCCGCCGCCGGCAAGCGGGCGGGTCTCATAGGGTTTCACCATATCGGTGATGGCGCTTTCGGCATGGCCGAACAGGGCAAAGAGCAGCGATAACGGATGCACGGCGAAATCGTCCAGCGCGCCGTAACCGGAGGACGCCTCGCTTTTCCAGTAGAAGGGCTGGGTAGCGTCGGCCATGAAGTCCTCGTCCATTTCGGCGCGGACGTGATAGACCCTGCCGATTGCGCCCTCGTCGATCAGGCGGCGCATGTGGCGGATGACAGGGTTCTGGATGTAGTTGTAACCCATGGCTGCCGCTTTGCCGGAACGGCGGGCGGCATCGCGCATCTTTACCGCATCGGCAAAGGCGGGCGCCATCGGCTTTTCGCACCAGACATGCTTGCCGGCCTCAAGGGCGGCAATGGCCATTTCCGGGTGGAACGCATTCGGCGTGGTGACCGAGATGACGTCGATCTCGGGATCGGAAAGCAGATCGCGCCAATTGCCGGTGGAGCGGGCAAAACCGAACTCGGCCGCCTTTTTTGCTGCCAGTTCGGAATTGACTTCCGCCAGCGTCACGAGGCGCGGGCGCTCCACATCGCCGAAGACGCTGGTGACATTGTTCCACGCGAGCGCGTGGCATTTGCCCATGTATCCCGTGCCGATAAGGCCCACGCCAAGAGCGGCCATGGTATTTTCCTCCCGAGAGTTTTATAATGAAATCAATGTATTGAGCGTTTATTGAAATGTGGCAGGCGAAACAAAGCCCCTCCGCCCTCATCCCTGTGCTTGTCACAGGGATCCAGCCAGCCCAAGTCCTTGGGCTGGGAAGACTCTCCCCGTCGCGCAGACGCGCGCCGGCTGGATTCCTGTGACAAGCACAGGAATGAGGACAGGTGAGTGAATTACGGATTATCCCGCTTGAAAATCCAGTCGTGATCCGGGTGGTTCTTGAAGCGCCATTTGCGCATCGGCCCCGCCATCACGTTCAGATAATACATCTCGTAACCATAGGGCGCGCCGCAGGGGTGATGGCCCTTCGGGACGAGCACGACATCGCCATCCGAGACCGCCATGGTCTCGTCCAGCGAGCCGTCCTCAGTGAAGACACGCTGGAAACCGAAACCCTGCGCCGGGTTGAGGCGATGATAATAGGTCTCTTCCAGATAGGTCATGTCGGGGTAGTTATCCTCATCATGCCGGTGGGGCGGATAGGACGACCAGTTGCCTGATGGCGTGAAGACCTCCGTTACCAGCAGGCTGTCGGCCACGTCGCGTTCTTCCATGGCGATGGGGAAGATATAACGGGTATTGGCGCCCTTGCCGCGTTCGGTCAGCTGCACACCGGTTGGGCCAATCTGCTGCGCCTCACGGCTGCCTTTTTCGCCGGGTGCGGTGCAGACGCCGACGGTGCAGTCGGTCGTCGCCGTCAGCGACCAGTCAGAGCCGGCGGGAACATAAACGCAATGCGGCGGCTTGCGCTCGAAGACATTCATGCGGTCGCCAAGTTCGCCGAACTCCTTGCCGCCTGCGGAAATCTTCGCCTTGCCTTCGACCAGCACGAGGATGACTTCCGTATCGCCGGTGTTTTCCGCCGCCGTTTCGCCCGGCTTCAGGCGGTAGAGGCCGAAACCGACATAACCCCAATCCGCGCTTTGGGGCGTGATATCGTGCACCTTGCCGCTGGTCGCGACCGGCTTGCGCAGAAGTGAGGTCATGGTGGTGTTCCTTTTTGGTCAGTCGTAAAATTTATCGGGCGGCTGTTCCGACGTTCCCTCATCCCTGTCCCGGGGAACAGGAATGAGGAAAGGCTTCAGGCAGCCTCAGCCTTGTCCAGCCCCGCCTCGCGCGCAAACGCCTTCAGCGATTTCAGTCCAAGGCTCTGATATTCGAACGGGTTGCGCACATCAGGATCCTGTTCTGCCTCGATGACCAGCCAGCCGCTGTAACCATGCTCGGCCGCCACTTTCAGCACCGGCGGGAAGTTCACGCCGCCTTCGCTATCACCCGGCACGGTGAACACGCCGCGGCGAACGCCTTCAAGGAAGGAAAGCCGCTCGCCCCGTACCTGATCGGCAATGGCAGGGCGCACGTTCTTGGCATGGATATGGCCGACGCGACCCATGTATTTCTGAGCGACGCGCACGGGATCGCCGCCGCCGAACAGGCAATGGCCGGTATCGAGCAGCAGGTGCGTCTTCGGACCCGTGTGTTTCATCAACAGGTCGATCTCCTCTTCGCTCTCCACCACCGTTCCCATGTGGTGATGATAAACGAGGGTGATGCCCTGTTCGGCGGCAAAGGCGGCCAGCGCCTCGACGCCGGCACCGAATTTCGCCCAGTTCTCGGCCGCAAGGCGCGGACGGTCGACCAGCGCCTTCCCGTCATCACCGTGGATGGCGTTGGACGTCTCGCAGACGATGATGACCTTCGAGCCCATGGCCTTCAAGAGATCAAGCGCCGGCTGCATGGCCTTCTTTTCGGATTCGATGTCGTCGGTCAGAAGGTTCAGCGAATGCCAGCCGGAGACGAAAGAGAGGCCGCGCGGCGAAAGCACGCCCTTCAGGCCTTCCGGGTCGGTCGGGAACTTGTGGCCCTTCTCGATGCCGTCGAAGCCGATCTTGGCGGTTTCATCAAGGCACTGTTCGAGGCTGATATGCGCACCCAGCGTGCGGTCGTCGTCGTTCGACCAGGCGATCGGGTTGGTTCCGTAACGGATCATCTTACTGTCTTTCCTTGACATGGTTTTCATAACGGGCGCGGGCCGGGCCGATTTCGGCGCGGTCGGACACTTCGGGCACCGCGACATCCCACCAGTGACCGCCGGCCTGCGGCGTGGGGTAGGGGTCGGTATCGATGACGATCACGGTCGTGCGGGTGGATTCCCGGGCGCTGGCGAGCGCTGCTTCCAGCTCGGAAATGGTGGAGACCTTGCGAGCATCCGCCCCCATAGAGCCGGCATGGGCCACGAAATCGATGGCGATCGGGTTGACGTTGGTGTGGGCGTAGAGATTGTTGAACTCCGCGCCGCCGGTTTCCATCTGCAGCCGGTTGATGCAGCCGTAACCCCTGTTGTCGGTGATGACGAGCGTGATCTTGACGCCCATGGCGACCGATGTGGCAAGCTCGGAATTCATCATCATATAGGAGCCGTCGCCGACCATGACGATGACGTCCCGGTCCGGTTCCGCCATCTTGATGCCGAGGCCGCCGGCGACCTCATAACCCATGCAGGAGAAGCCGTATTCCATGTGATAGGAGAGCGGCAGCTTGGATTTCCACAGCTGGTGAAGCTCGCCCGGCATGGTGCCGGCCGCGCACATGACGACGGTATTGTCACGCGACTGGCGCTGCACCGCGCCGATCACCTGCATATCGGTCGGCAGGCTGTTGGCGTTGTCCTCGCCCGGCGCCGCCGTATCGGCATCGGCCTTTTCGAACCATGCAGCCTTGAGACCGGCATCCGGCGCCGCGAAACGGTGGCTGCCGAGTGCTGCGGAGAGTTTCTCAAGCCCGATCTTCGCATCCGCCGTCAGGCTGATCGCATCATGCTTGGCGCTGTCATAGGGCTGAACGTTGAGCGCAAGAATTTTACGGTTCGGGTTCTTGAACAGCGCCCAGGAGCCGGTGGTGAAATCCTGAAAGCGGGTGCCGACGCCAAAAACGAGATCGGCCTTCTCGCTGATGATATTGGCGCTTTCCGCACCGGTGACGCCGACCGGGCCGAAATTGAGATCGTGATCCCAGGCAAGCGCCGATTTACCGGCCTGCGTTTCGACGACCGGAATGGAATGGGTTTCGGCAAAGCGCTTCAGCGTTTCGGTTGCGCCGGCAAAATGCACGCCGCCGCCGGCAACGATGATGGGGTGCTTGGCCGCCTTGAGCGCAGCGACGGCCTCTTCGAATTCCACGACATCAGGCTCAGGACGGCGCTGACGCCAGACCCGTTTTTCGAAGAAACTTTCAGGATAATCATAGGCTTCAGCCTGCACATCCTGGCAGAAGGCCAGCGTCACGGGGCCGCAATCGGCCGGGTCCGTCATGGTGCGCATGGCGCGGGGCAGGGCTGTCAGCAACTGTTCCGGCCGCATGATGCGGTCGAAATAACGGCTGACCGGACGGAAGCAGTCATTCACCGTCATGGTGCCGTCGCCGAAATCTTCCAGCTGCTGCAGCACGGGGTCTGGGCCGCGATTGGCGAAGACATCGCCGGGGATCAAGAGCACCGGCAGGCGGTTGACATGCGCAAGCGCTGCCGCCGTCACCATGTTCGCCGCACCCGGGCCGATGGAGGAAGTGACCGCCATGGCGCGGCGGCGGCGCAGCTGCTTGGTATAGGCAATGGCCGCATGGGCCATGGATTGCTCGTTCTGGCCGCGATAGGTCGGCAGCTCGTCCCTGATGCCATAAAGCGCTTCGCCGATGCCGGCGACATTGCCGTGGCCGAAAATGGCCCACATACCGGCGATATAGGTTTCGCCATGTTCATTCATCTGCGCCGCCAGGTAACGAACCATGGCCTGCGCAGCCGTCAATCTGATTGTCTTCACGCTGCCTCTCCCTTTTTGGCGCGCGCCTCATCCCAAATACGGCACAGGCTGGTGTAACGCTGCGCCATATCCCTGACCGCATCCTCATCGGTCATCTTGCCGGAAAGCCAGCCGCGGGCGGCGTCGGCAAATATCGTGCGGCCAACGGCGAAACCTTTGACCAGATCGAAACCGGCGGCAAGACGGAAGCTCTCTTCCAGCTCGCTTTGCGGTGCGTCGAGGCCGAGAACGACGATGCCGCGCACATAAGGATCGTTGCGATGCACGGCGTCGCAGGCGTTCTTCCACGCGGCGCGGGTCTTCATCGGCTCAAGCTTCCACCAGTCAGGATAGACGCCGATCTCGTAAAAGCGCTCGATGATGCGGGCGGCGGTCAAATCGTCGGTCGGGCCGACCTTGGAGGGAATGACCTCCAGCAGCATTTCCAGCCGGTTGCGACGTGCCGCCTCGAACAGGCGCATCACGGTCTCTTCCTGTGCGGCGCGCATCTCCTCGGTATCATCGGGGTGATAGAAACACAGAACCTTGACGACATTTTCAAGCGGCCATTCCGAAAGGCCGCCGAAATCCTTGCCGAGATCGGGTTCCAGCGTCAGCGGGCGCGAGCCCGGCCATTCCACCGGACGGCCGATCCACAAGCCGGAGCCGCTGGCGGCAAACAGCGCATCGCGGCCAAGACGGCCATCGCAGAGAATACCATAACCCGCCTCACCGCCGGCAACCTGCTGTGCGGCCTGAAGGCAGAGCTTCTTGAAGGCGCCGATCTGCTCGTGCTTGACGCCAAGCTCGTCGGCGATCGCCTCCAGCTGCATGCGGTGATCGAAGGCGAAGACGCGCATCGTCTCCCAGTCGCCCTTGCGGTTGGTGGACCAGTGCACCTGCTCCAGCGCTTCGTCCTTGCGCAGCGCCCTGTTGCGGATGCCCGCCTTGAAGAAATATTGCAGTTCTTCCCAGCTTGGATAGGCCGGGGTGCAGCCGTGACGGGAGACGGCGAAAGCGCCGCAGGCATTGGCGTATTTCAGCGTCGTCGGCCAGTCCTCGCCGCGCAGCCAGCCGCGGAAAAGCCCGGCCATGAAACCGTCACCGGCACCCAGAACATTGAAGACCTCGATCGGGAAACCTTCGCCCGTCTCGCCATCATCGAGGCTATCGGGAATAGCGCCGGTGAAGACGACGGCGCCCATCGGTCCGCGCTTGCACACCAGCGTCGTATTCGAGACCTTGCGCACGGCGTTGAGTGCCGTGAGCGTATCTGTGGAGCCGCCGGCGATGTGGAACTCCTCTTCCGTGCCGACAATCAGGTCGAAGAGATGCAGGGTGGATTGCAGCTTGGCGGTAACCTTCTGCGATTCCACGAAACGGCTTTCGCCATCGCCATGGCCGGCCACACCCCAGAGATTGGGGCGGTAATCGATATCGAGCGCGGTCTTTGCGCCATTTTCACGGGCGAGTTTCAGTGCTTTCAGCACCGCCGCTTCCGTTTTCGGATGCGACAGATGTGTGCCGGTGGCGCAGATGCAGCCTGCCTCGGCAATGAAAGCGGGATCGATATCGTCTTCGCTGAGCGCCATGTCGGCGCAGTTTTCACGATAGAAGATCAGCGGGAACTGGTTCTGGTCGCGAATGCCGAGCAGCACCAGTGCAGTCAGCCGCTCCGGGTCGGTCTTCACGCCGCGCACATCGACGCCTTCACGCACCAGCTGTTCGCGGATGAAGCGGCCCATATGCTCGTCGCCGACGCGGGTGATGACGGCGCTGTTGAGCCCCAGGCGCGCAGCGCCGGCGGCAATATTGGTGGGAGAGCCGCCGATATATTTGGCAAAGGAGGCCATGTCCTCCAGACGGCCGCCGACCTGCGAGCCGTACAGATCGACAGACGAGCGCCCGATCGTGATAAGATCAAGTTTTTTCAAAAGCTTCCTCCTTAGCACCGCGCTTTTGCGCGGTGTGCCTCATGGTGTCGGGCGGATCAGGCAATCATGCCGCCACCTATCGCCATCCCGTTTCGGTGAGCCTCCTCCGCTCACATATCCCGTCACGAGACGGACGATTATGGAACGCCCGTTTCATGGATTTGGATCATAAATTCTATTTTTCCCGTTTTCAATAAAAATATTCAGGCCGTCTTGCGTGTTCCCACAGCAACCGCCAGCGTGATGGCGAGACAGAGCGTGGCGGAAAGCGAGCGGAACGCGCCGAAATCGATCTCCGTCACGGTCAGCAGCGTCGCGCCTGACTTCCGGAGCGGATTGACGGCGGAATCGGAAAGCGCCACGACCGGAATGCCGTTGGCGCGGGCATTTTCCGCAAGTTCCAGCGTTTCCGCGGAGTAGGGGGAAAAGGTGATCGCGATCAGGGCGTCGTCGCGGGAAATGGCGCTGATATTGCCGAGCCCGCCGACGGCGCTGTGCAGAACCGCCGGCACCTTCATCTTCTCGAAGGCATAGGCCAGATAGCTGGCAATGGGAAAAGAGCGCCGCAAACCGATGATATGCACGGTGCGCGCTTTTGCCAATGCAGAAACCGCCTCGTCAAGCTGCCGCGTATCGGCCGATTTCAGCAGCATTTCCAGCGAGGAACGGCCGGCCTCCACGAATTCCGCCAGCAGGCCGGACGCGCTTTCATCGCCCTTTTCACGCAGATGGTCGAGCCGCGTGGCATAATCCGGCCAGCCGCCGACATAGGAATCACGGAACAGGCGTTGCATTTCCGAAAAGCCGGAAAAACCCATGATCTGGCAGAAGCGCATGAAGGCCGAAGGCTGCACGCCGGCGCCTTCGGCCATTTCGGCGACGGTGGAAACGGCGATGCGATCCTGATTGGAAGCGACATAATCGGCGCATTGCCGCAATCGTTTCGGCAAACCCTCCGCGACCTGGAGCAGCCGCTCTTCAAAAGCCTTTACGGAGTCTGGCGCCTCGATTGCCGTCATTGTCATTCCCTCATGCAGACTGAAATCGTGTGCACTTTAACTGCAATGGAATTTTTATTCCATTGGGTTTTTTAAGGTATGAGTGATGGACGGGATTTGGGGCAGGAATGGCCAGCATACTCCCCTCATTCCTGTGACAAGCACAGGAATGAGGGTGGTGAGGGGGACTCAGTGCAGCCCGCCAACCCCAAGATGCGTATCGATAATACCAGGGTTCTCTGCAAGTTCGCTCGACGGCCCTTCCCAGACGATGCGTCCGCGTTCCATGATGATGGCGTGGTCGGCGAAGTCGATGGCCATCTGGATGCGCTGTTCGACAAGAAGAATGGTCATTTCGCCGGATTGGGCGAGCTTGGAGAAGGCCGCCATCAGTTCTTCGCAGATGACGGGGGCGAGGCCTTCGAGCGGTTCGTCGAGCAGCAGCACGCGCGGCTGGCCGAGAATGGTGCGGGCGGTGGAGAGCATCTGCTGTTCGCCGCCGGAGAGCTGCGAGCCAAGATTGCGGCGGCGTTCCTGCAGGCGCGGAAACAGCGTGTAGGCTTCCTCGATGGCCGATTTCGGCCTGCCCTTGAGGCCGACGAAGAGGTTTTCCTCAACGGTCAGCGTGGGGAAGACATCGCGGGTCTGCGGCACGTAACCGAGACCGGCTTTGGCGCGGGCGGCACTCGGCAGGGTGGCGATATCCTGTCCGCCGAGGCGGATATCGCCGGCGAAGCGTTTCGTCTGGCCGGCCAGTGTGGCGAAGAGGCTGGTCTTGCCGACGCCGTTGCGGCCGAGCACGGCAAAACGCGAGCCCGACGGCACGGAAAGCGACAGGCCCTCGATGACCCTTGTCGGGCCGTAACCGGCGGTGAGGTTGGTGATTTCAAGCGGCGCTGCGGGCATCGGCGTAACTTCCCAGATAGGCTTGGCGGACTTGCGCATTGCTGGTCACTTCATCCGGCGAACCGTCGAAGATGACCGCGCCTGCGGCGAGCACCACCACACGTTTGGCAAAACGGAAGACCAGATCCATGTCGTGTTCGATCATCAATATGGCGAGATCGGCCGGCAGCCGGTCGAGCGCCTGTTCGATCCGCGCCGTCTCCGTGGAAGGCACACCGGCGGCCGGTTCGTCCAGCAGCAGGATTTTCGGGCGGAGCGCCATGGCGAGCGCGATCTCGATCAGCCGCTGCTGACCGTAGGCGATTTCGCGCACCCGGGTTTCGGCAAGGCCAAGCAGACCCAGCGTGCCGAGAATGTCGCGTGCTTCGCTCATCACCGAGGGCATGGCGCGGTATCGGCCGAAGATCCGGCCCGTCTTGCCTTCACGCTGGAGAATAGCGAGGGCCACATGTTCCTCCGGCGTCATGTCCTGAAACAGCCGGGTGACCTGGAAGGAACGGACGAGGCCGCGCTTTACCCGCTGGCTGGAACTGAGGCCTGTCACGTCCTCACCGGCGATGCGTACTGTGCCAGCCGAGGGCTTGAGGTTGCCGGTGACGAGATTGACGAAGGTTGTCTTGCCGGCGCCATTGGGGCCGATCAGCACCGTGCGGTCTCCCGGCGAAAGCGACAGCGACACATTATTGGTGACGACGAGGCCGCCGAAATTCTTCTGCAGGCCGGAGACTTCGAAAATGGCGCTCATTTGCGGCCTCCGCGGATGCGCGTGATGATCTCTTCACCCGCGCCATAAAGCCCGCGCGGCGCAAAAAGCACGACGGCGATCAGCAGCAGGCCGACAATGGTGAGCCAGTGGAACGGGTTGGCGGCGGAAACCACGTCCTCGAACCACATGAAGGTGACGGTGCCGATCAGCGCGCCGTAGAGCGAGCCCGCGCCGCCGAGCACCAGCATGACCAGCCCTTCGGCAGAGAGCGTAAAGCTGAGGCTGTCGAGACCGACGACCTGGGTGGAGATGGCGTTCAGCGCGCCGCCAATACCGGCCACGATGCCTGATATGACGAACATCTTCAAAATAGTGCCGTTGACCGACCCGCCCATGGCCTGAATTCGGATGCTGTCCTGCTTGACGCCGCGGCACAACATGCCGAAGGGCGAATTGACCACCACCTTGAGGGCGAGGAAGACGATAAGCAGCAGACAGACGCCATAGATATAGGCGGTGCGGCCGAAAAGATCGAATTCGAAAGTGCCGAACAGGGCGTCGGGGGAGACGCCCGATAGCCCGTCGCTGCCGCCGGTCCAGCCGGAGGCCTTGTTGGCGGCCTCGTGGAACAGGTGGATGACGGCGATGGAGAGAACGAGCTGCGGCAGGCCGTGGGCGCGCAGCAGAACGGTGCCGGAGACCAGCCCGGCCACACCGCCCGCAGCCGCGCCGATGGCGGTCATCAGCAGCGGATCGGTGATCTCGAAATGGGCGGCGGCAATGCCGGCGGCATAGGCGCCCGCGCCGAAGAGCGCGGCATGGCCAAGTGTCGCGACGCCGCAATAACCGGTGACGAGATCGATCGACAGCACCAGCAGCGCTATGGCGATGATGCGGGTCAGCAGCGCCAGATTATCCGGAAACAGATAATAACCGACGACAGCGGCGGCGATGATGAGGAGCGGCCCTGCGAGCGCGCGCAGCGGCGAGCGCGCCTTCGAAATCTCTGCCGTTTCAGTCACGTCGTTCATGAGCACCGCCATCTCATTTCGCCCTTCCGAGAAGGCCGCGCGGGAACAGCGTGATGATCACGATGACCGCCAGGTAAAAGAAGAATTCGCCATATTCGGGGGCGAGATACCGCCCGGTCGTGTCGATCGCGCCGAGCAGCAGACAGGCGATCAGCGCGCCGGGAATGGAGCCTGCGCCGCCAACCGAAACCACCACCAGGAAGGTGACCATGTAGCGCAGCGCATAATAGGGTTCGACCGGCAAAAGTTCCGCGCCGATGACGCCGCCCATGGCGGCAAGGCCGACGGCGATGGCGAAGCTGACGGCGTAGATGATTTCGGTGCGCACGCCGAGTGCGGCCGCCATGGCGGCATTATTGACGGCCGCGCGCAGCTTGATGCCGAAGGCCGTTTTTTCGAAGGTGAACCACAATGCGCCGGCAACAGCCAGACCGCAGGCGATGGCGAAGATTCGGTGCGTGGCGATGGTGCGGAAGCCGAGATCGGTGGGGCCAGCCAGCTGCTGCGGCAAGGGGATGGTCTTCAGTGTGGGGCCGAAAACGAAATTGGCGATGCCGATGATGCAGAAGGTGATGCCGATGGTCATCAGCACCTGTGTCAGCTCCGGCGCGCCATAGATGCGGCGATAGAGGAAACGTTCGAGCGGAATGGCGATGACGATGGTGCCGACAATGGCGACGATGATCGCCAGGGCGTAACCGAGGCCGAGGCCGTGGGCGGCATAGGAGGCGAGATAACCGCCGATCATGGCGAAGGCGCCATGTGCCAGATTGACCACCCGCATCAGCCCCATCGTGACCGAAAGGCCGATGGAGATGATGAACAGGACCATGCCATAGGCAAGCGCATCGATGAGGATGCTGAAGACCGTCTGCACGCTGAAAAACCCTCCCGGTGCTGCAATGCCCATCCGGGCCGGAGACGGGCCGCTACTGGCGGCCCGACAACGTCGTCAAAGCTGTCGTTTACTTCGCGGCGGCGAGGCCCGGATCGCCCTGTTTTTCGAAAGTCTGGACTTCCTTGTTGTAATAGGCGCCGTCATCGCCCTTGGCGACCTCGCGCAGATAGATGTTCTGCGTGATGTGGCGGCTTTCCGGATCGATGCTGACAGGGCCGCGCGGGCTTGTCCAGGAAAGACCCTTCACCGCATCGACAGCCTTTTCCGCATCCTGCTTGCCGCCGGTGGCCTCGATCATCTTGCTGATGACATACATGCCGTCAAAGGCGCCGACGGAAGGGAAGGACAGTTCCTTCGGATTGCCGATCGCCTTGGTGGCGGCTTCCACGAAGGTCTTGTTTTCAGGCGAATCATGCGAGACGGCGTAATGGAACGTCGTCTGCATGCCGAGTGCGGCTTCGCCAAGCGCCGGCAGGTCGGATTCCTGCGTCAGATCGCCCGGTGCGAAGAGCTTGACACCTGAAGATTTCAGGCCGTTATCGTTGAAAGCCTTGACGAAGCCGAGCGTCGTCGGGCCCGACGGCAGGAAGGCGAAGACGCCTTGAGCGCCGGAATCCTTCACGCGCTGCATGATCGGGCTGAAATCATTGGTGGAAAGCGGCATGCGGATGGTTTCCACCACTTCGCCGCCGGCGGCCGTAAAGGCGGCCTTGAAGGCATTTTCCGCATCGACGCCCGGGCCATAATCGCTGACCAGTGAGATGACCTTCTTCACGCCGCCATCAAACGCCACCTTGGCGATGGGGGTGGAGGTCTGCCAGGTGGTGAACGAGGTGCGCACCACATAGGGGCTCTTGGTCACGATGGCCGAAGTGGCGGCATTCATGATGACCATCGGCACGTTGCCCTGCTTCAGAAGCGGCGTAACCGCCATGGCGTCGGGGGTGAAATAGAAGCCGGCGAGATATTGCACGCCTTCCTTCACCACCAGCTCCTGCGCCAGCGCCTTGGACTGTGCCGGATCGGCCTGCGGCACATCGCGATAGACGACCTCGACCGTGTCATCGCCGACCTTGTTGCCGTGAAGGGCGAACCAGGCATCGATGCCGGCCTTGAAGTTCTTGCCCTGCAACGCGAAGGGGCCGGAGAACGGACCGACCACGCCCACCTTGATCGTATCGGCATAGGCAACGGAACTAAAACAAATGGCCGCGATGGCGGCGGTGATCCGTAGTTTCATAACTTCCTCCCAATTGATCCGTGGCTCCCATCCACCGATCCAGACTGTCAGATTGATGACTGGGGTGGTCAAAGTAAAATGAAATAAGGGGGGGAATAGATAACCTGACGGTTATCAATGCCCGTCTCACCGGGTTTGTCTCATGCGAGATCGCACAATAGTGATCATCCCGTGATTCTCAATGTATAGCGCCGCTGCAGCCATCGCGACCGGTGTTTTCGCGGCAGGTGGTATCGAAATGCTTCCTCATGAAAACCAGCTTTTGTAACATGTTTCGAAAATAACGGTCATACCCGCGCAAGCCTCGTGCCTTAACCAGTTCTAAGGGGATTGTTTGTAGCCTCGCGAAGCATATTGTGAACTTTATTTGGTGTCTGATGGGCGAATATCAAAATAGAGTTGTTGAGTTGATGCGGGATCGCGTTGGCGAAAGTATACTCAACAATAAAATCGAGCGCCGCGAAGCATTTCTTCGCAAGGCGCTGGCGCTGTATCACGTCATGGGCGGAGACGCGCAAGGCATGCACGCTGCGGTGGAGGATGTGGTCAACCTGCAAAAGCCGAGTGTCGATGTCGCTATTGGCGACGTGATGCATGAACTGGCAGCAATCGGTCACGTTGCCGATCTCGATATTATTCAGGCCGGGTACAACAAGCTTGACGCCGCTAATTTGCATATTGTGAGCAAGGGCAAGAGGCTTTTGCAGAAGCAGCGGGACCAAAAACTCGCCGGCACGGTGGGAAAATAGGCCGCCCATCGAGGGCGGCCTGCAATATCAGGCCACTTCCCCGACGAGAATCTCCTGCCATGCCTCATAGGCGGAGAGAACCGTTTCCATCTGCGCCGTGTGGCCGGTGATGAAATCGTCGCCATAGATCGTTTCATCGGGATATTCGGTGATCAGCGTCATCGGCACGGTGTGGCGGTCGTCGATGGAGGACAGGCACGGAAAGCCGTTGATGATGCGGAAACCGGTTTCGCCGGCATGGGTCTCGTAAAGTGCGATCTGGCGGTTGTTGTAATCGAGCAGGCCGGGAATGGCGCCAAGATGGCGGGTCACCCGGTCGAGCAGGGCTTCGGCCTGGCTTTCCCAGTCCGCATGGTGGCGGATGATGAGGAAAAAGCCCTTCGGCAGCGTCCACATGGCGAAATTGCGCGGTACATAACCGGAAAGCGGCCGGGTCCATTCATGCGAGGGATAACCGTGCAGGTTCACATGCAGGCTGGCGCCGCTCATCTCCTGCGCCTTGAAGCGGATTTCCTTCTCGTTGATATGGCTGCCGGAATTTTCCTGCGTGCGATATTCGAGATCGTCGCCAAGCGCCGTGTAACGCGCCGCATGGTGCATATGGCGGGGATTATCGACGCGCAACCGCTGGTGCAGCGCGTAACCGTCAGGATTTTCCAGCGGCGAAATGGTGAAATGCGCGCCCTTGCGCTCAGCGAGTTTGCGGGCGGCGCGGATGGCGCCGACGATGCCTGTGGTCTCGTTGGGGTGCTGGCCGCCGCTGATCATCACCGCGGCATCGCTGCCGGTGACATAACGGGCGGCAAGAATGCGACCGGAGCGGGAGCGGGCCTCGAAGGCCTCGCCGCCGATATCCGCCAGTAGCGCCGCCAGCTGGCCTGCCGCAACCGGTTCGCTGGCCGTATCGATCGGCTGTTCACGGCCATCGAGAAAAGCGGTGGTGAGCGTGCGGGCCTCGATGCGGACGGAGACTTCACCTTCGCTTTTCACGATTTCCGGCACGATCTGGCCGGGCTTCAGGCCCCGGTCACCCAGCGCCCGGCCGGACTTCTTCTGGAAGAATTCCAGCAGCGAGAAATAGAAATCCTCATGCAGCGCTTCACGCAGGCTGATGACCTCATCGCCGACGGAGAGGGGCAGATCTTCGGCCGGGTGCGCGACGCGGATGTTCAGCTCTTCGAAATAGGGTTCTTCATCGCCCCAGCCATAGCTGGCGACAGCATCGATCGCCGCTTTGAACAACCGCTCGTAGTCCGTCTCCAGCCGCTCGCCCGCAGCATCGCCCGCAAGCCGGAACCAGCCGGTGGGCGAGACATTGGTTTCGCCGACGATATCGGCGTGAACCCGGTTTGGGGCGAGAACCTTCAGGGTTTCCTTCTTGCCGTTGCGGCTCAGCGTAACGTCGTAATGGAAGGCGTCGTCCTCGCGGCCGATGAAATCGATTTTCGCATCGCCCACCAAAGCCGCCAGCGGATAGGCTTCCAGCCGGAAACGATTGGCGGGGGCGTTGGCGTGCACCGGGTAACGCACCGCGATGGTGTCGACGCCATCCAGATTGATCTCTTCCAGAAAGGTGAAGAGGAGCGGCTTGTAGGCGCTGCGGATGCGGGCGCTGACCCCCTTTTTCTTCAGCCTGTTTTCGGCGTCGCGGCGGCTTTTGGCGTCATCGAAGGTCCATGCCTCGAAGGACTGGCCGGGCTCGGCACTGGCGACAAGAGCATCCAGAGTGCGTTCGAAGGTCTGGTCGAAAATCTGGCTCATCGCTGTTACCTCGAGGTTCTGCCGGTGGGATCGAGGCTGTCGCGCAGCCAGTCGCCGAGAAGGTTGAGGCCAAGCACGGTGAGCAGAATGGCAAGGCCGGGGAAAACGCTGACCCACCATGCCGTCTGCAGATAGGTGCGGCCATCCGCCAGCATGCCGCCCCAGCTCGGAATGGTCGGATCAACGCCGAGGCCGAGGAAGGTGAGGCTGCTTTCCAGGAGGATATTGTTTGCGACATTCAGCGTCATCAGCACGATGACAGGGCCGATCAGGTTCGGCAGCAGGTGCTGGAGAATGATGCGCCAGTCCTTCACGCCGATGGCGCGAGCGGAAAGGATGAATTCCCGCTCCCGCAGCGTCAGCACCGAGCCGCGCACGAGGCGGGCATATTGCACCCATTGCGAGACGATCAGCAGGATGATGGTGTTGGTGAGGCTGCCGCCGACAATGGCGATGAAGGTGATGGCCAAGAGAATGAAGGGCATGGCGAGCTGGATATCGGCAAAGCGCATGACCAGCATATCCCAGAAGCCGCGATAATAACCGGCGACCAGGCCGACGATCACGCCGAAGACCACGGCCCCGATGACCGAGGTGAAACCGACGAGCAGCGAAATCTTGCCGCCGGCCACGACACGGGCCAGTACGTCACGGCCGAGCGGATCGGTGCCGAGCGGATGGGCGGCGCTAGTAAAGGGCTTGGCAAGGCGCGCCATCAGGTCGATCTTTTCGGCACCGCCCGGAAACAGCACGTCGGAAAGAAGAACGGCAAGGCAGATGACGACGGTAAGCAGGGCGCCGAGGATGAATTCGAGATTGTTGAAGCGCGACAGGCGCGAGGTTTTGGCAGCCATCGTCAATTACTCCGTGCGGATGCGCGGATCGACCAGCCCGTAGGCGATATCGACCAGAAGGTTGATGCCGACGATCATCAGCGACAGCACGGTGATGACGGCCTGAAGCACGGGATAATCGCGCGCGCCCACCGCATCGAAGGCGAGCGTGCCGAGGCCCGGCCAGTTGAAGACACGCTCAATGACGACGATGCCGCCGAGCAGTCCGCCGAATTGCAGGCCGAAATAGGTGATGAGCGGAATGGCGCAGTTGCGCAGCGCGTGTTTGTAGAGAACCTTGCTTTCGCTCAGGCCCTTGGCGCGCGCCACCATGACATATTGCGAGCGCAGTGTATCGAGCATGGCCGTGCGCACCAGACGCACATTGGTGGCTGTCAGGATCACGCCCATGGTGACTGACGGCATGATGTAGCTTGCAAAACCGCCCATGCCGCTGGGCGGCAGCCAGCCGAGCGTGATGGAGAACAAGAGCACCAGCATGGTGGCGAGCCAGAAATTCGGGAAGGACAGGCCGACGAGCGAGAAGATGCGGATCACCTGATCGGCCGTCTTGCCGCGCGAGGTCGCGGCCTTGATGCCGAGCGGGATGGAAAGCGCAATCGACACCGCCATGGAGATGAAGGCGAGAAGCAGCGTCGCGGGCAGGGCATCGGCGATGAGGCGTGAGACCGGTGTGCTTCCAGTGAAGCTGCGGCCGAAATCCAGCGTCACAAGGCCCTTCAGGAAGCTGAAATATTGCACGAAGAACGGCCGGTCAGTGCCCAGCGCCGCGCGAATGCGCGCCAGATCGTCTTCCGTCATGCTGCCGCCGCCCTGGAACATGGTGACAGCCGGATCGCCGGTGAGGCGAATGGCGAAGGAAACGAGAAGGGTGATGGCGATGACGACAAAAATCGCCTGCAGCAATCGCTTGATGAGGAAACCGGCCACGTTTTTTACCTTGCGAGGAAACGGGGGAAGAGAAATCCCGCCTTGCCCGCGAGAGGCGGACAAGGCGGCGTGTCAGAGGATCAACCCGCTTATTCGACGGTCACGTCGGTCAGCTTCAGGCGGTTATCCGGCGGTGCGACGAAACCCTTGACCCGCTTGTTGATGCCGTAAATGGCATTGGTGTTGTAAAGCGGAATTTCCAGCGCGCGTTCGGCGGTATAGCTGCCGATTTCCTTGAGGATTTTTTCGCGCTCGGCACGGTCGGTCAGCGGACGCTGGGATTCCAGCAGCTTGTCCAGCTTTTCGTCCTTGTCGTAAGGGTTCCACTTTTCACCCGAGTGGTACATGGAATAGGCCGTGTTGTCGTAATCGAAGGTCCAGCCGCCCCATTTCTGCTGGAACATCGCGCCGGTCTTGCCCTGCGGGATGATGTCGTTCAGCAGCACGTTGGTTTCATAGGGCTTGATGGTGGCGGTGATGCCGACCATGGAGAGGTAGCTGGAAATGACCTGCGCCACCTCGTTCATCGTCGCGTCATTGCCGCGGATATCGATCTGCAACGCCGCACCCGGCTTGACGCCGGCTTCCGCGAGCAGCTTCTTTGCACCTTCCGGATCGTAAGGCAGCGGCTTCAGCTCCGGATCGTAACCGAAGGACAGCGCGCTCTGGAAGCTTGCGATTTCCGATGCCTGGCCGGCAAGGATCGACTTGACGATGGTGCCACGGTCGACGGCCATGATGATCGCCTTGCGCACCTTCGGATCGGCGGTGATGCCGTCACGGGTGTTGAAGCGCAGCGCATCGACCGTCGGGCCGGGCACACTGACGATCTCAAGCTTGGAATCGCCCTCGATAACCGGGATCATGCCGATCGGGATGGTGGGCGGAATGACGAGATCGACGCGGCCGGCCTGCAACTCGGCAACGGCGGTCGCCGGCTCGGCGATGAAGCGGTATTCCAGTTCGGAAAGCTTTGGCGCGCCGCCCCAGTAATCCGGGTTGGCTTCCAGCTTGATATTGGTCTTCGGCGCGTAGGAAACGAATTTGAATGCGCCGGTGCCGACTGGGTTGAGGTTGAAATTGTCCTCGCCCTTTTCCTTGATATAGGCAGGCGGAACGATCATGCCGCCATAACCGGCAAGCTTGGTCAGCAGCACCGGATCGGGCGCCTTCAGCTTCATGTCGACGGTGTAATCGTCGATAACGTCGACGCTTTCGATGGCGACATAGTTGGAGCGCTGCGGGCCCTTGGCGCCCTGTTCGCCGAGAAGGCGCTCGAAGGTGAACTTGACGGCGGCGGCGTTGAAGGGCTCACCATTGTGGAACTTAACGTTCTGGCGCAGCTTGAAGCGGATGCGTTTGCCTTCATCCAGCTCTTCCCAGGATTCGGCAAGGCCGGGCACGACCTTCAGGTCCGGGCCGCGATAGGTGAGGCCATCGAAGATGTTGGTGGCGACAGCCGCCCATTGCACGAGGAAGGTGTCGATCGGATCCCAGCTGCCCGGGTCCTGTGGGCTGGAAATGGTCATCTTGCCGGCGGCAAGAGCCGGTGCGGCGGTGAAGGCCGTGGCGGCCATGGCAAGTGCGACGAACGTTGTCGTCATCCCCTTCTTGATTATTGTCATCTACCTGTTCCTCTTCAGATGGTTGCGGTTCTGGTTGTTATTCAGGCGCTCTTCGCGATGAAGTGGCCCGGATTGATTTCCTCATGGGCGAGAATGGCCGGCTCGTCGCCCACACGGCGCACGGGATTGGGGATTTCGCCCTCGATCATGGCGATGCGGCGCTCGATGGTCGGATCGGCGACCGGCACGGCCGAAAGCAGGCGGCGGGTATAATCATGCGTCGGTGTTTCGAACACCTGCCGGCGGCTGCCCATTTCCATGATCTGGCCGAGATAGAGCACGGCGACGCGGTGGCTCATCTTTTCCACGACAGCCATGTCGTGGCTGATGAAGAGATAGGCGAGTCCGCGTTCGGCCTGCAGGTCCATGAACAGATTGATGATCTGCGCCTGAATGGAGACGTCGAGCGCCGACAGCGCCTCGTCGGCGATGATGAGCTTCGGATCGGAAGCCAGCGCACGGGCAATACAGACACGCTGGCGCTGGCCGCCGGAAAACTCGTGCGGATACCGCGATGCGTGCTCGGAGGAGAGGCCCACACGCTCCAGCAATTCATCCACACGCCGCCTTACGGCCTTCTGATGATTGATCAAACCATGGGTGTTGATCGGTTCGGCAATCGAAAAACCGACCGTCTTGCGCGGATCGAGCGAGGCGAAGGGGTCCTGGAAGATATATTGCACTTCCTGGCGCATGCGAAAACGTTCCGCCGCCGACATCTGCGAATAGCTGCGGCCGTTGAAGGATATTTCGCCTGACACCGCCGATTGCAGCTGCTGGATGGTGCGGCCGATGGTGGATTTGCCCGACCCGGATTCGCCGACCAACGCCAGCGTTTCGCCGGCATGAATATCAAAGCTCACCTTCTGCACGGCGCTGCAACGGTGGGTCGCCTTGCCGAACAGGTTCTTGCGGATATCGAAACGGACAAACAGGTCCTTGACCGACAGCAGCGGCTTGGCGTCGTATTTCGCGGTGTTTTGCACGCGCTCCTCACCAACCACGATCGGCTGGCCGTCCTGCAGCACCGTGAGGGGCAGGCGCTTTGGAAACTCCTCGCCTTCCATGCTGCCGAGGCGCGGAACGGCGGAAAGCAGGGCGCGCGTGTAAGGATGCTGCGGATTGGCGAAGATATCTTTTACAGGACCTTCCTCGACCTTCTTGCCCTTCCACATCACGACGACGTCGTCGGCCATTTCCGCCACCACACCCATGTCGTGGGTGATGAAGACCATGCCCATGCCGAGCTTCTTCTGCAGGTCGCGCATGATGTTGAGGATCTGCGCCTGAATGGTGACGTCAAGCGCCGTGGTCGGCTCGTCGGCGATCAGAAGCTTCGGCTGGCAGGCGAGCGCCATGGCGATCATCACGCGCTGGCGCATGCCGCCGGAAAGCTGGTGCGGATAACGTTTCAGAAGTTCGGCCGCGTCGGGCAGGCGCACCATTTCGAGGAGTTCCTGCGCCTGCGCCATCGCCGCCTGCTTGCCCATCTTCTCATGCAGCACAAGCACTTCGCAGATCTGGTCGCCGATGGTGAAGACGGGGTTGAGCGAGGTCATCGGCTCCTGGAAGATCATGGCGATCTCCTTGCCGCGGATCGCGCGCATCTCTTTCTGCGAAGCCTTCAGCAAGTCCCTGCCTTCAAACAGGATTTTGCCGGTGGGGTAGGTCGCGCCCATCATGTCCGCAAGGCGCATGGTGGAGAGCGATGTGACCGATTTTCCCGATCCGGATTCGCCGACGACCGCGACCGTGCGGCCGGGCTTCACGCTGAAGGAGATATCGTCCACGACGCGGCTATTGCCGAACTCGACGCTCAGGCCTTCGACCGAGAGGAGGGCGTTTGCGTGTGCGGCAGTCATGTCAGCGTCTCCGGCGTGGCGCACGCGGCAAAGCTGGCGCGGCCATCTGAAAATGGGGAAGGGCAAAATGTCTCGGGCAGGCGGGTGCTGGACGACGCCATGGGCAAGGACGGGGATGTCGCGAAGAGCTGCATGTCTTCAGGCCGTTTTGTCGGCGGAATGCACATAGGCCGTCGCCCGCAGACGCGGCACATTCGATGTCACCGAAGCGCCGAAGGCAACCTCATCAGTATCGGCCGGATGATTGGCGTCGGCCGCAGATTCGACGATGCGCATGTAACTTAAATTCCCCACCCTTGTTTTGCCGAAAAAGCTAACAAAACCGAACAATCATGTCCAGAGTGTTGAACAATTTTTGTGTACTGCTCTACAAATACGCAGCTGCATCGATTTTGAGCGCGAGTTCCTGAAGAATGCTTCGCAATGATGCGTGTATTCCAGGATAATTGTCGTTAAAAACCTTTGAGAAGAACGATGAGGAACGGGAATGCCGGGCATGAACAACAAGGCAGGCGCAGTCAGGCTGAGGGGCTTTTTACGGTGCTTGTCCAAGGATGATGTCGAACTGGTGCGACGCCACCTTCCCGAACATCTGCGTCTGACCAGAGCGGAACCCGGCTGTCTTTCCTTCGATGTGTCCGAGACAGACGATCCCCTGATCTGGCAGGTGGAGGAGCTTTTTGCCGATCGTGCCGCCTTCGATTTTCATCAGCAGCGGACGCGGGCGTCGGAGTGGTTCACAATGACTTCCGCCATTCCACGCGACTACGAGATAACGACATTGGCGTGAATGAAAACAGGCCGCAGCGGCATTCCTGCCGGCTGCGGCCTGTTCCGATTCTGCGCCGGGACTTATTCCTTCGGCATGCCGACCGGCGGGGCAAGCCGTCGTTGTGCGGCAATACGGAAGGGCGCGTTCATTGCGCCATAACCGCCATAGGCCCCGCGCCTTTCGATGATTTCGAAGAAGAAACCCTCGCCGAAGGTGCGGCTGTAGATCTGGAAATATTCGCCATTGTCGTCGCGGTCATAGAGAATGCTCGCGGCCCGCAACGCGTCGGAAAATTCCGGCTCCAGCCCGAAACGGGCTTCCAGATCGTCGTAATAATTGCGCGAGATCGGCAGGGCGTGGAAACCGCGCGCCTGCATCGCTCTGGCCGTCGCGAAAATATCGTCGGTGGCGAAGGCGATGTGCTGGATGCTGGTGCCGAAGCCCTCGGCCAGAAATTTGCCGGCGAAGGTCTTGCGATTATCCGCACCGTTCATGGTCAGGCGGAAATGCGGCGAGGGAACGCTTTCGATGGCCTGGCTGCGCACCAGTCCGCCCGGATCGACCACATCGACCATCGGCGTGCGGCGGGTGGAAAACAGTGAAGTGTAAAACAGAAGCCAGGTCAGCATTTCATCATAATGCGTTGTTTGCGCGAGATGATCGATGCGCTTCAACCCGGCATCGCCCTCCGTTTCCGGGGCGCCCGTGGAGACGAATTCCTTGTCCCAGATGGAGGCGAGCGCCGGCGAAGCATCAAGGAAATAGATGACGCCGTTGCCCACACCCTGAATGGCGGGAACGGCGACTTCGCCTGATTTGCGCGGCTCGGCGAAGGTGGGCGCGCCGAGCGCTGCGGCCCGGGCAAGCGCCGCCCCGGCATCATCCACCTTCAGGCCGAAGGCATAGGCATTGGTGCCGTGGATGGAATAGGACGCACCGGCGAAACTGTCGCCGTCATCGCTGGTATTGATAACGATGCGGATGTCACCCTGCGTATAAAGATCGACGCTGCGGTTGCGATGCCGTGCGGTTTTCTCAAAACCAAGCGTGGCAAGCAGAGCCTCCAGATTGGCCTTTTCTTCCGGCGCGGTGGTGAATTCCACGAATTCCACGCCTTGCGTCTCAACCCGTTCCGGCATGGCGGGCACGTCGATGCGGATATCCGGTTCGAGACGCCGCACCTGATCCATAAGGTTGATGAGCGAGCGGTGACCGTCTTCGGCGAGCAGGCGCGCGGAGCCGCCGCGGAACTGGTCGTTGAAGATTTCGAGCGATATCGGGCCGCTATAGCCGGTTGCGGCCACGGCGCGCATGAAATCCACGACCGGCAGATCGCCTTCGCCCGGCATGTTGCGGAAATGGCGGCTCCAATAAAGCAGGTCCATGTCGATGAGCGGCGCATCGGCCAGCTGCACGATGAATATCTTGTCGCCGGGAATGGAGCGGATCGAATTCGGGTCGATCTTGCGCGACAGCGTGTGGAAACTGTCGAGAATGATGCCGACATTGGCGTGGTCTGCGCGGCGCACCACTTCCCAGGCATCACGGTGATCGCTGATATGGCGGCCCCAGGCCAGCGCCTCGTAACCGACGCGCACGCCGTGTCTCGCCGCAAGCTCCCCCAGTTGATGGAAATCGGCGGCGGCGCGGTCGATGCCGCCGAGCGAGACCGGCGAGACATTCGAGCAGATCAGCATCAGATCGGTGCCGAGTTCGCCCATGATATCGAACTTGCGCTGCGCTCTCTCGAAGGCGCGGGCGCGGTGCGGTTCCGGCATGCCCTCGAAATCGCGGAAAGGCTGGAAAAGGGTGATATCCAGCCCGTGGTCGGCGGCCAGCGCCTTCACCTCGCGCGGCGAGGCGTCATAGGCGAGGAAATCATTCTCGAAAATCTCCACGCCGCTGAAACCCGCCTTGGCGATGGCCGCCAGTTTTTCCGGGAACTCGCCGCTGATCGACACGGTTGCGATGGATGTGCGCATTGGCATGCCGTGTCCTGTTGTGTCATAGCTCGCCATATTGCCTTCCTTTTCAGCCTTATGTACTAATTGGTTAATAAAGGGGACGCCGCCGGATGGCAGCCCCGTCCAGGGAATGAAGCATGAGCAAAAGCACGACCTTGAGCGACGCCCGCGATACCCGGCAGGCGAAACGCGACCCGGAAGGGGTGCGCCGGGACATTCTTTCGGTCGCGATGGAAGAGTTTTCGCAAAACGGCCTGTCGGGCGCGCGCATAGACGAGATCGCTGCCCGCACGCGAACCTCCAAGCGCATGATCTATTATTATTTCAGCGACAAGGAGAGCCTTTACCAGCGCGTGCTGGAGGAGGCTTATGCCAAGGTGCGCGGCGGCGAAAGCGATCTGGAGCTGGACGATCTGGAGCCGGCGGCGGCGCTCGACAAGCTCTGTCGGTTCACCTTCGATCACCACAGGCGTAATCCGGCCTTCATCCGCATGGTGATGATCGAGAACATCCATCATGGCCGGCACATGCAGTCTTCCGAAACGATCCGCCAGTTGAACCGCCCGGCCATCGACGCGCTGGAAGGCGTGCTGCTGCGCGGCCAGAAGCGCGGCATCTTTCGTGAAGGCATCGATGCGCTGGAACTGCACTGGCAGATCAGCGCGCTGTCCTTTTTCAACGTCTCGAACGTCGCGACCTTCTCGTTCATCTTCGGCGACAGCCTTTATACGGACAGGGGCCAGGAGACATTGTCGCGGCATGTCAGCGACATGGTGTTGCGTTATGTGCTGACGCCCGCCCATATCACGACGGGCGCGAAAGACGGCCGATGAGGTGGCGCAGCGCCACGTCATAACCTTCGATGCCGAGACCGGCGATCACGCCTTCGGCGCGGGTCGAGACATAAGAATGGTGCCGGAAAACCTCGCGTTTGTGGATGTTGGAAATATGCACCTCGATCACCGGCCCCTCGAAGGCATTGAGGGCGTCGAGGATGGCCACGGAAGTGTGGGTGAAGGCCCCCGGATTGATGACAATGCCCGCGGACTTGCCGCGGGCCTCGTGAATCCAGTCGATCAGCTCATATTCCCGGTTGCTCTGGGCAAAAAACAGCGTGTGACCGGCGGCTTCGGTCATGCTGCGGCAGTTGGCCTCGATGTCGGCGAGCGTCTCATAACCGTAGATTTCCGGCTGGCGCTGGCCGAGCAGGTTGAGGTTGGGGCCGTTGAGGATGGTGAAAAGGCTCATGCGACCCCCTCCGCCATGCAAAGCTCGGTGAAATGCGCGGTCATGCGCCCGGCATCCGGTTCGCGGCCGCAGAAGAGGCGGAATGCGCCAACGGCCTGAAACACCGTCATGCCGCCGCCGGGCAGGGTGCGACAGCCCTTTTTCGCCGCCGTCGCCAGCAGCTCTGTGACGAGCGGCATATAGACGATATCGGCCACCCAGTGCCGCTGTTCGATGAGATCGGCCGCAACCGGCATGCCGGGATGGGCGGGCATGCCCATTGGCGTGGCGTGGATCAGGCCATCGGCAAAGGGCAGCGAGGCGGCGGGATCGTTCACGGCATGCGCGCGGCCTTCGCCGAAGCGGGCATTGAGTTCCCGGGCCAGTTGTTGCGCCCGCGGGAAATCCCGGTCGAAAATGTCGAGACTGATAATATCGAGCTTCAACGCGGCATGGGCGACCGCCACACCCGCGCCACCGGCGCCGACCAGAAGCGCCCGGTCACGCTTGGCATCCGGCAGGCCGCGAACGAAGCTTTCGTAAAAGCCGTACCAGTCGGTATTGTGGCCGATGCGGCGTCCATCCTTAAAGACGACGGTGTTGACCGCGCCCAGCATGCGGGCATCGTCCGACAGTTCGTGCAGATGCGGTATGACGGCCTGCTTGAAGGGATGGGTGATGTTGGTGCCGGCAAAACCGCGCGACTCCAGCTCGTCCAGCAGGTCGGGAAGGGCGCTGGCCGGCAGTTTGCGGGCGGTGACATCGACAAGCTCGTAGGAATAGTCGAGACCATGGGCCGCCCCTTCGCGCATGTGCAGCGCGGGCGATTTGGAAAGTTGTATATCGGCGCCTATCAGGCCGACCTTGAAGGATGTTTTCTCTGTCATGATCACGTGTCGCTCATCGGACGGTGTGGGAGAGGCGGGATTATTCCCGCCCGCCTTAAGAGCGCGCGAACCTCAGTGGTGGGCGAGAATTTCGCCGAGGAACGTGCGCGTGCGCTGGTGCTTGGGATCGCGGAAGAATTCCTCCGGCGGGCCTTCCTCGATGATCTCGCCTTCCGACATGAAGATCACCCGATCGGCCACCTGCCGTGCGAAGCCCATTTCATGGGTCACGCAGATCATCGTCATGCCGTCGCGGGCAAGGCCGATCATGGTGTCGAGCACTTCTTTCACCATTTCCGGGTCGAGCGCCGAGGTCGGCTCATCGAACAGCATGGCCTTCGGTTCCATGCACAGCGCCCGGGCGATTGCTGCGCGCTGCTGCTGGCCGCCGGAAAGCTGGGCCGGGTACTTGTCGGCCTGGTTGAGAATGCGCACGCGTTCCAGATATTTGCGCGCCGTCGCCTCCGCATCGGCCTTGGAAAGACCCTTCACCCGCATGGGTGCGAGCGTGCAGTTTTCCATGATGGTCTTGTGCGGAAAGAGATTGAAGCTCTGGAACACCATGCCCACTTCGCGGCGAACCGCATCGATGGCGCGGCTGGAATCCGACAGCGTCGTTCCCTCGACCGTGATCTTGCCCTCCTGGATCTCCTCCAGATGGTTGATACAGCGGATGAGCGTGGATTTGCCCGAACCGGACGGGCCGCAAAGAACGATTTTTTCGCCTTTGCGAACCGTCATATTGACGCTTTTAAGCGCGTGGAAGGCTCCATACCACTTTCCTACCCCTTCAAGGGCGATCAGCGGAGCCTGAGCGGCGGATTGCGGCATGGAACTTTCCTTCATGCTTGGCAGCAGTTTTAGTTGATGGTGTAGGGAATGTCGGGAAGCGAGGCCGGAAACTGCGGCACCGGGCGCTTCATCCATTTGGCGTAGACTTTCGCGAGGTCGCCATTGGCCTTGATCTTGTCCAGATAGGCGTTCAGCGCTTCGTTCCAGTCCTTTTCGCCGGGGCGCGTGGCGGCGCTGTTATAGAGGGTCACGAGGTCGAACTTCACCTCATAATCCTTGCCGCCGGCGGCCGAAAGCCGGTCGCCATAGAACTGGTTGCCGCCGATCGCCTCGATTTGGCCCGACAGGATCGCCTGGATGGTGGCGGCGTCGTCATCGAAACGAAGGATATTCGCTTTCGAACCCGCGCCGGCGGTCAAGGCCGTGTCCATCGGGCTGGATTTCGGCGCACCGACCGTCATGCCCGTCAGATCGTCGAAACTGGCGATCTTCTTGTCCTTCGTGGCATAGACCGACATGACATTATGCGCGTAAGGCTGCGCATATTGCACGTTCTTCGCGCGCTCCGGCGTCATCCCCATCGATGCGAACAGGGCGTCCACCTTGCCGGTGCGCAGCGAAGGAATGCGGTTGGCGACTGTGAGCGGCACGAACTCCACCTTCAGCCCCAGATAATCCGCAAACCCCCTCGCCAGATCGGCATCATAGCCTTCCTGAACGCCGGTGGAATTGATGAAACCCCAGGGCGCATTATCGCCCTGGATACCGATTACGACCTTGCCGCTGGCTTTTGCCTCGTCAAGGGTTCTGGCATCCGCCGCTGCGGGCGTCAGAACCGGCAGCAAAGCTGCCGCCAGTCCCACCGCAACGGTTGCTCGCCAACCCGTGAGGGTTTTCAAGATACTCATTGCTTTTCTCCTCCCAAATCCAGACAGCCGTTACTTCACGGTGAAAGGGATGTCGGGCAGGCTGTCCGGGAAGGCCGGAACTTCGCGCTTCATCCACTTGTCGTAGATCTTGGCGAGCTGGCCGTCGGACTTGATCTTGTCGAGGAAGGCGTTGACGGTTTCGTTCCAGTCCTTTTCACCCGGGCGGGTGCCGGCGCCGTTATAAAGCGTCGTCAGGTCGAACTTCGGTTCGTATTTGCCTTCGGCAGCCTTGTTCAGGCGGTCGCCGTAGAACTGGTTGCCGCCGACAACCTCGACCTGGCCTGAGATCAGCGCCTGAATATTGGCGGCGTCATCATCGAAGCGCAGGATATTGGCCTTGGAGCCGGCGCCGGCGGTAATCGCCGTATCCATGGCGCTGGATTTCGGCACGCCGACGTCAATACCGGTCAGATCGTCATAGCCGCCGATTTTCTTGTCCTTGGGGCCATAGACGGAGAGCACGTTGCCGGCATAGGGCTTGGAATATTGAATGGTCTTGGCGCGTTCTGCCGTCATGCCCATGGTTGCGAACAGCAGGTCGACCTTGCCGGTCAGCAAAGCGGGAATGCGGTTGGCCACGGCGAGCGGCACGAATTCCACCTTGACGCCGAGATAGTTAGCAAAGGCCTTGCCGATATCGGCATCGAGGCCGTCCTGCACGCCGCTGGAATTGACGAAGCCCCACGGCGAGTTGTCGCCCTGAATGCCGATGACGACCTTGCCCTTGGCCTTGGCCTCTTCCACCGTGCCGGCGAAAGCATCGACCGGTACGACGAAGGGCAGGGCAACCGTTGCCGCGGCGAGCGCGAGCAGGGCGCGACGAGAGAATTTCATGCTGGTGGTTTTCATCTTTGGCTCCTCCTTACAAAGCTGATGAGTTCTTCACGACTTAGCGGGTTGCGGTCTGCAGCCGCTTTTCAACGCTGGCGCCCCACAGGGAAAGCGGCCAGCAGATCAGGAAATAGATGATGCCGACGAGGGCGAAGACGGTGAGCGGGCGGAACGTCTGGTTGGAGACGATCTGGCCGGCGCGCGACAGCTCGACGAAGCCGACAATGGCCGCAAGCGAGGTGCCCTTGATGAGCTGCACGAGGAAACCGATGGTGGCCGGCAGCGAAATCTTGAATGCCTGCGGCAGGACCACGTCCTTCATGCGCGAGATGTAATGCAGGCCGAGCGCATTGGCGGCTTCCGTCTGGCCCTTCGGCACCGCCTGGATGCCGCCGCGCCAGATTTCGCCGAGAAAGGCGCTGGCATGCAGCGTGAAGGCGATGGCGACCGCGATCCACGCATCGACATTAAAGCCCGCAAGCGCCACGCCGTAATACACCACGAAAAGCTGCATCAGGAGCGGCGTGCCCTGGAAAACGGCGATGTAACCGGTGCTGGCGCGCTGGATTGCCGGGCTGTCCGCGACGCGGGCAAGCGCCACGCAAAGGCCAAAAACGCCGCCGCCGATAAAGCCGATGATGGTCAGCGCAAGCGTCCATTTCAGACCTTGCAGCAGGAAGAAGAGTTCGTTGGGACCGATGGATGCCATTGTCTTTTCCTCACTTGACCGGATAGCTGAAGGATGCACGGGAGATGAGCGAGAAAATGCCCATCATCAGCGAGGAAATGACCAGATAAAGCAGCGTGATCGAGAAATAGACCTCGAAGGACCGGAACGTATCCGCCTCGATCTTCTGCGCCACCGAGGTCAGTTCGTAAGCCGCGATCGAGGTGCAGACCGAGGTGGTCAGCGTCAGCATGATGAACTGGCTGGTGAGCGACGGGTAGACTGCCCGCAGCGCCGGCTTCAGGATGATATGGCGGAAGATCTGCGTGCGGTGAAGACCGAGCGCCAGTCCCGCTTCAACCTGGCCCTTGGGAATGGAATCGACACCGCCGCGAATGATTTCAATCGCATAGGCGCCGCCGTTCAGAGCCAGCGCGATGATGGCCGTCACCGTCGGGTTGAGCTTGATGCCGATCTGCGGCAGGGCGAAGAAGATGAAGAATATCTGCACCAGAAACGGCGTGTTGCGGATGGCTTCCACAAAGCCGATGACGAGCCCGCGCAGCAGCTTGAACCGCGAGCGGCGGGCGACCACGCCCAGAACGCCGATGACGGTGGCGAGTGACATGCCCGCAATCGCAAGGCCGATCGTCGCCAGACACGCCAAAAGCAGCTCGGGCAGGCGGTCTATGACCGCCGAAAAATCGAGACTGTAAGACATTCTTCCTCCCAACCCGTTCGGGTCCGGACAGGCGTTTCGCCTTGCCCGCATCGCTTTGGAAACCTTGCGGCGCCAAAGCCCTCCATTTGTCGGTGCCACTGCAGGTTTCAAACCCTTGTCGGCGGCGTCCTGTTAATCTTAATGTTTGTACCAGTTAGTTCATTTTTGTGTCAAGCGCTATGTCCGGTTAAAAAGCAGCTTCCGCGCTGTTTTTTCATTCTCTGTATTTTTGAATAAAGTCTTTTTTATCAATGACTAATGCGAAGAAGCGCAAGCGCTTTCCACGCGTCGTCGAGCCGCCTTCGGCCTGCCGTTCGGCAGTGTCCGGAAGCCCTGTTGGCACACCAAATGGACCGCCTTGCGGCTAGTTTTCGCCTGCGCCCAGCCTGTCTATCTGCCCCGCCAATCGCTCGGCGATCAGCAGCGAGGCGCCCGTTGCCGTCACCATTTGCGGAAGCGACAGCCATTCCAGCATCCAGCCGGCGCCCGACCTTTCCTGTTCGTGCACCAGAGACTGGTGCAGCGCCGATATCTGCACGGCATTAAAGCGTGCGAGCGTCACCAGCGTTTCGGCATTGACCGGGTTCTGTTTGTGCGGCATGGCAGAGGAGCCGCCGCCGCCGGAGAGAAGGATTTCCCCACCGAGTTCGGCCATCAGCGCGATATCCTGCCCGAATTTGCCGAGCGTACCGGTGATAAGCGAGAGAATATTGCCGAATTCGGCGATGCCGTCGCGCTGGCTCTGCCATTGCTGTCTGTCTGCAAGGCCGAGCCGTTTTGCAAGATCGGCGCGCACCGCTTCGGCATTGTCGCCGAGCTTTTCCAGCGTGCCGGCAGCCCCGCCGAACTGCAGGGAAAAACCGCCCTGCGTGAAGGTTTCCAGACGCAGCAGGTGACGTTCCAGCGGTGCGATCCAGCTTGCCGCTCGGTCGGCCACGGTGATGCCGATGGCGGCCTGCATGCGGGTATAGCCCGTCAACGGGTTATGGCCGTCGCGGGCCGCAATGTCTCCCAGCGTGTCGATGAGGTGACCGAGCCGGGCAGCGATGATTTCCGCCGCCATCTTCAACCGCAGCATCAGGCTGGTATCGATGACATCCTGGCTCGTTGCACCGAAATGCACCTTGTCCGCCGCCTGACCGGCGACCGCGGCCCGCATCTGCCGGATGAGTTCGGGAACCACAACCCCGTCCTTTGCGACGCCGTTGCGAAGCCCGGTCATATCGGCGGCAAAGTCCGAAAGTCCCGAGACGATCGCTTCCGCCACATCCTCGGAGATGATGCCGGCCTTCGCTTCCGCCTGCGCCAGCCCCGTCTCGAAACGGACCATGGCGTCGATATCCGCTCTTGCCGAAAACAGCTCGACGATTTCACTGTCGCCGAAAAGGCCGGACAGAAACGGATGCTCGAAGGGGGAAAGGCTCATCTTCTGTCTCGCTCAAATATCGAAAAACACGGTTTCGCCTTCGCCCTGAAGGCGGATATCGAAACGATAGACGTTACCTTGCTCCTTCTGGGCGACAAGCGTGGCGATGCGGCTCTTCTGCTCAACACGGGCAAGAACCGGATCGGCAGCGTTGGCCTCCTGTTCTTCCGGGAAATACATGCGGGTCTGCAGGCCGATATTGATGCCGCGTGCGACGATCCAGAAGGTGATGTGCGGCGCCATCGGCCGGCCGTCGCGGAACGGCACCGTACCAGGCTTGATCGTCTCGAAAACGAACTCGCCGGTATCCATGTCGCCGGGCGAGCGGCCCCAGCCGATGAAATTCGGGTCGGCCTTGCCGCGCGTTTCGCTGGGGCTGTTGTAATACCCATCGGTATCGGCCTGCCAGATTTCGATCAGCGCGTCTTTGAGCGGCATTCCCGCGCCGTCATAGACCGTGCCGCGCACGCTGATGCGTTCGCCGCGCGCCTTGTCGTTATAAAGCGGGCCGGAACCGAGATCCTTTTCGAACACACCTTCGATGCCGACGAAGTTGGGCGTGCAGCCGATATGCACATAGGGGCCCGCCGTCTGCGAGGCGGTTTCCTTGAAATAGTTGAGCGGCTGAACCATGGTCAGTTGCCCTCCATGCGGTTTTCGAAAAGGGTCGAGCGGCGGCCGCGCAGGACGATATCGAACTTGTAGGCGAGCATATCCATCGGCAGCGTCGCATTCATGTCCAGCGGCGCGATCAGTCTTCTGATCGCATCCTCATCCGGAATGGTCTTGACGATCGGACATTTCCAGATCAGCGGATCGCCTTCGAAATACATCTGGGTGATGAGACGCTGGGCGAAACCGTGGCCGAAGACCGAGAAGTGAATATGAGCCGGCCGCCAGTCATTGACGCCGTTCGGCCAGGGATAAGCGCCCGGCTGGATGGTCTTGAACCAGTAATAGCCGTTTTCATCGGTGATCGTGCGGCCGACGCCGCCGAAATTCGGATCGATGGCGGCGAGGTAGCTTTCCTTCTTGTGGCGGTAGCGGCCGCCGGCATTGGCCTGCCAGAATTCCACCAGTGCGCCATCCACACCGCGGCCGCGCTCGTCCAGCACCCGGCCGTGCACCAGAATGCGGGGGCCAACAGGCATTTCGCCGGGGCGGGCATAGTTGAGGATGAGATCGTTATCCAGCGGGTTCAGCATGCCATGGCCGAAGACCGGCCCGGTGATCTCGCTCTTGGTGCCCTCAAGCGAAATCAGAGCGCGCTGCGGCGAGCGCAGGATCGAGGTCTTGTATCCGGGTGCATAGGCCAGCGGGTGAATATCGCGGTTGCGCGCGAAGAACGGCCCGGTTTCGGGCGGTTGGTTGCTCATTTCGTCTCCTCCTCGCTGGAACTATCGGCTTTCATACCGGCCAGGGCAAGCTTGGCGATCTTGAAAGCGTGGTTGGCGGCGGGCACGCCGGCATAGATCGCCACATGCAGCAGCGCCTCGCGAATATCCGCCTCGGTGGCGCCGGTATTGGCGGTGGCGCGAACATGCATGGCCAGCTCCTCATCCTGCCCCAGCGCGGCGAGCAGGGCGATGGTGACCATCGAGCGCTCCCGCTTCGTCCAGTGGTTGCCGGACCACACAGTTCCCCAGGCGGCTTCGGTGATGAGCTGCTGGAAAGGCTGGTCGAAACCGGACGTCATGGTCTGCGCCCGGTCCACATGGGCGTCGCCGAGCACGGAGCGGCGGGTCTTCATGCCCTGTTCGAAACGTTCGTTCTTGTCGATATGGTCCGCCATCGGTCAATGCTCCGGCAATGTCTTGATAAAAATGGTGGCTGCCTGCGCGTAAGCGAGCGGCTGTTCAAGGCAGGGAATGTGGCCGCAGCCGGCGATGGTGACGAAGCGGCTTGCGGGAATGAGACCCGCCAGCGATTGCACCAGTTCCGGCGGTGTCGAGCCGTCCTGATCACCCGCGATACAAAGCGCCGGAACGGCGATACGCCCGGCCTTTTCGGTAAAATCCGCATCGCGGATGGCGGCGCAGGTGCCGCTATAACCGGCTTCCGGTTGTTGCGAGAGCATATTGCGCGCGCCGGCATAGGCGGCATTGTCAGGCTGGCGGAAGGCGGGTGTGAACCAGCGCTCCATGACGGGATCGACCAGCGAGGCGAGGCCATCGGCGGCGATCTTGTCGATGCGGGCATTCCACATCTCGGCCGTGCCGATCTTGTGGGCGGTGTTGCTGAGTACAAGCGCGCGGACGAGATCGGGACGGCGGGCATAAAGCCCCTGCGCAATCAGGCCGCCAACGGACAGACCCCAGATGATTGCGCCTTTTACGCCGAGATGATCGAGCAGCGCGATCAGGTCAACGGCGTGATCGTCGATGGAATAGGGAGCATGCCCGACATCGGAAAGCCCGTGGCCGCGCTTGTCATGCAGCACATAAGCATAATCATCGCCAAGCGCTTCAATCACCGCATCCCAGATGCGGAAATCGGTGCCGAGCGAATTGATGAAGGCGATGACCGGCTTGCCTGTGTCCAATCCCTTGACGCTATAATGGATCACGGTCTCGCCGCAGCGCAGAAAATGCATGATGTGCTCCTCCTGTCAGGGATATTGCAAGCGTGTTCCGGTTAAGTAAAATGACATTATCGATGAAAATCATAACCTGTGGATTATATGAACGATGGTCGATCAACGTATCAAGTTCCGCCACCTGCAGACTTTCGTGGAGGTGGCGCGGCAGAAAAGCGTCATCCGGGCTGCGGAAATCCTGCATGTCAGCCAGCCGGCGGTGACGAAGACGATCCGTGAGCTGGAAGATATTCTCGGTGTCTCGCTGTTCGATCGGGAGGGGCGCGGCATCCGCATCAGCCGTTATGGCGAGGTGTTCCTGCGTCATGCGGGCGCGACGATGACGGCGCTGCGGCAGGCGGTTGATTCCGTTTCGCAGGAGGCCGCGCGCGCCGGTCCGCCGGTGCGGGTCGGCGCTCTGCCTACGGTTTCGGTGCGAATCATGCCGAAGGCGATGGCCGGTTTTCTGGCGGAAAAGACCGGCAGCCCGGTGAAGATCGTCACGGGCGAAAACGCCGTGCTGCTGGAACAATTACGGGTCGGCGATCTCGATCTTGTTGTCGGCCGCTTGGCCGCGCCGCAGAAAATGGCGGGCTTTTCCTTTGAGCATCTCTATTCGGAAAAGGTCCGCTTCGTGGTGCGCGCCGGCCACCCGCTGTTATCGCCCGGCCTTTCGGTGTTCGACCATCTGCACGAATATCCGGTGCTGATGCCAACACGGCAATCGGTCATCGGCCCCGTCGTCGAGCAGTTCCTGATCGCCAACGGCGTTCCGGCCCTGCCTATCCGCATCGAAACCGTATCGGACGCCTTCGGCCGCGCCTTCCTGCGCACCAGCGATGCGATCTGGATCATCTCGGAAGGTGTGGTGGCGGCGGATGTGGCGGATGGTATTCTCGCAATCCTGCCTGTTGAGACCGGCGATACCAGCGGCCCGGTGGGGCTGACGGTGAGGGCCGACACGCAGCCCACGCTGCCGCTGTCGCTGCTGATGCAGGCCATCCGCGAGGCGGCGGGCGAGTTGCTGGATGGTAGGGCTGAAGGGTGATCACGCTCTCGACGTCATCCTCGGCCTTGTGCCGAGGATTTAATCACGTCGAGTAAAATCACTACGTTGCAGATCCTCGGGACAGGCCCGAGGATGACTTCGACACAAGTGGCGTGGCCCACCTAATAGGGAAGCCCCACATAATTCTCCGCAAGCGCGGTCGACGCCGCGCGCGATTGCACGAGGTAATCCAGTTCCGCCTCCTGTATGCGCTGGCCGAAATCTCCGGTATCGGGGAAACGATGCATCATCGTCGTCATCCACCACGAGAAACGCACGGCCTTCCAGACGCGGGACAGCGCCTTCTGCGAATAGCCGTCGATACCGGCCTCTGACCGGTCGCGGTAAAATTCGATCAGCGCCTCGCTCAGATAATGCACATCGCTGGCGGCGAGGTTGAGACCCTTCGCGCCGGTGGGCGGCACGATGTGGGCGGCGTCTCCGGCAAGGAACAGTCGGCCGAACCGCATCGGTTCACAGACGAAGGAGCGGAGCGGTGCGATGGATTTTTCAAAGGATGGGCCCGTCACCATGGCGTCCGCATGATTTTCCGGCAGGCGGCGGCGGATTTCGTTCCAGAAACGCTCGTCGCTCCAGTCCTCCGGCCGGTCATCCAGCGAACATTGGATGTAATAACGGCTGCGCGTGTGCGACCGCATGGAACAGAGCGCAAAACCGCGCGGATGGTTGGCGTAGATGAGCTCGTGGTTGACGGGCGGCACGTCAGCGAGAATGCCGAGCCAGCCGAAAGGATAGACCTTCTCGAATTCTTTGATCGCGCCCTGAGGCACCGATTTGCGGCTGACCCCGTGGAAGCCGTCGCAGCCGGCGATGAAATCGCAATCGATCCGGTGGGTTACGCCATCTTTCTGATAGGTGACATAGGGGCTGGCGCCATTAAAATCATGCGGCTCGACATCAGATGCATCGTAAATGGTCACGAGGCCGGCTGCGTCGCGCACATCCATCAGGTCATGGGTCACCTCGGTCTGGCCATAGACCATCACATGGCTGCCGCCGGTCAGGTCGAAGAGATCGATACGGTGGTCGCGGCCGTCGAAGGTGAGAGAAAAACCGTCATGCGGCAGGCCTTCGCGGCGCAGGCGCTTATCCGCGCCGACCTTTTCCATGAGCTGCACCGTGCCTTCTTCCAGCACGCCGGCGCGGACACGGCCGAGGATGTAGTCCTTGCTGACCCGGTCGAGAATGACGGTCTCGACGCCTTCTCTGGCCAGAAGCTGGCCAAGCAGAAGCCCTGACGGGCCGGAGCCGATGATGACGACCTGGGTGCGCATTGTTTCCTCCCGAACTTGTCTCCTATCAAGAAATTGCCGAGGGGATGCGGAAAGCTCAATGGACTTTCTGATCTGCAAATTGCACAATCCGACCATTGTGAGGAGGAGCGAACGAACATGCGGCTTGCTGCAAGTGAAGGTTTGTATGGCGAAGAAGCGGCGCAAGGCACTGATTTTCGCTTTCATTGCGAGACGCTTTTTTCCAGAAGCAGCCTGCACCGCTTTGAAATCGGCCTGCACCGTCACGCTGCCTTTCAACAAATCTTGTACATTTGGGGCGGTGAGGGCGATGCCCTGCTGGATGGCCGCATCGAGGCGATCCACCCGCCGGTTGCCATTGTCGTGCCGCCGGGTTTCGAACACGGCTTCCGGTTTTCGCGCGATATTGGCGGGGTTATCGTCACCGTGCTGCCGGGCGCGTTGCCGGCATCGGTGCAGGCGCTGTTGCTGCGGAATTTTCAGCGGCCCGTCCTGTTGCCGCTGCGGGATTTTACCGATGGCGAACGCCTGCGCAGCGGGTTCGAACAGATTTCCGCCGAATATGAAACCCGCGAAACAGGCCGGGATGCCATCATCGAAGGCCAGTTCGCCATCGTGACGGCGCTTCTGGCGCGGGCGGCGCGGCCTCTGCTTGAGGGAACCGGCGAAGGTCTTGCGGAGCAGCGTTTCGAACTTTTGCTGTCGCTGATTGCACGCCATATTCGCGAGCCGCAAAAGGCGGAGTTTTATGCGAAAAAGCTCGGTCTTTCCGAGACGCATCTTAATCGCCTCGTCCGTTCCGTTTCCGGCCTCAGCCTGCAGCGGCTGATCGCTAAGCGTCAGATCGAGATTGCCCAGCAGGAACTGATCTTCACGGTCTCGAGCGTGCAGATGATTGCCGAGGGACTGGGTTTTGCCGATCCGGCCTATTTCAACCGGTTCTTCAAGCGCGAGACCGGCATGACGCCGCGCGCCTGGCGGCTGGCGGAGCAGCGGAAAATGGGGGATTCCGGTGTTCGGCAGGCGCCGTCTCAGACCAGCATTCTTGCCAGTTCGCGCTGAACGGCAAGAAGGGCGGGCAGGTATCGCTCCACCAGATCCTCCATCGAGGCGACCGAGGCGGCAAGCCCGACATTGAGCGCGGCAACCGTCTGGCCGCGCACGCTTTTCAGCGGCACGGCGATGGAGCGAAGGCCGATCTCGACCTCCTGATCGATCAGCGCATAACCGCGATGGCCGGTGGCCTGGATTTCGGCGAGCAGGGCGTCCATGGCAATAATGGTCTTTTCCGTGCGCGCCACCAGCCGGGAGGCTTCGAGAATGTCGCGCTGCCGCTCGGCCGTCTGCGCCGAAAGCAGAACCCGGCCCATGGAGGTGCAATAAGCGGGCAGGCGCGAACCCGGCATCAGCGCAATCGACATCACCCGCTGCTGCGCGGCGCGGGCAACATAAACGATCTCGGTCTCATCCAGAATGGAGACGGAGGTGCTCTGGCCGATTTCCTCCGACAGCCGGTCGAGCAGCGGCTGCACGATGCGCGGCAGCGGCATGGTGGCAAGACAGCCGGTGCCGAGCCGCAGCACCTTCGGCGTCACGGTAAAGAACTTGCCGTCATAAGCCGCATAACCGAGTTCCGAAAGCGTCAGCAGGCAACGCCGTGTCGTGGCGCGGTCCAGCCCGGCAATCTCGGCGGCATCGGAAATCGACAGGCGCGGCCGTTCGGCGCTGAAGGCCTCGATCACCCACAATCCCTTGGCGAGACCGCCCATCATGTCTCTTTCGTTGACGGCCATGTCACGGCTCCATTTGTGCGATATACGAACAAAAATCATATAACGCACAAAATCCTTGCCGTCGAGGCAATTTCGGATTTACCTCACGGTCAGGCAGCCTTGCGGGTTTCATCCGTCCGGCTGGATGGAGGTTTTAATGGACAAGACAATCAAGAGCGCTGAAGAGGCGCTTTCCGGCATCGGTGATGGTGCGACGATCATGATCGGCGGTTTCGGCGGCTCCGGCGCGCCGATCGAGCTGATCCATGCGCTGATCGACAAGGGGCCGAAGAACCTGACGGTCATCAACAACAATGCCGGCAACGGCCGCATCGGCATTGCGGCGATGATCGACGCGGGCATGGTCAGGAAGATGATCTGCTCCTTCCCGCGCTCGTCCGATCCGCGCGCCTTTACGGATCGCTATCTGGCAGGCGATATCGAGCTGGAACTGGTGCCGCAGGGCACGCTTGCCGAGCGCATCCGCGCCGGCGGTGCCGGCATTCCGGCCTTCTACACCCCCACAGGCTTCGGCACGGAACTGGCTGAAGGCAAGGTCATCGCGGAATTCGACGGGCGGTCTTACGTGCAGGAACGCTGGCTGAAGGCGGATTTTGCCATCGTCAAGGCGGAGCTTGGCGATACCTATGGCAACCTCACCTACAACAAGGCGGGGCGCAATTTTAACCCGCTGATGTGCATGGCCGCGAAGACCACCATCGCGCAGGTTTCGAAGATCGTCGAAGCCGGCGAGATCGATCCGGAGCATGTCGTGACGCCCGGCATTTTCGTGAACGGCGTCGTGGAAATTCCCGATCCGCAACAGGAAGAAGTCCTCATTCGCGCGGGAGTAGCCTACGCATGACCACGACCATCGACACCCGCGAAGACATCAAGCTTTCCAACGCCCAGATCGCCTGGCGCGCGGCGCAGGACATCGAGGACGGCGCCTACGTCAATCTCGGCATCGGCTTTCCGGAAATGGTGGCGCGTTACCAGCCGCCCGGCCGTCAGGCGATTTTCCACACTGAAAACGGCATCCTGAATTTCGGCGAAGCGCCGCCGGAAGGCGAAGAGGACTGGAACCTCATCAATGCCGGCAAGAAGGCCGTGACGCTGAAGCCGGGTGCGGCCTTCTTTCATCATGCCGACAGCTTCGCCATGGTGCGCGGCGGGCATCTGGATGTGGCGATCCTCGGGGCCTATCAGGTGGCGCAGAATGGTGATCTCGCCAATTGGCGCGTCGGCTCCAAGGGCGTGCCGGCCGTGGGCGGCGCGATGGATCTGGTGCATGGCGCCAAGCAGGTCTTCGTCATCACCGAACATGTGACCAAGAATGGCGAGCCGAAGCTCGTTGAAAAATGCGCCTTCCCGCTGACCGGCGTCGGCTGCATCACCCGCATCTATACCAGCCATGCCGTCATCGACGTGGTGGATGGCCGCTTCGTGCTGCGTGAAAAACTGCCGTCGATGACGTTTGACGAATTGCAGGCCATGACCGGCGCGCCTTTGACGGTCGATGGCGAGGTCGTTGATCTCGTCGCCCCGGAACTGTGAGGAAAAACCGATGACCGATGCATTCATCTGCGACTATATCCGCACGCCGATCGGCCGCTTCGGCGGTGCGCTTTCTTCGGTGCGGGCCGACGATCTCGGTGCAATTCCCCTGAAGGCGCTTGTCGAGCGCAACCCGTCCGTTGACTGGGAAGCCGTCGAAGACGTGATCTTCGGCTGCGCCAACCAGGCGGGCGAGGATAACCGCAATGTCGCACGCATGTCGCTGCTGCTTGCCGGCCTGCCGGTTTCGGTTACCGGAACCACCATCAATCGCCTTTGCGGTTCGGGCATGGATGCCCTCATCGCGGCCGCCCGCGCCGTGAAATCCGGCGAGGCGGAACTGATGATCGCCGGCGGCGTCGAAAGCATGAGCCGCGCGCCCTTCGTTCTGCCGAAGGCGGAGAGCGCCTTTTCCCGCAATGCCGAAATCTATGACACCACCATCGGCTGGCGTTTCGTCAATCCGCTGATGAAGGCGCAATATGGCGTCGATTCCATGCCGGAAACCGGGGATAACGTCGCCGTTGATTATCAGGTCTCCCGCGAGGATCAGGACGCCTTCGCCGTTCGCAGCCAGCAGAAGGCGGCCGACGCGCAGGCCAATGGCCGTCTCGACAGGGAAATCGTGCCGGTGACGATCCCGCAGCGCAAGGGCGATCCGCTGGTGGTATCGAAGGATGAACATCCGCGCGCCACAAGCCTCGAATCGCTGGCGAAGCTGAAGCCGGTCAACAGGCGCGAAGGCGCGACGGTGACGGCGGGCAACGCATCAGGCGTCAATGACGGTGCGGCCGCACTCATCGTCGCATCGGCGGAAGCCGCGAAGAAATACGGGCTGACGCCGATCGCCCGCATTCTCGGCGGCGCCGCCGCCGGCGTGCCGCCGCGCGTCATGGGCATCGGCCCGGCCCCGGCCTCGGCCAAGCTTTTGGCGCGGCTCGGGCTGAAGCAGGAACAGCTTGACGTGATCGAGTTGAACGAGGCTTTCGCCAGCCAGGGCCTTGCGACGCTGAGGCAACTCGGCATTGCGGATGACGATGCACGGGTGAATGCGAATGGCGGCGCCATCGCGCTTGGCCATCCGCTCGGCATGTCCGGTGCGCGCATTGCCGGCACCGCGGCGCTTGAACTTTCGCTGACCGGCAAGCGCCTTGCGCTCGCCACCATGTGCATCGGCGTCGGGCAGGGCATTGCCGTGGCGCTGGAGCGGGTCTGACGGGATAGCGGCATTCGGCGTCGTGATAACGGTGCAAATGCCGCCGTAAAACGGTACGAATGCCCGCTGCCGCAGCTTCCTTACGTGTGACAGTGGCCATTCAGGTTACTCGGCAGGTGATTTTTTTGATCTGACGCATCCCAGCCCCCTCATTCCTGTGCTTGTCACAGGAATCCAGCCGACGCGCGTCTGCGCGGCGGAAGGACTCCTTTCAGCCCAACGACTTGGGTTGGCTGGATCTCTGTGACAAGCACAGAGATGAGGGGAGGAGGCGTGCTGGGCCAAGCAAGCCGGCCCTGCGATGCAGGCCCCGGTCGATTATTCCCTGATAAAGTACTCCACGCCCTTATCCCTTCGCACATGTTGGATTCCATCACCATCCGTGACATGTTTTGCAAGACATGACAGGAATCTTTCCGTCTATGGGGTGCCCGCATGAAACGTCCCACCATCACAGATGTGGCAAAGGCCGCAGGCGTCAGCGTCGCCACCGTCGACCGCGTGCTGAACGGTCGGCTGCCGGTGCGTGAGGAAACCTCCCGGCGGGTGTTCGAGGCGGCGGAGAAGATCGGTTTTCACGCAACCAACATCATTCGCCAGCGCATGCTGGCCGATCTGCCTTCCTATAGTCTCGGTATCATCCTGCGCAAGGAACGGCACGCCTTCTACCAGACCTTTGCCGACGAGCTGGAGCTTGCGGCGCGCAACGTCCGGGATCGCCATCTCAATCTGCGCATCGAATTTGCCCAGTCGGGCGAGCCGAGCGAGCTTGCAGCCCTTTTGACGGGGATGAAGGGCCGCGTGCAGGCCGTGGCGGCCACCGGGCCGGACCATCACGATGTCACTGCCGCCGTCGAGGCCCTGAAGGCGAAGGGCATTCCTACATTTTCGCTGCTTTCGGATTTCGCCCAGGGGGTGCGGGAAGCCTATCTCGGCGCCAACAACATGAAAGTGGGGCGCACGGCGGCCTGGATGATCTCGCGGCTGGCGCGCAGCAAGGGCAAGGTACTTCTGCTGCTCGGCGGTCACCGTTTTCACGGCCATTCGCTGCGCGAGACCGGCTTTCGCAGCTATATGCGCGAATATGCGCCGGAATTCGAGGTGATGGATGCGCTGATCACGCTGGAAACGCGGCGGCTGACCTATGAGCTAGTGATGGACACCATCGCAAAGCACAAGGACCTGGTCGGCATCTATTGCGTCGGCGGCGGCATGGAAGGCGTGATCGAGGCGCTGCAGCAGGAAAACCGGCAGGAGAGCATTGTCTGTCTTGTCAACGAACTGACGCCCGAGTCACGTCAGGCGCTGCTGGAAAAGCGTATCAGCGGCATATTCCAGACGCCGCTTCGCGAATTATGCACCGATCTCATCGCGACCATGGTGCACACCATCGAACATGGCATGGCGGAAACGCCGGGGCAGCGGTTTGTGCCCTCCCATCTATGGGTTCCTGAAAGCCTTTGATGGTTTGATAGATTCCATCATAAATTCCGCGTCTCTTTCTATCAGCCTTGATGGTTTCGGCTGTCGCTGACCCGTTGACGCCGGGCGCGGACTGGGAAATCTTGGCCGCATGTGGAACGGGCAGGAGGCTGGTCCACGACACCAACGATGTTTCCGGATTGCCGCACGCCGCAGATGACCGTCTCCGGTGACCGGTATTCCTTTGCCGGCGCGGTTGCAGCACGATGTGACGAAGTTTGCGTGGCCGGCTTCTTTTCAAGGGTTTTGGAGGAGAACGACATGAAAAGACATTTAGCGATTGCAGCGCTCGCCACCATGCTGGCGACCACCGCGTCGGCTGAGACCATCGGCGTTTCGATGGCCCTGTTCGATGACAATTTCCTGACCGTGCTGCGCAATGGCATGGTCGATTATTCCAAGGGCATGAACGGCGTTTCGCTGCAGATCGAGGATGCGCAGAACGATGTCGGCAAACAGCTGAGCCAGGTGCAGAACTTCGTCGCCGCCGGCGTCGACGCCATCATCGTCAACCCGGTGGATACGGATGCGACCGTGGCCCTTTCGCAGGCTGCCGCGGCCGCCGGCATTCCGCTCGTCTATGTCAACCGCCAGCCGGTCAATCTCGACAGCCTGCCGGAAAAACAGGCCTTCGTTGCCTCCGATGAAAAACAGTCGGGCACCCTGCAGACGCAGGAAGTCTGCCGTTTGCTGAAGGCGGCCGGCAAGACGGAAGCGAAGGCGGTGGTGATGATGGGCGAGCTTTCCAACCAGGCGGCCCGCATGCGCACGCAGGATATCAAGGATGTGGTGGCCACCCCCGATTGCAGCTTCCTCAAGCTTGTCGAGGAACAATCCGCCAACTGGTCGCGTACTCAAGGGTCGGATCTGATGACCAACTGGCTCTCTGCCGGGGTGCAGTTCGATGCCGTCATTTCCAACAATGACGAAATGGCCATCGGCGCTATTCAATCTCTGAAGGCGGCTGGCCGGTCGATGGACAGTGTCATCATCGCCGGTATCGACGCCACGCAGGACGCGCTTGCCGCCATGGCGGCGGGTGATCTGGATGTGAGCGTTTTCCAGAATGCCGCCGGGCAGGGCAAGGGTGCCCTGGATGCGGCGCTGAAACTCGCCAAGGGCGATGCGGTCGACAAGAAGGTCTTCGTTCCCTTCGAGCTGGTGACGCCGGCGAACCTCAAGAACTATCAGGCCAGGAATTGAGCCATGGCCTCGCCCAGGCGGCTTCTCCGCTCCCGGGGAGCGCCGCCGGGCGGGCCGAACGCGCCGGAGCCGGCGGAATGGCCGGCTCCGGCGACATAGAATGATGCAACCAGCGGCGATTTCCGCAGGAGGAAACCTTGAAAAAATTACTGATGGCGACGGCGCTCTGCATTTTCGCAACGCCGGCTCTTGCCGAGACCCGCGTTGCGGTCTCCATGACGTCTTTCGACAATCCGTTTCTGACGATCCTGCTTAACGGCATCAGGGCCGAGGCCGGGCGTGATAAAAATATCGGACTTCTGGTGGAAGACGCCCAGCTCGATCCATCGAAGCAGCTCAATCAGGTGCAGAATTTTATCGCCAATGGCGTCGATGCGATCATCGTCAATGCCGTTGACGGTGATGCCACGGCCGCGATCACCAAAGCCGCGTCCGCCGCCAAAATTCCGCTCGTTTATGTCAATCATCCGCCAGCCGAACTGGAAACCGGCCTGCCTGATGGGACAGCTTTCGTTGGTTCCAACGAGCTCGATTCCGGCACCATGGAGGCGGAAGCGGCCTGCAAGCTGATGGGCGGCAAGGGCAAGGCCGTCATCCTGATGGGACCTTTGGAGAACCATGCCGCGCTGGTGCGCACCAAGGATGTGGAAACGGTGTTTTCCCGGCCGGACTGCAAGATCGACATCCTCGAAAAGCAGACGGCGAACTGGAGCCGCACGCAGGCGCAGGATCTCGTCTCCTCCTGGCTGACGGCGGGTGTGCAGTTTGATGCCGTCATCGCCAACAATGACGAAATGGCGATCGGGGCCGCGCAGGCGCTGAAGGCGGCGGGCGTTTCCATGAAGGATGTCGTCATCGCCGGCATCGACGCCACGCCTGACGGCCTCGCCGCCATGCAGACAGGCGATCTCGACATCACCGTCTACCAGAACGCGACGAAGCAGGGCGAAGTATCCGTTCAGACGGCGGTGAAAGCCGCTGCCGGTGAAAAAGTCGAAAAGACGCTCTGGGTGCCCTTCGAACTGGTGATGCCCGAAAACCTTGGGGAATATCAGGCCCGGAACTGAACCGGAGTTTTGGCCGGCATGCTGACCGAATGCCGTCGGCAGAGCACAAACATGGCCGCCCGCGAAAAAGTCGGCCAAAGGCCGCGGTCTCCTCTCCCGGACCGCGGCCTTACATAACCGGCCCGCAAGGGCCCTTCGACAGACAATAATGACAAGGAAGCGTATATGCGCATCGCCATCGACCCTTTCATGCACCGCCATCTCAGCCTCGAAGCCCTCCCGGCCAAAGTGAAGGAACTCGGCTACGACTGGATCGAACTCAGCCCGCGCGCCGATTTCCTCGAATGGTTCAAGGCGCCGCGTGTGTTTCCCGAGCGCATCCGATCCTTCAAGAAGGCGCTGAAAGATGCCGATGTCGGTATCGCCTCGCTGCTGCCGATGTATCGCTGGGCCTCCAATGACGAGACCGAACGGCAGGCGGCGGTTAAACACTGGAAACGCGCCATCGAGATCGCCATCGAACTGGAGGTCGACACGATGAACTCCGAATTCGGCCGCGGTCCGCATCCCGACAAGGGGTCATGTTATTGCTGCCACACCGGCTCGATGATCGAAGCCTGCGAGGATGCATGGTGGCGCTCGATGGAAGAACTGGTGCCGATCTTCGAACGCGAAAACATCAACCTGCATGTCGAGCCGCATCCGGAAGACTGGTGCGAAACGCTGCAGCCGGCGCTCGACATCATACGCACCGTCAATTCGAAGAACGTCAAATTCCTCTATTGCGCGCCGCACACCTTCTATTTCGGCGACGACACCAAAGCGATGCTGCGCGAGGCGAAGGATGTGCTGGCGCATGTGCATGTGGGGGATACCTTCAACCACAAGGCCAGTTCCGGGCTGCGCTACATTCTCAATCCACCGGGCACACAGGCGCGGGTGCATCAGCACTTGAATATCGGCCAGGGCGAAGTGCCATGGGACGACTTCTTCGGCACGCTCGCCGAAATCGGTTTCGACGGCATCATGACCTCCTGCGTCTTCGCCTGGGAGGACAGGGCCGATGAATCGAGCAAGTTCATGTGTGCCGAGATCAACAATTACATCGAAAAATACCGGAAGTGAGGTTTTGAAAATGACTGTGAGAATTGGTGTTATCGGCACCGGCGCCATCGGCCGCGACCATGCCCGCCGCATCAACAGGGTCCTCGGCGGCGCAAAGGTCGTCGCGCTGAGCGATGTCAATCATGGATCGGCGGAAGCGGTGCGTGATGACATCGCCCCGGACGCGGAAATCTTCGCCACCGGCGAGGAGCTGATCGCCTCACCCGATGTGGATGCCGTGCTCGTCACCTCCTGGGGCGCGACGCATGAGCAATATGTGCTGGCGGCAATCGCCGCCGGCAAGCCCTGCTTTTGCGAAAAGCCGCTGGCGACAACGGCGGAAGGTGCAAGACGCATCGTCGATGCCGAGGTGGCCCATGGCGGACGGCTGGTTCAGGTGGGTTTCATGCGCCGGTATGACGCCGGTTACGTGGCGTTGAAACAGGCCGTCGACAACAGGATCGGCGCGCCGATCATGGTGCATGCCGCCCATCGCAACCCGGCGGTTCCGGAGCAATATGTGACCCCGATGGCGATCCACGACACGATGATCCACGAGATCGACGTGCTGCGCTGGCTGCTCGATGATGACTATATTTCGGCCCGGGTTCTCTTTCCCCGCTCGGCGGCCAGAAGCCATGCGCGGCTGAAGGACCCGCAGATCGTCATTCTGGAGACGGCGAAGGGCACGATCATCGACGTCGAAATCTTCGTCAATTGCCATTATGGCTACGATATCCAGTGCCAGGTGGTGGGCGAGGACGGCATTGCCAGCCTGCCGGAGCCGATGTCGGTGCAGACGCGCCTCGGAGCCAAGCTGCAGAACGATATCCTCACCGACTGGAAGGATCGCTTCATCGCCAGCTACGATGTGGAATTGCAGGACTTCATCCACGCGGCGGCGAATGGAACGGCATCGGGTCCCAGCTCCTGGGACGGCTATGTGGCGGCCATCACCTCCGACGCCTGCGTGGCCGCGCAGGAGACCGACGGAGCAGCCGTCGCAATTAAGCTTCCCACGCGTCCCGCCCTTTATCAGTGAGGTCTTTCATGCGTTTCGCCATCAACCACATCACCGCCCCGAAGCTCTCCCTTGAGGAGTTCTTCGCCACAGCCCGCGAACTCGGCCTCACCGAAGTTGAAATCCGCAACGACCTGCCTGACATCGTCAGCACGGTGCAGCCGGCTGCCGTGAAGGCGGCGGCCGAAAAGGCCGGCGTGACGATCATCTCGATAAACGCGCTTTATCCCTTCAACGTCTGGTCGGGCGATTTGCCAAAACGGGCTGTTGCCATGGCGGACTATGCAGCGGCAAGCGGTGCGAAGGCGCTGGTCATGTGCCCGCTCAACGACGGAAAGGAAGTCTCATTCGATGATCTCGTGGCCGCGCTGAAGGCCATGAAGCCGATCCTTGCGGAACGTGGACTGACCGGCCTCGTCGAGCCGCTCGGTTTCCCTGTCTCGTCGCTGCGCACCAAGGCCGAGGCCATCAAGGCCATCGACGCGGCAGGCGGCGGTGATGTCTACAGGCTGGTGCACGATACCTTCCACCACCATCTTGCGGGCGAGACAGAGTTCTTCCCCGAACGTACCGGCCTCGTGCATGTTTCCGGCGTTACCGACCCCGCCGTCTCCGTCGCCGATATGCTGGACGCCCACCGTGTACTGGTGGATGGCGGTGACCGGCTGGAAAATATTGCCCAGATCAGAACGCTTGAGGCGGCCGGTTACATGGGGCTTTACAGTTTCGAGCCCTTTGCGGCGGAGGTGCACGCGTTGAAGAACCCGGTCGCTGCCTTGAAAGATAGCATCGACCATATCTCCCGGGCGCTTTGACCGCCTTGCCGCCCGCGGTTTGCTGCGGGCGGCGTTCCCGGGGGATAAACGATCGGTAAAAACCCAGAGAAATCAATTCCGCATTTACGGATGATGCTGTAGTCTTCCGCTGACGAGAGAGCAGTAAACAGGCACGGGTATTCTCCAGATCGACTGCGCGAGGCAGGCTTTCTGCCCGCACCGTCTGAAGAAGAGTGGTTGAATTTTCCCTATATGAAAGCGGATAGGAAAACGACGCTTAAGGACGTGGCGCGGGAAGCGAATGTTTCGCTGAGCACAGCGTCGCATGCCATCAATGGCACGGCACCCTTGACCACGCAGGTTCGCGACCGGGTGCTGGAGGCGGCCCGCACGCTCGGCTACCTCGAAAACCGCAGGCAGAAGGCGACGATCGCCACCCTGCGCGTCGTGTTGCTCGCCATGACCAATGATGCGGCACCGCAGAGCGATCTTAACATGGTCAGCTGGACGATGCTGAACGGCTTCCGGCGCGAATGCGAGCGGCGCGGCATTCGTATCGTTCCCTATGTGAGCGCGACGAGCCGGCTCGATCCCGCCTTGGTGGCAGCGGCGGCGGATGCCGACAATGTCGATGGCATCGTGATCCTGAACGATGACAGGCCGCAGCTGGTCGAGGCGCTGTCGGCGCTTGCGCGGCCGGTGGTTCTGATCAATGGCGAGGATCCGGCCATGATCGTCGATACGGTGACGGCCGAGAACCGTTTTGGCGCGCGGCTTGGTATCGAGCATCTGCTGTCGCTCGGGCATCGCAATATTCTGCACATCACCTGGAAGGGCCGCACGACGATTCGCCGCCGTTATGACGGTTATAGCGACGCCTTTCTTGCGGCGGGCCTGACAGTTCCCGCCGATATGGTCATCGAGGTGGAAAGTTACGAGCCCGAATGGGGGGAAGCCGCCATCCGCCGTCTGCTCGCCGAAGACAAGCCGCTCAGAAACGCCACCGCCATTTTCTGCGCCGCCGACAATCTGGCGCTCGGTTGTCTGAAGGCACTGACGGAGGCAGGAATTCGAGTGCCGGACGATATCTCGGTGCTGGGGTTTGACGATATCATGCCGGCAGCCTTCAGTGCGCCGCCACTCAGCACCATCCAGTTGCCCGCTGACAGGCTGGGCGGTGCGGCGCTTGCGCTGCTGGAGCAGCGGCTTATGGCGGCCGATCCGACACGTCCGGCGCACCGGCTCGAGCTCGGTTGTCGGCTGGTGTTGAGGGGCAGCATCGCACCGCCCCCCAAGTGATGTCAGGGTTTATTTCATTCCCGTGCCGGCAATGCCCGTCGTGATGTAGCGCTGCAGGAACAGGAACACGACGGTGACGGGCGCCAGGCTGAGGAAGGTCATGGCGAGAATATAGTGCCATTGCACCGAGAACTCGCCCTGGAAGGCATTGAGGCCCACCTGTAGCGTGAAGTTTTCGCGGCTGCTGAGAACGATCAGCGGCCAGAGAAAGTCGTTCCAGCGCCAGAGCACCGAAAAGATGGCGAGAACCGCAAGCGCCGGGGCCGTCAGCGGCAGGATGATGCGCCAGAAGATGCGGAATTCACTGGCGGCATCGACGCGCGCCGCCTCGATCAGCTCGTCGGGGATGGTCAGCATATATTGCCGGAGCAGGAACACGCCCGTCGGCGTTGCGACGGTGGGGATGATGACGCCCCAGAGATTGTCAACGAGGCCGACACCGACGATGACAAGATAGGCCGGCACCATGACGACGGTGAGCGGGATCATCAGCGTCGAGATGATCAGCACGAAAATCGCCTTCTCGCCACGGAAACGGTATTTCGAGAGCGCGAAGGCCGCCATGGCGTTGACGATCAAGGTCAGAACCGTCGCGACAAAGGTAACGAAGACCGAGTTCTTGAGGAAGGTCAAGAAGCTGAACTGTGTCAGCGGATCGGTGAAGTTCTCCGTCGCAATGGTCAGTTTCTGAACCGGCGTTATTCCGCGCGTGTCGACGCTGACGGGCGGGCCGGGATTGGCCGGGTCGACCATCTGGGCTTTGAGGCCGACGCGGCGGATCATGGCCATTTCCCGTTCCACGCCATCGATGCTGGCTTTCCACAGGCTGAGCGGCTTGTCGTAACCCTGCACCTCCACCTGCACGGCGGCGCGCGGCAGAAGGCTCGGCGGAAACCGCGTGATCTCGGCTTCCGGTTTCAGCGAAGACATGGCGGCCCAGACGACCGGGATGAGGACGGCAAGCGTGCCGCCGATGAGCCAGACCCAGGAGAGGATATCGGTGATGCCGATCCGGCCGGGGCGGCGGGTGCGCGTGAGGAAGGAGACGGCGTTGGACATGGTCAGGACTCCATCTTTTTGCCAAGGCGCAATTGCACGAGCGTCAGCGCAAGAAGCACAAGGCCCATGAGAACCGATGCGGCGGATGCAAGACCGAACAGCCTCAGATCGCTGCCGAAGGCCATCTGGTAGATATATTGCACCACGAATGTATTGGCCGTGCCCGGCCCGCCGCCATTGGTGAGAACCCATGCTTCATCAAATATTTGCACCGAGCGGATCATCAACAGGATGAGCACAACGAGCAGGTTGGGACCAAGCAATGGCAGGGTGATGCGGAAGAGCGTGCGCCGGGGCGAGGCGGCATCGATGGCTGCTGCTTCATAGAGGTCCTTCGGGATGGCCTGAAGGCCCGCCAGCAGGATCAGCGTATAAAAGCCCATGTGGAACCAGACCGAGACCACTACGACGAAGAAACGCGACCAGCCGACATCCAGCAGGAAGATTTCCGGCGGTACGCCGAGCATCTGGAAAAAGGCGTTGAGCAGGCCGTTGCGGTCGAGGAACCATTTCCAGATGAGGCCGATGACGACGGGTGACAGCAGGACCGGGTAAAAGAACATGGCCCGGAAGAAACCGCGCGCGGCGATCGCCCGGTTGAGGATGAGTGCGGTGATGAGCGCGACCAGCAGCGTGGCGATGACGTTGAAGCCGACGAACCACAAAGTGTTCCAGATCGCCGTCCAGAACAGGGATTCCCGGCAGCTTCCGGGGTCCATATAGCTCTGGCAATCCAGCAGCTTGCCGAAATTCTCGAAACCGACGAAGGGGCGGTCGGTGATCAAAAGTTCGGTGCCGCCGGTAAAGGCGTAACCGACGGCAATCGCAATCGGCAGGAAGGTGAAAATGCCGAAGAGAACGAGGTTCGGCATCAGGAAAATATAGGGCATGCGCCTCTTGCCGATCTGCCGCTCGATGAAGTTGAGCGGCACTTCGGCAATCGCCATCACGGCATCGAGCACACGGTCGGACAGTCTCGCGAGCTTCGGATTGGCCATGCTACCCTCTCCCTTCGCTCGCAAGGCGCGGCAGCGCCAGTTCGGTGGCGGGATCGAAGACATGCACCTTCTCACGCGCCGGCATGATCTTCAGCACCGAGCCGGAAGCGGGCGCGAAATGGCCCGCCTGATGCACGATGATCTGCTCCTTCTCACCCTTGATATTGCCGTAGAGATAGGTCTCGGTGCCGAGGCTTTCGTGGTACTGCACCTCGAAGGGCAGACCGGCATCCCCGATGGTGAAATGCGAGGGGCGTATGCCCGCCAGAACCGCCTGTCCCGGACTGACGGTTGCCGGATCGACAAGGCAGGGCAGGGACACGCCGTAGCCGGCGTCGATGGCGATGCCGCCGTCTTCGCCCTTGGTGATGACGCCCTTGAGCATGTTCATGCGCGGCGAACCGAGGAAACCGGCGACGAAGAGGTTGCGCGGATTGTCGAAAAGCTCGAGCGGGCTGCCCACCTGCTCGATGCGTCCGGCGCGCAGCACGACGATCTTGTCAGCCATGGTCATGGCTTCCACCTGATCATGGGTGACATAGATCATCGTCGTCTTGATATCGCGATGCAGCCGGGTGATTTCGGCGCGCGTCTGCACGCGCAGCGCCGCATCGAGGTTGGAAAGCGGCTCGTCGAACAGGAAGATATCAGGCTCGCGCACGATGGCGCGGCCGATGGCGACGCGCTGGCGCTGGCCGCCGGAGAGCTGTTTCGGCTTGCGGTCGAGATAGGGCTCGATGGCGAGCATGCGCGCCGCCTCGTTGATGCGGCTTTCGATTTCCGCCCGCTTGAAGCGCAGGTTTTCCAGACCGAAGGCGAGGTTCTTGCGCACGCTCATATGCGGATAAAGCGCATAGGACTGGAACACCATGGCGATCTTGCGCTCGGCTGGCGACAGCGCGCTGACATCGCGATTGCCGATGGCGATGGTGCCAGATGTGACGTCCTCGAGACCGGCGATGATGCGCAGCAGCGTCGATTTTCCGCAGCCCGAGGGGCCGACGAAAACGACGAATTCGCCGTTTTCGATCTGAAGATCGATATCATGCAGCACATGAACGGCGCCGAACGCCTTGTTGAGGTTTTCGAGTTTCAGACTTCCCATCACCTGCTCCCTTTATCCGAGCCCGTCGTCGCGACGATCTCCTGCCTGTTCCAGCCCTCGGGCAAGGGCATCGCTCTCTTGATGGCGACATCATGCGCCGAAAATCCGTGAACGCCCGAAAGGTAGATCGCGGGCATGCCGCCCGGATAATCCTCCATGCCGACGATCCGGCCCTGCGCATCCTGCGTCCAGGCATTGGCGCGGCCAGCCGCATCGGCGCTTGGCGCAATATCGGCATTGGTGGGGCGCAGATCATATTGCAGGCCGGTGCCGAGCTTGCCGGGTTGCTGCGCAAGCGTGATGCGCTCCAGCCGGACATTGTGAATGCCGGCCTTCGAGGTGGCGACGAGGTTGATCGCGCCTTCCATCGAGCCGCTCAGGTCTTCCACGACCAGATTGTCCACGCTGCCGGCCTGCCGTTCGGGGCGACGGTCGACAACGGTGACGGTGACCGCTTCACCCGAACCCCAGAAGCCGCCCGGCGTTTCGTGGCACTCGGCTTTAATCCGTGAAAAGCGGATGTTGCGCATCGCGCCGCCATCGCGGGAGAAAAGGCCGACGCCGCGATTGGACTGGACGATGCTGCAATCCTCGAACACGACATTGGTGAAGTCACCGAAGGATTCCGTGCCGAGTTTCAGCGCGCAGCTCATGCTGGAAACGGTGCAACGGCGAACGGTGATATCGGCGCAGACTCCCACCGCCTTGCCATCAGGTCCGGCGCTGGTCTTCAGGCAGATGCCGTCATCGGCAGTGGAGATAAAGCAGTCCTCAATCAATGCGCGGCGGCAGGCATCCAGCACGATGCCATCGGTATTCGGCAGGCGGCGGTCGTTTTCGATGCGGAGATTGCGGAAATGGAGGTCTTCGCAATCGACCATATGCAGCGTCCACATGGGTGAAGCGCTGACGTGGAGGTTTTCAAGGCGCACGTTGTGGCAGGCTTCCAGCACCATCACGCGCGGGCGTTTTTGGGCTGGAACATAGGTGCCCATGGCCTTGTCGTCGCCGATGATGAAGTTCTCACCGCCAGCCTCGATGCGGCCGGGACCGGTGACGGCGATGTCGTGCGCGCCGCTCGCGATGAGCATGCCGCGGTTGGAATCCTCGGCGATGACCGAAACCGTCGTATCCGCATAGGCCTCGTAATCGGAAACGGGTGCAAGTACCGCGTCTTCGGCAAGGTGCAGTTCCACGCCGCTCTTAAGAACAAGGCCGCCGCTGACATGGCGCCCGGCTGCGAGCGATACACGCCCGCCGCCTGCGGCCGAGACGGTGTCGATTGCCTGCTGGATGGCGGTAGTGGCGTCGCGGCCATCGGCTGCGGCTGTGATTTCTTGGTTCATGCTCATGATGCCTGCGGCCTTTTCAGAAAAACGTCGATCAAAAGCAGCATCGTCAGCGCCTGCCCGTAGGGTGTGGGCAGATTGGGAATGCGGCGGTAGAAGTCGAGATCATGACCCATCGGCGTACCGTCGGAAACGCCGTGGACGACGCCCTCATCGTCGATATTGCCAAGCACCGCCTTCAGCGCGCGTTCCGCATGCGGCCGGTTCTCTTCGCCGAGGATGCCGGCCTCAATGCCGCGCAGAATGCCATAGGCGATGCCTGCCGTCGCCGATGTCTCGACCGGCGATGTGGGATCGTCGAGCAGCGTGTGGAACATGCCGTCCTCACGCTGGTATTGCCTGAGCGACCGCACCTGGCTCGCCAGCACATTGGCGAGGAAACGTTTGTCCTTTCCGGCAAGCGTCGGCACCAGTTCGAAGAGTTCGGGAATGGCGACGGTGATCCAGGAATTGCCGCGCGCCCAGAAGGCGTCAGCGAAATTATGGCGGCCGTTGAAGGTCCAGCCGTGATACCAGAGGCCGGTGACGGGGTCCGACAGATAACGCGTATGGATCATAAACTGATAGACCGCTTCGTCGATCCAGTCATGGCGTTTGCAGACGACGCCGGCGCGGGCGAGGAAGAGACATGCCATGAACAGCGTGTCGTCCCAGAGTTCGCCTTCATTCAGGCGTTCCTTGACGACATGCTGGAAGCCGCCATCTTCGGTTTTCGGCAATTCATGCACCAGCCAGTCGGCCCAGTCTTCCACCAGCGCCCGGAAATCCGGCCGGTCGACATGTTCGGTCAGGATGACGAGCGGCAGCATCGGCGCGGAGCTGTTGATCTGGCGGGGTGGCAGGCCACGTTCGATCTGCCAGCCATACCATGTGACGAGGTCGTCCAATGCCTTCTGGTCGTTGGCGGCCAGCGCCCGGCGCAGGAAACCGTACAGGCCCACACCCACTTCCCAGTCCCATTCATCGAACTGGATCTTGCCATCGGAACTGCCGCTGACCAGACCTTCCTGAATGCCCTTGAGGCGGCTGAAGGCGGCGGCGACATTGTCGATCGTCGTCCTGAGAGTGTCTTTTTCCATGCTTGGCTGGTTCATCTGTCAATTCCGCTTAGGAGTAGAAGGGTCGCGCCGCGCCGTCCGAGGCGGGATCGGCACTTTCGAAGGTGATTTGCGGTTGCGGCTGGTCATGGTCGAAGGCCATGGCCTGACCGCCGATGGTGAAGGCGCCGTCCCAGGTCAGGGTAAGCTCAGGTCCGCCCGGCGGCGTGACCAAGAGCAGCCGGCTTTCGGCATTGAAGGTGACCTGTGTGGCGAGAATTTTCTCGCGGAAACTGGCGAAGGCTTGCTTGTCGCCGCAGCCGATGACGCCCACCCAGCCAGCGCGGCGGCCGGGTGATCTGATCTCGCGGTTTGCGGTGGCGCCAGAGGTGATGGGCTGAAGTCCGTTGGTCGCGTAAAGGGCGGCAAAACCGCGGCCCGAACGGGTGATGAGCCAGTTGCCCTCCATCAGCACCTCGTCCAGCCCGTCGCGGCCGAGATAGGCATGGGTCCAGTCGTTGCGGTGATCGTCCGTGTCGAAGATCAGCATGGCCAGATCGCGATGCTGCGCCACACGCGGCAGGATGCCGCTTCCCGCCCAATAGGAGGGGCGCTGGCTGCCCCATGGATCGTCCTCACCGGGATGGTTGACCCAGAGCCGCGCCATCGGATGGCCGGCAAGCTTGATGTCCATGACATGCTGCTGGTGGCCCTTGCGGCCGGTCTTGTGGTCGACAACGGTGGAAAGCTGCGCGGCCTCGTTCTTGAACAGCACAAGCTTGCCGGGCTCCAGCCCCTGTGCATAACGCGCCTCGACCATACGGCCGGTTTCCAGCTGGGAGAGGGTGGCAAGATGCGCCGGCGGCAGGTAGTCACCGCAGCAGAACATCGGCAGCGAGGCGACGCCATTGTTGAGCCAGCCTTGACCGAATGCTACCTGCGCAAAGGGCGCCAGTTCCGTCAGCGGCCCGGCGCGCAGCTCCTTGTCATAAGCCCGCCCTTGCGAACCGGAAGGGACGCCACCCAGCGTGTGCAGCGCGATCATTTCGAAAATGAGATCGAGCTGGTGGCGTGCGCGGGCGGCAAGTTCCGGCCCCGTCCAATGTTCGATGGCGAGAAGGCCGATGAAATCTACCGGGTAGTAGGCGGCGGAGTTCCACTCGGCCAGCCCATGCGCCTCGACGCTGTCGAACCAGCGCTCCAGACGGTCGGCGGCCAGCGCCGCCTGCTCGCGTCCGGTGCGGCCCGACGCGGTGAAGACGGCGTTCGGCAGATAGTCGCCAGCCAGCAACTGGCTGGTGTGGAAGCACAGAACGTGGTTCTCGCTCCAGAACCACATGACGTCATTGCCCGGCTCATCCACCCAGTAGCGATAGCCGAGGATCGAGGTGTCGATCCGCGCCCGCATGTCGGCCGGCAGCCGGTCGCCATAGGCGCGTACCAGCCAGAGCAGCGGGATCATCACGAAATCGGAGCAGTCTTCGCGCCTGTCTATGGAATGCAGCGTCGCATCGACGATGCCGCCAATCGTCTCGATGTCATCGTTGCCGGTGGCGACCATCGCCAGCGCGCGGCCGATGCGCCAGGCGCCGAAACGGGCGCTGAAGGAGAGGGCCGCTTTTTTGCGCTCGTTGATATCGGCATTGGATGCTTCCGGCGCAATATCATGCATGAAGGCGGCGTCGATGAGGCGGGTGACCGTCCCCGCTCCCGAACCCATCGTGATCCTGACGCCGTGATACCCGTCCGGAATATCTGTCGTGCCCGCTATCGCCAGCGAGGATTGCCCGGCCTTCAGCACGGTGTCCACTTCCGCAAGCGTGGCGCGCTCGTGGCCATGGCTTTTGACGGCGATATGCACCGGCAGGTCGTTTGCCGGGGCCGCGCCGAAGATCAGTTTAAGGGCCGTGCCTGAAAATACATCCCGCGCCGGGTGAACGTCACGCACCAGCGCGGCAAGGCGCTTCGTCTCTTCGCGGTCGAGCGGCACCGGCAGCACGACGGTGAGGGGCACGGGATCGATGACCTCAAGTTCGAAAAACCAGATGATGTCGCGCTCCGCCAGATCTTCGCAGAGCAGCAGCACCTCGTTATCGCCGGCCGCCAGATCAAGCGTGATGTTGCGGCTGCTTTCGACATTGCGGATAAAGGGTTCAAAACGCACCTGTTCGACGCCGCCTACCCAGATGCGCACGCCGCCGCAGGTGCGCAGCCGGAAATGCGCCTTCCTTGCAGTCTCGCTGCGGAAAGCGCCCTTCAGCCAGCGCTGCACATGGGTCGGAACATGCCAGAAGCCGGTGAATTCGACGCGGCGGTTGGAGCCCGGCAGGTTGAGGTGTGACACCGGCCAGCCGGTATCGGGCGAGATGTCGCGGCCGATCATGGTCTGCTGGAAGGCCTTGCGGCAGGGAAGGTCGCCAACATCCACGAAACCATTGATGAAGCGATAGTTCACGCGGTCTTCGGCGGGGGCGGCGATGCCGGGAAACGACGTTTCCACCAGATCAGAGACGATCCAGGCGGTCACCGTCTCGCCATCCGCGACGGTATATGTCGGCTGCGACGCGTTCGCCGCAAATGCTGCATCCGTCATAATGGATCGCCTCCCATCGATCTATAATGAAATTATTTTCACAAATCTGTTTTCGCTCTTTCGCGTCGATTTGTGCGATTTCGCCAAAACAAACAGCTTGACGTTTATTCTGTCAAGCCGCAAAACATTATAAATCGAATTAAGCAGAGGAGCTTCCATTCGATTTATGAAAATATTTTCATTGGGAGGATGAGCATGATGAAACTGTTTTCGGGCGTCAGCGCCCTCGTAGTGGCCTCCGTCGCCGGTCTTGCGACGGCCCAGGCCGAGACCCGCACGATTACGTTCCTTTTTACCGATGACGACCAGGGTTACGTGCAGCGCATGTCGGAACTCAGCAAGGAGTTCGAGACGGCCAATCCCGGCGTGAAGATCAATTTCGTATCGTCGGGTTATGACGCCGTTTCCAAGCAGCTGCCGGTGCAGCTGGCGGTGGGCGAGGGCCCTGACATCGCCAAGATCACCGACTGGCAGCTCGCGCCCTATTATCTCGACATGCGGCCTTACATGAAGGATGCGGAAGCCTTTGCGAAACTGCATGGTTCCAGCCTTGACCAGCTTCGCCTGCCCAATGTCAACGACCCGAAATCGATCAATGGCTATATGGCGTCGCAGACGCTGAACCTGCCTTTCGTCAACAAGACGCTGTTCGAGCAGGCCGGCGAACCCTTGCCCGGCCCGACCGCCAAGTTAAGCGAGATCGTTGAAGCGTCCGCCCGCGTCGCCAAGTCGACCGGCGTGCAAATCCCCTTCACCATGGACCGTTCCGGCCACCGCTTTTCCGGCGGCGCCTTCTCTTATGGCTCGACCTATGTGAAGGACGGCAAGTTCAGCTTCCCTGATGATGCGGCGAAAAAATACATCGCCGATCTCTTTTCATGGACGCAGAACGGCAGCTTCCCCAAGGAAATGTGGGGTGCCGCCGGTGGTTCCCAGTACAAGAACATGGGTGACGAGTTCGTCAACGGCAATGTCGTGACCTATCTCGCCGGCAACTGGATGGTCAATCCGTTCCAGAACAAGATCGGCGACGGTTTCGAATGGACCGCGATCAATGCGCCCTGCGGCGATGCCGGCTGCTACGCCATGCCCGGCGGCACCGCAATCGTCGGCTTCAAGCGCACCAAATATCCTGAGGATGTCGCCCATTTCATCGAATTCCTCGGCTCCGAAAAGGTGCAGCGGGAAATCGCCGAAAACTATGTCATCCTGACCGGCGCGGAAATCGCCGATCCGCAATACAAGCTGAAGAGCGAAAACGCCAAGGCGGCGATGAAGGTCTTCCTCGACAACAAGAAGAACGTGCCGAAGGCCGCGCGTGAATTCGAACGGGCCAAGGGCGGCAGCGCCATGTACCAGCAGATCGTGCAGCGCATGAGCCAGCTCATCGTCGGTGAATTGACGCTCGACCAGACCTACAAGGTTCTGGAGGATGACGTCGCCAAGATCAACGAGGCTGTCGCGGTCAAGAAGTAACGGCACGGCCATCCGCTTTTGGCGGAATGGAGAAGCCGTCGGACGATATGCCCGGAGTGATACTCCGGGCATATTCCGCCGTTTCCTTGCGGAGGCGGCGCATCGTCGCCAGGGAACCGCCGCAAGGAGCCGTTCCCGTCGGCCCATCGAAAAACTGAAATATGCTTTGTTTAAACCTGACGATGAGGCGCGCGGAACGCCGCGCCGCCTGTTTTCGTCACGCGTCACTCGCTGAAAATCATAGGATTCGTCATGGCCAGACTGAAGATGTCGTCTTTCTTTTCCGCACGCTCGACCCTGCTCGCCTCGGTCGCCTTGCTGGTTTTTGTTCCCGGCGCGCAGGCTTTCGATGCCGCCCAACCGGTGGGGCGTGGCTATGCCATCACGGTGCCGGAACCGGGCGCGACATATCCGCTGCCGCTCGCCGACAATTATCGCAACCAGACCGGCAAGAATGAGAAGGGCGAGGATGTCCGCGCCTATGACGACCGGGATAATCCGATCATTGAAATCCTCTCCGGTTTTAATCGCATCTGGACGCTTGGCGATGAAAAATGGGCCGATGGTGGCGCCAATGGCGACGGCCCGGCGGATTTCAGCCATGTGAAGATCGTCGATCCCGCTGTCTGGCAGGAAAACATGCGTTATGTGCTGTCCGTCACCGGCGAGAACCGCACGCGCGCCGCCGCTTTCGAAGCCTATATGAATGATCGCCGTTCGCAGGGCTATAGCGTCATCGACGGCCTGGGCCCGCTTGCCGCATGGTATCGCGAAGGGGCAGGCGCGACGACGACGATCAATCATACGCTTAGCGATTTCGATCCGAACGAGGTCATCACCCGCAAGGAGGACGACAAGGGCACCGAGGCGGGTGCAGCCGATAGCGAGCTGAAGGATTTCGTCGCTTTCATGAAGGTGATCCGCGGCCCGGAAGGCACGACATCGCCGGCCAAATATTTCTATTCCTCACCGCGTCCCTGGCGCATGAACGCCAAGGGCGAGGTGATCGAGACCGGTAAGGAAACGATCGGCGACCGCGCATTCGAAAGCTATGACAGCGACCCCGGTGTCATCGTGCCGGCACTGAAATATGCGCGTGAAACCCGTGGTCGCGGCAAGGATGGCGGTTTCCCGAGCGGGCACACCAACGCCGCCTATCTCGCTGCCATCGCTTATGCCTATGCCGCGCCGGAGCGCTTTTCCGAATTACTGACGGCGGCCTCCGAACTCGGCGAGAGCCGTATCGTCGCCGGCATGCATTCGCCGCTCGACGTGATCGGCGGCCGCATCACGGCAACCGCCATGGCTGCGGCCATGCTGCAGGATCCGAAAAACGCCGAGGTGAAGAAGGCGGCGCATGAAGCCTTGCAGGCCTATTTCACTAAGCGTCTGCCGCAGGGGCAGTCGCTTGTCGATTTCGCCCATGGCGCAAAGCCGGATGCCGACCGCTTTGCCGATGATGCGAAGAACGGGGTGGACTATCGTCGGCGCATGACTTTCTCCTTCAGCCGCGACAAGGCCGTGGGAGATGCGCCGATGGTGGTGCCGAAGGGCGCGGAAGTGCTGCTGGAGACGCGTCTGCCCTATCTCGACGCCGCAGAGCGGCGCGCCGTGCTGTTTTCCACCGGCATCGAGGCCGGTTATCCGCTGCTCGATGACAGCAATGGCTGGGGCCGCATCAACCTGGTGGCCGCTGCCGGTGGCTACGGCGCGTTTGACGGCGATGTCGAGGTGACCATGGACGCCGCCGCCGGCGGGTTCAATGCGGCGGACCGATGGACCAACGATATCGCCGGGGCAGGGCGTCTCGTCAAATCCGGCAGCGGGGCGCTGACGCTCAGCGGCCATAACAGCTATGGCGGCGGCACGATTGTCAGGGACGGAACATTGGTGGCTTCCGCCGCCGATGCTCTTGGAACAGGCGGCGTGCTGGTCTCGGGCGGCGCGCTCTCCCTTGCGGCAGAGAAGGACGTCGTCATCGGCGGCGACTATGCGCAGTCGGGCGGCACGCTGGCGCTTGATCCGCAAAAGGCTGCACTGCGGATCAAGGGCAATGCGGTGCTGGACGGCGCGACGCTGAGGCTTGCTTTTGATGGCGGCGCGCCAGCTGCCGGAACGCGGCTCGCGGTGCTGTCCGCCAATGGCCTGACCGGCACATTCGCCACGATCGATGCGGGCAATGTGAAGGTGCGGCCGGTCTATACCGGTTCGGCACTGTCGGTGGTGGTCGAATAGGCCGATGCAAGAGGCCTGCCGGGCGCGGTTGAAGCCGCCGCGCCCGGAGGTTCGGTTCAAGAGTCCTGCCGCCGCATCAGCAGGAAGATGACCGGTGCGGCGAGCACTGAAACGATGGCGGCAATGATGAAGGAGGCCTGATAGCCGAATTTTTCGGCGATCGCGCCTGCGCCCAGCCCGCCGATCATGCCGACAACGCCATCCATGCACTGGAACAGGGTGAAATCGACCCCGGCCTGCCGGGGGTCGGACCAGCCCATGAAGCAGGCGTAAAGCGCGACGAAGCCGATGGACATGATGCCCGACGAGCTAGCCACCGCAACGGCCATGACGACCCATTGCGAAATATCGCGATGAACGCTGAAATAGGCGAAAAGGCACAACAGTGCCGTCTGCACGAAGATGGCGATGAGCAGGATTCGTGACGCCCCGTAGAGGCGTACCAGCGTGCCGCCGAGCAGCGCGCCGGCGAAACCGACGATCATGCTGCCCACGCCATTCAGCGCGCCGATGGTGGCGAGGTCGAAACCGTAATCGACCAGGAACGGGCCGAGCATTGCCAGGCCCCATTTCTGCGCCGCGACATAAACGGCCGCGACGAGAAGGCCGGTGCGGACTTCCCGTCGCCTGAGCGCGTTTTTGATCGATGGCAGGTGGTCCCGTGTTTGCGGGACCGTTCTTGCCGCCGGGCCGAGCAGGAAGGGGAGCGCGAGCAGGATGACGAGCCCGGCCATGACCAGCGTGGCGCTCGTCCAGCCGGCGCGCTCCACCAGCACCAGAAACAGGCCGGCGCCGATGGCGGAGCCGAGATAGGAGCCGCCCACCTGTGCGGCATTGCCCCAGCCATGATGCTCTTCCGCCAGCGTTTCGACCGCATAACCGTCGCAGGCGATGTCGACTGTCGCCGTCACCAGCGCGATTACCGACAGGATGGCGATTGCGACGGAAACCGGCGACGGGCCGGTGAAAGCAAGGACAGCGAGGCCGCAGGCGCAGGCGGCGATGCCCGTGCCGACGATCACCCGCGACCGGTTCCTGCCGACGGGCGGCAGCCGGTAACGCTCCACATGCGGCGACCAGAGGAATTTCAGCGCCCAAGGCAGAACGACGAGATAAAGCAGGCCGATCTGGTCCAGCGGCAGCCCGGCGGTTCTGAGCACCGCCGGCAGGCCGAGAAAGGTTAGCCCGCCAATCACGCTCTGGCCGACATAAAGCCCGCCGACCGCGACGAAGACGGCGGCCGGCGACGGCTTGGTTTTTGCAGGGTTCTGCTGCAGCATCAGAAGCGATACCGGATGCTGCCGACGACCTTGCGGCCTTCGTCATAATAGCAGAAGCCCGTGGTGCAGACCTGTTTCACCTCGTCGAGAAGGTTGGTGGCATTGATCTGCAGTTTCACCCCTTCCAGCGAGGGCAGGGCCTTGCCGAGATCGTAGCGTAGCGATGCATCGACGAAGGTGCGGGCCTCGTTGTCGAGAATGGGCGTGTGCTGGTTGTCGCCGAAGCTCGATCCGACATAACGAACGCCCGCGCCGATGCCGAGGCCTTCGAGCGCACCGCTCTGGAACTCGTAATCGGCCCACAGCGAGAAGGTGTGATAGGGCGAGGAATTGAGCTGCTTGCCCACCGTTTCCGACGTCAGTTTGGTAATTTCAACGTCGTTATAGGAATAGGAGCCGATGAGGCTCCAGCCATTGTCGAGCGAGGCCGTGGCTTCGAGTTCCACGCCGCGCGAGCGCAGGTCGAGCTGGCGCAGCAGGTTGATGCCGGACGAGGTCTCATAGACCGTCGCATTGTCCTGATCGAGATTGAAGAAGGCGGCGCTTAGCAGGGCGTTATATTGCGGCAGGGCATATTTCACGCCGAGCTCATATTGCTTGCCGACCGTCGGCTGCGCCTGGCCCGTAACCGTTCCCGTGGTGATGATGACGCCCGGATTGGCGACGAAGGAGGTGCCGTAGCTGACATAGGGCATCACGCCGCTGTCAAAGACATAACCGAGGCTGGCGCGGCCGGTCGTCTTGGTTTCATCGCCGTCATAGGTGGGAGCCGTTGCGTCTCCGACGGTCTGGGCCTGATATTCGGTGTCCAGCCAGTCGTGACGAATGCCGGCCGTCAGGCGCCAGCGGTCGATTTCGACCTGATCCTGCGCATAGATGCCGAGCGTGTTCATCCTCTGCTTCAGTATCAGCGACACATCAGGCACATAGGTGAAGGTGTCGGTGAAGGGGCTGGCGCCGTTGCCCTGTTTCGAGGTGTAGGACATGTGGCTGAAGTCGATACCCGTCAGCAGCGTATGTTTTGCCGGGCCGGTGTCGAATTCTGTCTTCAGGTAATTGTCGGCGGAGACGCCTTCATTGTCCTCGATGGTGATGCCGGGATAATTGGCGAAGACCCATTGCTGGTCGGCCGAAAGGGCCGAATAACGCGCCTTGCTGTAGAAGGTGACGTTGTCGTTGATTTCATGCTCGAACTCATAGCCGATACGCCATTGTTTCTGCTCGAAATCATTAAAACGGGAATCGCCGCCATAAACCGGCGTCGCGCCGATCGACTTGCCATCGCTGCCGTAATTGTTGATGTATCCCCAGGTGCCGCCGGTGGTGCTGTCCATATATTCGCCGAGCAGCGTCAGCTTGGTGCCTGCATCCGGCTGGAAGGTGAAGGCCGGCGCGATGAACAGCCGGTCGTCCTTGATGGCGCTGATTTCGTTGCGGCCATCGCGGGCCACCCCGGTCAGTCGGTAAAGCATGGTCTTCTCATCATCGACGGCGCCGGAAAGATCGAAAGCGCCCTGCACGCGGCCGAAAGAGCCATATTGCAGCTCCACCTCGCGCAGCGTCTCTTCGGTCGGGCGTTTCGAGATGATATCGACAATGCCGCCGGAGCTGCTTGCGCCATAGATGGAGGCGGCCGGGCCGCGCAGGATGGAAACCGCTTCCACGCCATAGGGCTCAAGCCGGGCGCTGCCGTTCTGGCTGCTGACCTGCCGCAGGCCGTCGCGGAAGATGCCGGTGGCGCTGAGATCGGTGCCGCGCACCTTGAAGGCGTCGAAACGCGGCTCCGCGCCATATTGGCCGATGCGCGCGCCGGGCGTGTAGTTCAGCGCTTCCGAGAGGTTCTGCGGCTTCAGGTCGTCGAGTTGCTTGCGGCTGACGGTGGTGATCGACTGGGCGGTTTCGGCAACCGGCGTATCGGTCTTGGTGGCGGTGCGGCCGGATTTGCCGACATAGCCATTGCTCTCGATGATGCCCCTGGCGCCTTCAAGGCCGGTGCCCTGCACGGTGATCGGCGCAAGCAGGGTGCTGCCGGCGGCAGCCGAACTGCTGCTTTCGCCGGTCTGGCTGGCGGGATCGAAAATGCGGACGGTATTGCCGCCGGCCAATGCGTAGTTCAGTCCCGATCCGGCCAGAAGCCCGCTGACGGCCGCCGATACGCTGAGCGTGCCCTTGACCCCGGCCGTGCTGCGGCCCTTCGTGATCGCGGAGGGGTAGACCATGCGCAGATTGGCCTGGCGGCCGAAGCTGAGAATGGCGTTTTCCAGCGGCCCTGCGGGAATGGAGACGGTGACGGTGGCGGGTGCGCCGCTTGCGGCGGGCGGTGTCTGCGCGCTGGCGGTCGTGGCGCCCGGACCTGCGGCGACGATACCCCCGATGATCGCCGTCGTCGTCAGCCAGAACCAGCCGCGTGCCTGCTTGCCCAAATTCATGTCATTCCCTCTCACTCGTGATCTCATGCCCCCGCTGAAACGGGTCCTGATTGCCTAGAGTGAAAAGGCGGGCCGACTCCTGACGTCGGATTTGCGAAAAAGTTATTTTATCGCGAGCGGACGAAAACCAGCATTCCGGAAAGCCGCGATACCGAAACGGGAAGGCTCTCTTCGAGAATGGTGAGCGCCTGATCCGTGTCCTTGAGGTCGAAGATGCCGGAGACGTGCTGTCTCGCCGCCGCCTCATCGAGGATGACGATGCGGCCCCGGCGATATTGCGAGAGAATATCGAGAACCTCGCGCAGCGGCTGGCCGGAAAAGACGAGCTTGCCTTCGCGCCAGGCCATGCTGTTGGCGACATCCTTGCGGGCGCGCACCAGCCTGCCGTCGCCGCCAAGGGTAACGGCCTCTCCGGGTGTCAGCACGGCGATCTCGGCGCCTGTGGTCACTTCCACCCGGCCTTCTTCCACCTGCACCTCCTGCGGCAGCGCGCCATTGCCGGTGCGCACCGAATAATGGGTGCCGAGCGCCTTTGCCGTCAGCGCTCCATCCTCGACGATGAAGGGCCGCTCCGGGTTTTTGGCGACATCGAAATAGGCTTCGCCGCGAAAAAGGGTGATGCGCCGTTCCTTTTGCGAATAATGAACCGCAATCGCCGTGTCGGTGTTCAGGCTGACGCGGCTGCCGTCTTCCAGCGAAACCATGCGTGTTTCGCCGATTTCGGTGTAATAATCCGCCTGCCAGCGGTCCTTCAATCCGCTTTTCTCCACAAACATCGCTGCAAGCCCGATGAGGCAGAGACCGGCAACACCCGCCAGCATTGCCCGGCGAGGTCCGCGCCGTTTTCGCTGTTCAACCGGCGCAAGCTCTATATCGCCAAGCTCGCCCCAGAGGCTCTGCATGTCCTCATAGGCGCTAGCATGGGCGGCATCGGCCCGCAGCCAGACATGAAACGCCTCGCGCTCCGCTTCCGTCGCGTCTGCCGATTGCATGCGCGCCACCCACAGCGCGGCCTCTTCGGCCAAAGCGTCATCGGTCAAGCCGTTATCCTTCAGACCGTCCGGGCGCTTGTTCATGTCCTGATCTGCCGTTTGTTGCGTGCTGAGATGTGGTCCTTTTCCCTTATAGAGTGAAAAAGGATGCGAACACCTGATGCCGGTCTACATTTTTATTTGCGCGCGGACCTGACGGCAGTGCAGCAGCGCCTTGATGATGTGTTTTTCCACCATGTTGCGGGAAATGCCGAGAAGGGCGGCGATTTCGCCATTGGAATGGCCATGCAGGCGGCTGAGCACGAAGACCTGCTGGCAACGCTTGGGCAGGGCCTCGATGGCCCGCGCCATTAAAATAAGGTGCTGCCGCCCGGCGACGATCCGCTCCTGCCCCGGCTCTTCGCAGGCAACGGCAAAACCCGCTTCGTAAGGTGCGAATAACGGCCGCTCGCGCGACTGGCGAATGGCTGTCAGGCGGGCGACGGACCGGGCGATCTGGAAGAGATAGGCCTGTGGATTGTCGATCAGCGTGGCATGAGAAACCTCCAGCGCCCGCAGCACGGTTTCCTGCATGGCGTCGGCAGCGTCTTCCCGGTTCTGCAGGCGCCGGCGGAAAAACCGCATCAGGCGGCTTTCCTCCTCGGCATCGAGAACCTGTAACAGGGCTTTGCTCATCAATCGACCCGGTGACGTATTGGCTTGGCGCATGAAGCAGCTCGATATGCTGCGTCATGTCGCGATAAACATGATATTTGTAATCATATTTATCGCCTTCGGATGCAAGCTGCCAACCAGTAAAAAACCGGGGGCGAAATCAGGCTCACGTTTCCGTGATGATTGTTGCGGGATTACATCAGGCCGCTTGGGCTGAGTTACAGGAAATAGCGCACCCTGAGCGGCAGCAGCGCCGCACCGATGGCGGATGGATCGCCCTTTGTTTCGCTGAGAACCAGCTTCGCCTCCTTCGGCCCGACACCGTAACGATGTTCGCGCCGGGAGGGCATGTGCGTGCGTTCGATCATCATCTGCCCCAGCGCGCGTGGCAATTGTCCGCCAAAGACGATGGCCTGCGGATCAAGGACCGCGATCAGGCTCGCCACCAGCCTGTCCACCTGCGGCATCGTCTCGGTCAGCCATTCCTCGACGCCCGGCCATGCGGGGTCAAACTGCTGGTAAAGCGCCTCGATCGAATGGATGTCGACGCCGTTTTTCTGCAGGGTGGTGATCAGATATTGCAGGGCCGGCCGTTTGGACGATTCATCCGGGCTGTATATGCCGCTGAATTCGCCGGCATTGCCATGAAAGCCGTGAAACGGCTGGCCGCCGAGGACCAGTCCGCCGCCGAAACCATAATTGAAGGACAGATAGGCGAAGGTCTGGCACCAGGAACCGACGCCGCGAAGGCTTTCGCCGATTGCGCCCGTGGTGGCGTTGTTTTCCAGCCAGACCGGCAGGCGGAACCGTTTCTCAAGGATCGGCTTCAGGTCCATCAGCGACCAGTCGCGCAGAGGTTCCGGGGCGTTGAAGGCGCGGTCTTCCGACACGAAGAAGCCTGACATGGAAAAACCGAGACCAAGCAGGCGTTCGCGCGGGATGCCGTGCTCCGCCAGCAGCCGTTCGAGGGCCAGCGACAAGGCGGCAAGCGTCTCCTCCCGGTCCTCCGGAAGCATCTTCAACTTTTCCTCGACAATCACGTCGCAGCGAAAATCGGCGATGCAGATCACCACCGAGTCGGTGTTGATGGAAATGCCGAGCGAATAGGCCGCCTCCGGCGCCAGCTCAATGGTCGGGCTCGGCTGGCCGCGTGTTCCCTTGAGTGGCGCTCCCGTGCGTAAAAGCCCGCGCTCCAGCAGGCCTTCGATCAGCCGGTGTACGGATTGCTGCGTGAGGTTGGTGTGGCCGGTAATCGATGCGCGGGCAATGGGGCCGTGGCGGCGCACGATGTCCAGAATAAGACGCTCGTTTTCGCTGGCAAGCGGCTGGCGGTCGAAGGTCTGCTGCGGCGTCTGATCTGTGGTCATGGCCTTGGATAACGGCTGCGCGGAGCGGCGGCAACATGGGGCATTGGTTTGCGACAGCATTTTTCACTGGACTGTCACAAATATTACACTTAGAGTGTATTAATAAGGGGCCGGTCAACAACGGGTCCCCAGGAGGAACCATTCAATGCGCATGAAATTTCTTGCGATCGCCGCGCTTGCGCTGGCGACGACGGCGGCGCCGTGCCTTTCGGCAGACAGCAACATGAAAAACCTCGACTTCGATCTGTCGAAGGTCACGCGTGACAATTTCTATGAGATCGTCGTTCCCGCCGCCAAAGCCGAGGGCGCGGTGACGATGTATAATTTCGCCGGCAGTTTCGCCGATACGTGGAAAGAGTTGATCAGCCGTTTCGAAGCCAAATACGGCATCAAGGTCGCTTATAGCGATGTGAAGGGCGATCAGGCGAACCAGCAGCTCATCGCGGTGCAGGCGGCCGGCCAGGATTCGCCCGTCGATGCCTATTTTGCCGGTGGCGGCAGCTATCCGCTTCTCTCCTCCAAGGGCGTTGTCGGCAATATTCCGCTGACGAAAATCCTGCCGAACATGGCCAATTACAATCCGCAATTGGCCGAAACCGTCTTCGGCAAGTCGCATGGCGGCAGCTTCCCGCTGGTGCATCTCAACCAGACCGCAATCGGTTACGATTCCGCCTTCGTGAAGGCCGAGGATGTGCCGAAGAGCTTCGAGGACCTGCTGGTCTGGGCGGAAAAGAACCCGAAGCGCCTTGGCGTCACCCTGCCGACCAAGGGCGGTTCGGGCGGCGGTTTCATCTATTCGGTGGCGCTCAATTATCTCACCGGGGACTGCCGGGCAAAGCTCACCGACTATAATCAGACGCTGCAGCAGGCCGAAGACTGGGCCATGGAGTCCGAGTGCCTTACGCCTGTCTGGGACTATTACCGCCGTCTTCTTGCCGTCGCTGAACTGACCAATGGCAATGCCGACACGCTCAACCTCATCAATAACCAGCAGCTTCACATGGGGACCGTCTGGGAAGACCAGGTCATGAGCTTCCTCGGCACCAAACAATTGCCGGACAGTTTTCGTGTCACGCTTCTGGAAAAGGGCCAGGTCGGTTCGGGTGACGCGATGTTCGTGCCGGCCAATGCGAAGAACGTCGCTGCGGCGCTGCTGCTGATCGACATGGCGATGAGCAAGGAATTCCAGCTCTGGAAGCTGGAAAACAAGGCCTCCCGCTCTCCGCGCGCCGATGTCACCAATGATCTGATGCCGAAGGCCGTGCAGGAGCATGTGCTGCCGCAGAGCGTCTATCCGCGCCTGTCTCTCCCGGCTTTCTGGGACATGTCGACGGCGCTTGCCGAGGCGCTCGATGAGAAAGTGCTGAACCAGTAACGCCGTCTGGATCGCCGGATCGTGCGGGCCGCGAGTGGCTTGCACGGTCCGGAGACCTTTGGTCAAAAAATATGAGGGAGCCTCGCCATGAGTGAACTCGAGATAAGCAATATCAGTAAGGATTACGGGGCGAGCCGGGCGCTTCATCCCGTATCGATCACCGTTGAGCGGGGCGAATTTGTCACCATTCTCGGCCCCTCGGGTTGCGGCAAGTCCACGCTTTTGCGCATCCTCACCGGCATCAGCCAGCCGTCGGGCGGGGAAATCCGGCTTGGCGGCAAGCGTATCGATCAGGCGCCGCCGGAGGCGCGTGATATCGCCATGGTGTTCCAGTCCTATGCGCTTTTCCCGCATATGTCGGTCGTCAAAAATCTCGGCTTCGGCCTGAAGATGAAGAAGGTTGCGAAGGATGAGCGGGCGCGGCGCATCGCCCATGCGCTTGAGATATGCAATCTCACCGGTCTGGTGGATCGCATGCCGCGGCAATTGTCCGGCGGCCAGCAGCAGCGCGTGGCTCTGGCGCGCGCCATCGTCATGCAGCCGAACCTGCTTCTGTTCGATGAGCCGCTCTCCAACCTCGACGCCAAGCTCCGCGATACGTTGCGCCATGAGCTGACCGAGCTTCACCGCCGCATTGGCGCCACCAGCCTCTATGTAACGCATGATCAGGCCGAGGCCATGGCGATGTCTGACCGGATCGTCGTCATGAATGCCGGCCGTGTGGTCGAGGTCGGCACGCCGCTCGAGCTTTACCGCTCGCCGAAACATGCCTTTACCGCCGGCTTCCTCGGCCAGACCAATCTTCTGCCCGTCTCCGCCGAGGGCGAGCGGGCGCAATTGCCCTGGGGCCAGTCCGTGACGCTTGATCGGGCGGCGGCCGGCAACGTCCAGATTTCCGTTCGTCCGGAAAACATCCATATAAGCGCCGATCAGGCCGGTGACGGCACGGTTTGCGCCGTCTCCTTCATGGGCGCCAATGCGCTCTACACGGTCGAGATCGGCGGCCGCCAGATCAGGGTCAGCCAGTCCGGCGCGGACAATCTGATCGATGCCGGAAAAAGGGTTGCCCTGCAGTTTCCCGGTTCAGTACATCTTCTCGATGACAGGATGGCGGGGGAGGCGGCATGATGGCCGGGGTTCTCCGTGACAGGCGCGCCCAGCTTCTCCTCCTGCTGGCGCCGGGGGTGGGTTATCTTCTGGTCTTCTTCGGCGGGCCGCTGCTGTCGGCGCTGATCGGCAGTTTCAGGCAGGAGGATGGCGGCTTCACGCTGATGTTCTACCAGCGGATTTTCACCCGTGCCTCGATGCTCCGGGGTCTTACGACCTCCATCTATTACGGCGTCATGCCTGTCATCGTCTCGCTTGCGGCCTCGGTGCCGCTGGCGCTTTTGATCCGCAAGAGCTTTCTCGGGCGAAAACTGTTCAGCGGTCTTTACAAGCTGCCGATGGCGGTGCCGGGCATCATCGTTGGCCTGATGGTGATCGTCGTTTTCGAAAGGGGCGGTTTTCTCGACCGGCTGGTCGCGCCGCTCGGGCTGGAACTGCCCAAGCTCGTGCGTGACGATTGGGGAATCGGTGTCATTCTCGCCAGCGTCTGGAAGCAGATACCCTTCATGACGCTGATCATCACCAGCGCTTTTGCGGCCATTCCCGAGGATATCCGTTACGCTTCGCGCACGCTTGGCGCTTCGCGGCTGAAGACCTTTTTCTTCGTGGAGGTGCCGCTTGCCATGCCTGGCATCACCGCCGCCATTCTTCTCACCTTCATCGGCTCCATGGGTTCCTATGCCATTCCCGACATTGTCGGCCCGCCGACGGCCCGGCCTCTTTCGGTGCTCATGATCCAGGAGTTCAATCAGGGCCGTTTCAATCAGGTCTATGCCATGGGCATGGTGCTGAGCCTCTTCGCGGTCTCCGTCCTCATTCTCTATTATTCCCTGACATCCCGCATCGGCCCCGGCCAAAACCGAGGAGACGCATGATGAGCACTCTCGCCATCGAAAACGACGCCATTGTCCGCCGCCGCGCCTTTGCGGCGGAGGACCGGATTTTTGTCTCCATCGGGCTTTATGGCGCGCTGACGCTTGCCATTGCCCTGCCGCTGGCGCTGATGTTCCTCTGGAGCATCGCCGACGGCTGGTCGCCGCCGCTTGTCGTGCCGAAGGATTACACCACGGCGCGCTGGGCGGGCATTCTGGGCGATGCGAGCCTCATCCGCGCTGCCATCAACAGCATCGTCATCGCCGTCGTCGTCACCTTCCTGACGGCGGCCATTGCGCTGCCCACGGCCTGGGCCATGGCGCGTTTTCCCTTCCGGCTGAAACGGCTGGTGGAAATCTTCATCCTGGCGCCGATCATCATTCCGGGGCTGGTCGTCGCCGTCGGCATCGGGCAGGTGTTCCTGCTTTTCGGGCTTGCCTATTCGGTTACGGGGGTCATTCTCGTGCAGATCGTCGGCACCCTGCCGCTGATGATCCGGCTGATGACGGCGACGCTGGAGACCATTCCCGACGATCTCATCCATGCCGCCCGCTCGCTCGGCGCGGGCACGGTCGGCATCGTTTTTCACATCATCCTGCCGCTTGCGGTGCCCGGCCTTCTGGCCGGCGGGCTGATGTCCTTCATCGGCAGCTTCGAGGAATTCGACAAGTCCTTCATCGTCGGCGCGCCCGTTGTCGAGACCCTGCCGATCAAGCTCTACATGTATCTCGACCCCTATTCGATGCAGCTGCCGCTCGCCTCGATCGTTTCCTTCATCCTGCTCCTTCCCGCACTCATCGTCTTCATCATCGCCGGCCGCATCCTGCGCGACGATCTGATGGCGGCGGGCATGGGGAAAATCTGATCCGGGCGCTCAAACCCGGTAATTGCAACGTCCGAAAGTGAAAACCATGCACCAAACTCTTGCAGCCTCCCGTAAGACCGCCAATCCCTGCAATGTGCTTGCGCTCTGCTCGCGCGACAATCCGGCCATCCTGACCATCGCCCATCGCGGTTTCTGGACGGCCACAGCGGAGAACTCGCTCGCCTCCGTCCGCGCTGCGGTCGCAGCCGGTGTCGAAATGATCGAGATCGACACGCAGGCGACGGCCGATGGTCGGCTGGTCGTCATTCACGATGAAACGCTCGACCGCACCACGACGGGCAAGGGCACCGTGAGCGCACTGTCTTTTGAGGTGGTTCGCGCAGCGAAGCTGAAGGCCGGCGCGGGTGGCGATGCGGCGGATGTGACCGAGGAATGCGTGCCGACGCTGGAAGAATTGCTGGAGGAGGCGCGCGGCAAGATTACCGTCAATATCGACACCAAATTCACCCGCGATCTGCCGCAGGTCATGGAAACCGTGCTGCGGCTCGGTGTTGAAGACCAGGTGCTGGTCAAGACCGATATCGATCCCGAGGCCAGCCGTTTCGAGGTGTTGGACACCGACTGGTTCGGCAAGATTCCGCATATGCCGATGTTTCCGGTGAGAAAAGGCAGGTTCGCCGAGGATCTGCGCCGCATCGAGGCATTGAAGGCGCCGATGATCGAGGTGAAATTCACCGATATCGCCGATCTCACCGAAGGCCGTGTGGAGATGGAGCGCCAGAATATCCGCCTGTGGATCAATTCGCTCGACGTTTCCCATTGCCTCGATTTCAACGATACGCGGGCGCTTTCAAATCCCGAAGCCGTGTGGGGCGCTCTAGCCGAGGCTGGCGTCGGTGCGATCCAGACCGATGAAGTCGAAGCCTTTACCAGCTGGCTGAAGGCGGGCGCCGGCGAGACGGGCAGGGCGTGGACACGATGAGCGAGCGTCTCGAACGCGCCGTCGCCATTATCGAGGAAGCGATGGGCCTTGCCCTTCGCTTTTTCGAGGCGCGCGACGCCATCGCCACCCGGACGAAGGGCTTTAAGGATTTCGTTTCGGACGCCGACACCACGGTCGAACGACTGGTGCGTGACCGTCTGGCGGCTGCTTTTCCTGGCGAAACCGTGCTCGGTGAAGAAATGGGCGGCGTGGCCGATGACGCCTACTGGATCATTGATCCCATCGACGGCACCGCGAATTTCCTGCGCGGTTCGCCGCTCTGGGGCATCTCGCTCGGCTTCGTGCGCAACGGCCGGCCGGAACTCGGCGTCGTTGCCATGCCGGTCTTCGGTCATATCTATGCGGCGGCGGAGGGGACCGGGCTGATGCTGAACGGCAAGCCCCTTGCCCGCCATGTGCCTTTCGAGGATGTGCAGGTCATGTCGCTCGGCGACAGCGCCGCCGCCGATGCGGAAGAAGTGGCGGCTCTCAACGTCGGGCTCAGGCATGCGGGCTGGGTGGTGGAATCCATCCGCTCGACATCGATCGGCCTTGCCTTTGCCGCACGCGGCGTCTTCGACGGCCATCTGCAGAAGCTGACGACCATGTGGGATATCGCCGGCGGCGTCGTTCTCGCACGGGAAGCGGGTCTCGATGTCCGTATCGGAACGCGCCCCGGCAGCGGCATCCCATGGGTCGCGGCCGCAACGCCGGCGCTGATGTCGGTGACGGAGGGATTGTGGCCGCAGATCGCAGAAAAAGTGCCGGCGGAACCTGCGTGAGCACTTGTGAAAGACGATGGCAGGTGTTGCTGAAACATCTGCCATCCGCCGCTTTCGGGCGTCACTTCGCCCGGGCCAGCGCAATTGCGTCAGGGCCAGCGGGAAAACGGAGCTGGCCGGACACATCATGGGCGGCGCTCCAGATCGCTTCGGCGACATCCTGTTCCCTGGTTGTCATGGCCGGTTTGGCGAAGCCTTCGAGAATTGGGCCCGCGAAGTCCATGTAATCGTCCGGCAGCAGCTCTTCCAGCGGAAGGATGGCATTTGTCGTGAAACGGGTGGTCGGCGCATAGCCCGGTTCCACCAGCTTCACGCGGATATTGAAATGACCGAGTTCATGCGCAAGCGAACCGGAAAAACCTTCGATTGCCTGCTTGCTGGCGGTATAAGCGGCGGCGAGTGGAAAGGACGCGAGCGTGGCGCTGGATGTGACGTTGATGATCGCGCCGGACCGGCGCTTTCGCATCTGGGGAATGATCGCCTGCGTCATTGCCATCACACCAAAGCTGTTGGTGTCGAAGATCGTGCGGATTGCCGACATGGGCGTTGCTTCGAAAGCGCCGACCATGCCAATGCCGGCATTGTTCACCAGCACATCGACCGGACCTGCCGCATCGATCAGGGCAGCGATACTTTGTTCGTCCGCCACATCCAGCGGCAGGATGCGCAACCGGTCCTTATCGCCGCCGAAGCGATCGGGATCCGGACGCCGCATGGTCGCAACGACATTCCAGCCACGCGAGAGGAAAAATTCGGCGGTCGCCTTGCCATAGCCGGATGAGGTGCCGGTGATGAGGATCGTCTTGGTCATCGTAAGTCTCCATTGTTCGATATGACCTGACATAGACCCAGCGTTTTGGATGATATATCATCTTAGCACCGAAATTTATTATTGATCGTCCAGACAGTGGATCCTCTTAGCGATATCATCGATCTCTTGCGGCCGAGCGCCGCCGTTTCCAAACCGATCTCCGGCCGGGGCCGGTGGGGTGTGCGTTATCGCGCCTATGACGCACCGGGTTTTGCCGTCGTTCTGGCCGGTGCGGCCTGGGTCATGATCGATGGCCGGGAGCCCCTGCGGTTGACGACGGGTGATTTTCTGCTTTTGCCCTCCACGCCCGCCTTCTCGCTTTGCAGCGATACCGACGTCGAGTGTATTCCGGTCGAGCCGCAAGGCCGGGCGGTGCGGCATGGTGAACAGGAAGGGGAGCCTGATTTTGTCGCGCTGGGAGGAAGCTTCACGTTCGAGCGGGTCAATGCGGCGCTTCTGCTGTCGCTGATGCCCGATCTGATCCATGTGCCGGCGGGTGAGGTCGGAGCCTCCCGGCTGGCGCGCCTGATCGAGTTGCTGTCGGAAGAATGCGCGCGCGAGGATGCAGGCAAAGAGCTGATCATCCGGCGCATGCTGGAGGTTCTGCTGGTTGAAGTGCTGCGTCGGCCGAACGCGGGCAGCGAGGCAATTCCGGCGGGGCTGGTGAAGGGGATGCGTTTGCCCGGGCTTGCCCGTGCATTGTCCGCCATACACGCCAATATCCGCGCGCACTGGACCGTGGCCGAACTGGCCGGGATAGCCGGCATGTCGCGCTCGGCTTTCGCGGCGCGTTTTCATGAAACGCTCGGCTGCGCGCCGATCGAATATCTGGCCCGCTGGCGGATGGCGCTTGCCAGAGACGCGCTGATGCGCGGGATAAAGTCTCTCGATCATATCGCGGAGGAGATCGGTTATGAATCCGTCAGCGCATTCAGCACCGCTTTCCGCAGGAGAACGGGTGTCGCGCCGGGCGGCTTTGCCCGCGCCAACGGCGACGGGCGCCGAAAGCAGGCGGATTTCCTCTAGCGGTTGCCGGTCATGGCGGTGAGAGCCTTTTCCGATTATCGAGACGGAAGGGTGGGGTAGCCTTGATCCGTGCCGGTATAGGCGCGTTCGCTCCACAGCAGGGCTTTGCTCAGCGGATTTTTGGCAGCCTCGATGATACCGCCCACGAACAGGATGTGGTTTGCGGCGTCGATGGAACCGACAAGTTCGCAATCCATGGATAACAGCGCATCGGCAAGCCTCGGGCTTCCTGATGGCCAGGTATCCCAGTCTCCGATGCTGAACCGGTCCGGGTGATTTGCCTTTCCCGCAAAGGCATCGGCAATCTCCTCCTGTCCTCCGGCCAGTGCCGCAACGGAAAATCGCCTGCTCGCGGCGATGAGATCGACCATGCGGCTGCTGGCGTCGATGGAGATCATCAGCAGCGGCGGTTCCGCGCTGAGCGGCATGAAGGAGGTGATTGTTCGCCCGATCCGCTCGCCGGCATGGGCGGCCGTGGCTACGGCCACGGTGAAGGCAAGGCCGGCCATCGAATCCTTGAATTCACGCGGGGAGATCATCGGAGACGCGCAGGCTTTCAGCGGAATATGCGCGTGATTGACGACGCCGCCGGCGATCAGCCTGAAATTATGAGACATGACGTGCCGGGCTAACCGCCCGCTCCCGGATTTTTCGAAAAAATGGATAGTTTTGCCGCAGCGCCATTCATGATGTCGGCATTGTCAGGCGGTGACCTTTTCTCGTGCACCCGTGGCCAGATGCCGGAATAGTGGCGATTGAGGTCGAGCCAGGCATGCAGTCCGGCTTCGGTATCCGGCCGGATCGCGGCGGCGGGACATTGCCCCTCGCAGATCCCGCAGTCGATGCACTGATCGGGATGAATGACGAGCATGTTCTCACCTTCGTAGAAACACTCGACCGGACAGACTTCCACGCAGTCCATATATTTGTAGGCGATGCAGTTTTCGGTGACGACATAGGGCATTGAGACGCTCGAAGGGAGTTGCAGCCGGACGGCGGCTGTCCGGCTGCGCCTGATCCGGCCAGCCGCACAGGGCAGCGGGACCGGCCGGATCGGTGGGGCTCAAATCAAAGGCGGGCGGCAACCGCCTGCCAGTTCACCAGCTTGTCGAGGAAGTTTTCGAGGTAAGCGGGGCGCTTGTTGCGGAAATCGATATAATAGCTGTGTTCCCAGACATCGCAGCCGAGAAGCGCCTTCTGCCCGAAGCACAGCGGATTGACCCCGTTTTCGGTGCGGGTGATCTTCAGCGAACCATCGGTGTCCACCACCAGCCACGCCCAGCCCGAGCCGAACTGGGAAGCGCCGGCGAGCGCGAAATTCTGTTTGAACAACGCGATCGAGCCGAAGGACTGCGTCAAGGCCTCTTCCAGCACCTTCGGGATCGCGTGGTTTTCCGGCCCCATGATTTCCCAGAACAGATTGTGGTTCCAGTGCTGGGAGGCATTGTTGAAGATGCCGGATTGCGCCACCGCGCCCTTCTCATAGGCGCCACGGACGATCTCTTCGAGGCTCCTGTTTTCCCATTCGGTGCCTGATATCGCCTTGTTGAGATTATCGACATAGGCCTTGTGATGAAGATCATGATGGAACTTCAGCGTCTCCTCGGACATGCCCGAGGGGGCGAGCGCATCATGGGCGTAAGGGAGGTCGGGAAGCTGGAAAGCCATGGAGTATCCTTTGTCACTGTTTGCTCAAGAGCATGGGAAAAGCCTTGCGAAAACAAGGTGACACCACTTCTAGGACCTCAACCATGGTTCAGGTCAAGAGGTTTTTTTAAAGACCACGCGACGCTGGCGAGCAAGCGGGAAGAAAGCGCTTTTGGATTCGGTAGAGTGGCTCCGGCAGAGCAGAGCCACTATGCTCCATCGGTCTTAATGGCCTCTGCAACTGCCGTTCTGCTTGATATTTTGGGAGCGACTGCGCAGCATGGCTTCCGTTATCGATGAGAGGGAGAAATTCATGGCGAGAGCCGTTGGAATTGGCGGTGTGTTCTTCCGGGCGGCGGATCCAGCCGGCCTGGCCGAATGGTATCAGAGACATCTCGGCATCGACAATCTGCACATATCCGTATGGCGACAGGAGGCCGGGATGACGATTTTTGGGCCTTTCGCCAGAGACAGCGATTATTTCGGCCGTGTTGAACAGCAATGGATGATCAATTTTCGGGTGGATGATCTCGATGCCCTCATCGCGAAGATGACGGCCGAAGGTATAGAGGTTGAAACTCGGGCCGAATGGGATTCGGAGGTCGGACGTTTCGCCAGGATACATGACCCGGAAGGCAATCCGGTGGAATTGTGGGAGCCCGCTCAGAGCTGACGACGTTTGTGCTCACCACGTATGGAGCCGGACGGTAAGTGCCTCCCTAGCGCGACAGTTGACGCCGGATTGATGGCTGCGCCCTTTCGAAATTTGCTTTCGAGGAAGAGGCTCTCAGATTGGGCAAACCCAATCCTGACCCGGGAGATTCCGATCATTGCCGGACGCGTTCCACCATCTCAATCCAATCGCTTACTTGCCTTGCGGCAAGATCGACGCCCTCAAAGCCCGAGGAACTTGAAGGGTTTGGTGTCCTTCAGGCTCTCATTCGCCATGCCCGAATAGATATGGATTTGATTGGGGCCGAGGTCGAGTTTCTTGACCGCACCGGTTTCTTTCGAGAGATCGAGTTTCGTCATGTCGATCCAGAAAATGTTCGGCGTCAGCGCCGATTCGAAGAAATAGAGTTTGCGTTTGTGATCTATCACCGTGCGCCAGCGGGTCGAGGAAATATTCGGCTGGTCCGGCGTGGTGATGCCGTAGGGAACGGAGACGTTGCGGATGACGCTGAAGACGCTCGCGATGGCTTCGACAGGGTTCTCGCTCTTGGGAATGGCATTGGCGTAGAAAGAGGCGCGGGCAAACCGGTCCGATGCGCGGTTGGTGCCCGGCAGCATGACAGTACCGCCGATCTGCTTCCAATATTCGTTGAGCGCCAGTTGGTGGTCGAAGATCGGCGAATTGGTCATCACCTGATACTGACGGCCGTGATGGATGACCTGCTTGCCATCGATGTATTCAACGATTGCGCTGTCGCCGCTCGCATCCGAAAGGGAAAGGTGCAAGGTCGCCAGGCGTTCTTCGCCCGGCACATTGTCGGTCACGATGGTGAAGGGGTTCTTCTCTAGTGCGCTGACCGCCTCTTCGACGGTCGCGAAATTATCGAGCACATATTGCGCCCAGGCGGCGATCGACAGGCCCGGCGTTTTTCCGTCATAAGCGGGGTAACTCGATTCGACCAGCCAGAGGACGTTTGCAGCAAGTCCGGCTTCATTCATGCCGTCTGTCGTGGATACAGCGTATGATAGAAAATCGGACTTGTTGGCGAGAGTCAAACAAGCTTAGCTACGGGCGATTAATTGGGGAGAAAGCATTGCTAAAATTATCAGTTTTTGCGGCCGTTATGGCTTTTTCCGCAACCGCAGCCGCAGGTGCGGACAACGTAGCTTCCACGCCCGCAAAGGTTGATGACAGCACCGACTGGGCGTTTCAGGCCACGGGTTATCTATGGGCGACTGGTTTGAATGGCAACGTATCGCCGTTCCAGCGTGCACCGACGCTCCATGTGGAAAAATCCTTTTCAGATGTCATGGATGATCTAAATTTCGGTGGGTTTCTCAACATCTGGGGGCGTTACGACCGTTTCGTCCTTTCCGGCGATTTGATGTACGTCGATACCACCGACAGTAAGGCGGCCGGTCCGTTGCCGGCGCTGCAAATTCCGGGTTTACCAACCTTGCCGGCCGGTGCCGCCATCGATGCAAATGTGGACACACAGGAATTCATGGCGACCCTTCAGGCAGGTTACCGAGTCATCGATGCTGACGGATGGTCCCTCGACGCGCTTGCCGGTGCGCGCTTCTGGCACATTTCCAATGACGTTGCGGTAACCGCCAGCCATCCCTTGATTGGAAGCGCCTCCGCCAGTCATAGGGAGAGTTTCGGCTGGATCGATCCCGTCATCGGAGTGCGCGCCTTTTTCAGCCTGACGGACAAGCTGTCCGTTCAGGGGCAGGTGGATATCGGTGGTTTTGGAGCGGGATCAGATCTTACCTGGTCAGCGCTCGCAACGGTCAACTACATCTTTACCGACACATTGTCGGTCTCGGCGGGCTACAAGGTGCTCGATGTGGATTACTCACACGATGGTTATGTTTTTGATTCCCGGCTGAGTGGACCGGTTGTCGGGTTGACCTACCGGTTCTGACCCTTTGCCCACGGAGTGGCCTTGACACGAACCCCTTGGAGTCTAGACGGGTCTCGTGTTCATTAGGGAGTTATAGACATGAAAACGCTGGCAGCCGTTTCGGCATTTGTAGGCAAGACCTTTGCCCTCTGGGTCATCCTGTTTGCCGTGCTCGGCTTCTTTTTTCCGGATACGTTCAAGCAGATCGCACCGTGGATCGTCACGCTCCTGTCGATCATCATGTTCGGCATGGGGCTGACGCTTTCGGTCGATGACTTCAGGGAGGTCGTCAAAAGGCCGTTCGATGTGACGATCGGCGTGCTCGGCCAGTTTCTTATCATGCCGCTTCTGGCGGTGCTGCTTACCCGGATCATTCCCATGCCGCCGGAAGTCGCGGCCGGCGTCATTCTGGTCGGCTGCTGCCCGGGCGGCACGTCTTCCAATGTCATGACCTATCTCTCCAAGGGCGACGTCGCCTTGTCCGTTGCTTGCACCTCGGTCACCACGCTTGCCGCGCCGCTGGTGACGCCGTTCCTCGTCTGGCTGTTCGCGAGCCAGTTCCTGCCGGTTGACGGCTGGGCGATGTTCCTCAGCATCGTCAAGGTCGTTCTGGTTCCGCTTGCTCTCGGCGCCGCCCTGCAGAAGCTGCTGCCCGGTTTCGTCAAGGCCGCCGTTCCGGCATTGCCACTCGTCAGCGTCATCGGCATCGTGCTCATCGTTTCGGCGGTGGTGGGAGGATCCAAGGCGTCTATCGCCCAGTCCGGGCTGATGATTTTTGCCGTCGTGGTACTGCATAACGGGCTTGGTTATCTCATCGGTTATCTCGCGGCAAAGGCAACGGGCCTTTCGCTTGCCAAACGCAAGGCCATCGCGATTGAGGTGGGCATGCAGAATTCGGGCCTCGGCGCGGCACTTGCCACGGCCTATTTCTCGCCTCTCGCGGCGGTTCCGAGCGCTATTTTCAGCGTCTGGCACAATATTTCCGGTGCAATCCTGGCGAACTGGTTTTCGGGCCGGGTGGAAGCGGGCTCCGGAAACAAAGCCGCCTGAGGCTCCGCATTTGTCAGGCCGCCTGCAGTTCAGGCGGCCTGACCCGCCTTAGAGCGGCATAGTTTGACGTGTTACGGCCGGCGGATTGAGACGGGCAAAGCCCGCCTGCCGCTGATACGGGAAATGCGGATAGGGAGCAGTCGTCTCGCTGGCCTCGTCCAGCCGCGCCACCTGTGCGGGTGTCAGCTCCCATCCCACGGCATCGAGGTTCTGGCGAAGCTGTTCCTCATTGCGTGCGCCGACAATGACAGTGGCAACGGTGGGCCGTCTGAGCAGCCAGTTGAGCGCGATCTGCGGCACGGTTCTGCCGGTTTCTTCGGCGATAGCGTCGAGCGCATCGATCACGCGGTAGAGACGCTCATCATCCACCGGCGGGCCGAAACTGGCGGTCTCGTGCAGCCGGCTCCCTTCGGGCAGCGGTGCGCCGCGGCGGATTTTTCCGGTCAACCGCCCCCAGCCTAGCGGGCTCCAGACCATCGCGCCAAGGCCCTGGTCCGCGCCGAGCGGCATCAGATCCCATTCGTAGTCCCGGCCAATAAGGGAATAATAGACCTGATTGACCACATGACGCGGCCAGCCATATCGGTCCGCGACGGCGAGCGATTTCATGATCTGCCAGCCTGAAAAATTCGAAACGCCAGTATATCGCACCTTGCCGGAGCGGACGAGGGTATCGAGCGTCGACAATACTTCCTCAACCGGTGTGAAGGCGTCGAAGGCGTGGAGCTGAAGAATGTCGATGTAGTCGGTCTGGAGACGGCGCAGGGCGTCATCCACCGCGCGCAGCAGCCGGGAGCGGGACGATCCGGCCTCATTCGGCCCGTCGCCCATCGGCAGGCTGGTCTTGGTTGAAATCAGAACGCTGTCGCGCCTGCCTTTGATGGCCTCGCCGAGAACCTCCTCCGATGCCCCATTGGAATAGACATCGGCCGTATCGAACAGGTTGACGCCGGCTTCGAGACAGATGTCGATCAGGCGCCGGGCTTCCGCAGCATCCGAATTGCCCCAGTTGCTGAAGAGTGGGCCGGAGCCGCCGAAAGTTCCGGTGCCGAAACTCAAAACCGGCACTTTCAGGCCGGATTTGCCGAGATAGCGATATTCCATGGGGTGTTCCTTTGTTGCTTCGGCATGGTTCGAGGCCGGGCGCCTGGTGGCGCCGTGCCTCCCATCCCTTCGTGATCTGGCAGACGAAGATTGTGATGTGTTTCAATCGCTGTCTGAAGATAGACGCTGGCTCTTCAATGAAATAGAATGCCGAAAATAATATCACTTGTGAGATGAAGTCATCATGGCGCGACTTGAGATTAACCGGGCAGGGGAGATGGAAATCTTCGTGCGGGTGGTTGAACTCGGAGGTTTTTCCCGTGCGGCCGCGGCGGCGAACATGACGCCTTCAGCGGTGAGCAAGCTTATCGCACGGCTGGAAGGTCGCCTGGGCGCGCGCCTGCTCATCCGCTCCACCCGGCAGCTTCAGATAACGCCGGAGGGCTGCGCTTTTTACGAAAGGGCCACCCGCATCCTCGCCGATCTCGAAGAGGCCGAGCGTGCCGCCGGCTTGGGCGAACAGCCTGTCGGCCGCGTGCGGATCAACACCAGCGCTTCTTATGCAACGCATATTCTTGCGCCCATCCTGCCGCGCTTTCTGGCGCTTCATCCTGATATCACGCTCGATATCGTCCAGACCGATCAGGTGGTCGACCTCGTTGCAGAGCGCATGGATGTCGCGGTGCGCGCCGGGCCGCTCAAAAGCTCAAGCCTCGTTGCCCGCAAACTCGGCGAGACAAGGATGATCATCACCGCCGCCCCTGACTATCTGGAGCGCTGCGGTGTGCCGCAAACAATCGCCGATCTGGAAGATCACAATCGCCTCGGATTTGGTTATGCCCGGTCAGTCGACGGGTGGCCGTTGCGGGACGAGGAAAAGACCGTCCTCATCCCGGCGACGGGACGTGTGCAGGTGAGCGATGGCGAAGGCCTTCGCCGTCTGGCGCTTGCCGGCGTCGGGCTGGTGCGCCTTGCCGCTTTCACCGTGAGGGACGATATCGCCGCCGGCCGGCTGATCCCCGTGCTTAATCATCTCGATACGGGTGAAACGGAGATGTTTCATGCCGTCTATGTCGGCCAGCGCGGGCCGCTTCCCTCACGCATCCGGGCGCTGCTCGATTTTCTGGGCGAATATGGGCGGGTGAAGTGACCTTCCGGAGGCATTGGAAAGCGCGACCAGGATGAAGCAGCAGGGGGACCCAAAAACTGGGGGAACGCCTATGGTCTCGGACCGGACAGCGAGAAAGCACCAACCGATTTCAGCGTGATCTGCGTCTCGCCGGCAAGTGTGCTTGGTATCGCACCGCAGAGACTGCCCGTCGTCACGACATTGCCGGCCTTGAGCATGTCGCCCTTGTTGAATGCCGCATTGGCAAAGGCGACCAGTGGCGCGAGCGGATCACCATTGGGATGTTTTACCGTGGCGTCGAACAGCTGCACCGACCCCTCGGTAACGGTAAGCTGCGGCAGGTTCTCACCATTTCCGGCAAAGACGTCCACGATGCCTCTATCCACTTCCGGGCCGATGACGAAGCCATGGTTGGCGAGGCGATCCGCGAGAAAGAGCGGAAAAGGCACCTGATTTTTCTCCACGAGCCTGTAGCGGAGAAGTTCCACACCAAGGTGGACCTTGTCGATATATCCTGTCAGGTCGTCCCTGGTCAGCGGCCCCGCTGCCGCAGGGGGGATATCGGCGGAAAGCGTAAAGCAGATTTCGACCTCGAGGCCTTCGGTGCCATCTTCAGGAAAAGAAGCGGCATCGGTTTCATCGACCCCAACGCAATCGAACATGGGCGCCCCGATGGCCTCACCATCCGGGCGGATCGCCAGTTTCCAGCCGGCAACCGGTTTTGCCCATTTTTCAGCAAAAGCCTGCTGGACCGCCATAGCCTCCTCAAGGTCACCGGGAATGAGACCCTCCGCCTGCAACGCCGCCAGAGTGACTTTTGCACCCTCGCGGCTCGCTTTTGCGAAGTTTTCCGCCAGTGTTTTGATACCTGTCATAGTCTCGATGTTCCTTGGTGAGCGTAATCGCCGAATGCTGTCACGATTTCACGCTTTCTGTCGCGACCGTCGCTGTGCACAACTATTACAACGGCTCGGAGAGCACGCGCAGCTCCCGTCCTGACTGACATCATCAGTTCGGGTTGAGTGCCTCGATTTTTGGTTGCATCGATCTACCACCCTTTAACAGTGACCTAAGAACTCGTTTAGCTGGAAGCTCTATATACGAGAACGACAGAATAGAAATGACTGTGGCGACGCCGAAAAATGCCACAGCGACTACCGGCGAGTAGAATACGCTTTTATCGTATCCTAATCGAAATGCGGTGAGCACGAACAAGCACTGAAGCGGGAAGTGCCATAGATAGACCGAATAACTCACGTCACCCAGCCATTCGAATAAGCGACTCCTAGGCTGGTAGCGCAGATTCAATGCGGTCACAGCAACGATACCGATGGGAAAGGCGACCGTATCAAGTAGGAACTTCTTTGTCTCGGGAACTAAAATAAGGACGGCCCAGCATATGATTGCTGCGATTGCAAACGGAACGATAGCCCGATTCCCAAATCGTTGTTTTCCTTTTCTGAAAGCAACGAATAGAAGTCCTGCGAGATAGAATTGCGTTAGTCCGCTCGCAACCTTGAAAGCCGACGCCGGAAGTAAATACCCAAGGATTAACAGGCTGGCGAAAAAAAGATAGCGAGCTTTTCCAAGTATGCATCCGAAAGCAAAGGTAATGTAGAGCAGGATTTCAACGGAAATCGACCATACTGGTCCATTGAAAGACCATCCGTCTTCGAACCCCCAGGCTGACACCATGAAGATGTTCAGTACGGCATGATAGGCGTCATAGAACGGATAGACAAAATAGCTTCCTGTCTCGCCGCGAACGAACAATTGAACAATGAAGACCGCAAAAAACGTGACGATGTACAGCGGATAAATCCTGCTGAACCTATCGACGGCGAATGCCGCCAATGACATCTTTTTCGATACCAGCTTCTCTTCAGCTAACCAGAAGAAAATCACGCCAGAGAGAGCAAAAAAGAGCGGGACGGCCCGCCAGCCTTCCCGATAGAAGACGGATACGGCTTGGTAAAACGGCTGACCTTCCGTAGAGAACGGACCCGGTGTTGTCCCATTGAAGAAAAAGTGCTGCCAGTGCCAGAAAATAACGGCGAATGCCGCGATGCCTCGCAGGCCGTCAAGGAAACTCAGCCGGGTTATCTTGGACGTGTCACTCATATTGCAAGCCATAGGCAATTTCATATCGCTTCGCAATCTGTCTTCATGTGCACCGCGGTCGATAACGTAACCCGATATCCATAGCCCATATTCTGAAAAACTTTGGCGGCTCGTGGGGACCAAAGTGCGTCCAAATCTGTTTACTCGCCTCTAGCGGACAGAAGTTAATTCGAGCGGCATTTCCGCCCGAATTTGTTCATTGATCAGGCGACGTCCGCGTCAAATTGGATGTTGTGAAGCCGCTTATAAAGGCCGTCGTTCGCCAGCAACTCACGCCGGCTGCCTTGTTCGACAACTTCGCCATTATCCATCACGACGATCTTGTCGGCACGATTGATGGTGGAGAGACGGTGGGCAATGACAATAGAGGTCTTGTTGAGAGTCAGACGCTCAAGCGCATCGCGCACGAGAGACTCGGATTCGGAATCCAGTGCACTCGTCGCTTCATCGAGGATCAGGATATCCGCGTCTCGAAGCATTGCGCGAGCAATGGCCACGCGTTGGCGCTGACCGCCCGATAGGCCGGATCCGTTTTCACCGAGCCTGGTTTCGTATCCGTCCTGCATCTTCATAATGAAGTCATGCGCATTTGCGGCCTTGGCTGCAGCGATGATCTCTTCCTCTGTCGCATTGTCGCGACCGACGGAGATGTTGTGCTTAATCGTCCCGGAAAAAAGGAAGGTTTCCTGACCGACATACGAAACATGTTCACGCAGGCTAGCAAAGGAAACATCGCGGAGATCCGTACCGTTGATTTCAACAGAACCGTTCTGCGGGTCGTAAAGACGCATCATGAGGTTGATGATAGTCGACTTGCCACTGCCGGATGGGCCGACCAGCGCAGTCATCTTGCCGCCTTCGAACAGAACGCTGACGTCCCTAAGAACGGGTTGGCCGGAAACATATTCGAAGCTGACGTTCTTAAGTTCAACGTCGCCGCTTGCCTTCGGGAGCGGTACGGCGTCCTTTTTCTCGGCGAGAGTCAATGGGGCATCCAGCACTTCAAACATCATGCGAACGCCAATCATTCCGCCCTCGATCTGTACTCTCATACGGGCAAGACGTTTTGCGGGTTCGTAAGCGAGGAGCAATGCCGTGATAAATGCCATCAGATCCCCTGGCGAGCCGCCTTTTTCAAGGACAGTGTAACCGGAGATAGCTATGACAGCTGCAATCGCAAGGCCAGACAATGTTTCCATGATGGGGCTTGTCGCTGCTTCCAGCTTCGCAATGCCGTTGGCACGCTGTTCGACGTCCGACACCGCCTTGTTCATGCGCTGGCGCATCAGCTTCTCCAGGGAGAACGCCTTGATCACACGAACGCCGATGCTAGTTTCCTGCACGACATTGACGATTTCGCCGAGTGAAGCGAGTTCCGCCTCCATGATCTTGCGGACACGGCGCAGAACCAGGCGCACGCTGAAAATCGCAAGCGGGCCAATAATCATGGAAATAGCACTCAAAAGGAAATTTTGAGCGAACATCACGACGATCAATCCGAGAAGCGAGAAAAGGTCTCGGACGAACGACGTGACAATCGTATCTATGACGCTGCGAGCGGATTGAGCATTATAGGTAACACGGACGAGCAATTCAGAGGACGGCAAATTCTGAAAGAAGGAAACCCCTTGTTTCAAAAGCCTGTCATAAATCTTGCGTTGCTGTTCAGCAACAATGCTGTTGCCAGCCTTGCTCAGATAATAACTCTGTACAAAAGTCGCGAGTCCTTTGACTATAAAGATGACTGCGACGGCAACTGCAATTTCGAGAACGACGTTGAAACCCTGTTTCAGATAAACGCTATTGACGATATCACGCATGATCCATGCGCTGAGAGACGTCATACCGGCGACTACAAGCATAGCCGCGATTGCAGCAGAGTACCAGCCAACGTGCTTTTTGAAATTTTCTTTAAAAAGTCGCGTCAGCAACTTCTTGTCGTTTGGCGACAAAAACGATCCGATCACAGAAACATCCTTATTTGACGTCGACGCTCACACAGATTTTCAATCGCACAATCAGGAGCATGTTGTTATGCGGGATGGCTTTTAAGGTTCCAATCACTGCCGTGCCAAGCTCGATGATATTTATCACGCAATTTTGGTGAAACGCGTGAAAAAGGTTCTGCCGAACTGCAGAGCCTCTTCAACTAATTTTAAACGACGCCAATAAGCCTAGGGCTTCAAAGTGTCAACATTGCGTAGTGTTGGAACCACAGTATGAACATGACTCTGGCCGGGTGCTCCTGAAAAATGTCCTCGTTGGTGCAGGCCAACTCCGGCTTTGATAATGGGAACGACTAAGGGGTTGATAAGTGCAGGTCAGATCTACATTTGCATTTCTGCTCGTATTGAATAGCCCCGAGTTTCGTAGACACCCTCGGGTTAGATTTTCTGCTGCTTCTCGAACTCGACGGGCGACAGCATCCCGTTCCTGACGTGTTTGCGTTTCGGGTTGTAGAACATTTCGATGTAGTCGAACACGTCCTGGCGTGCTTCATCGCGTGAACGGTAGACTTTGCGCCGTATCCGCTCTCGCTTCAGAAGATTGAAGAAGCTCTCGGCCACCGCATTGTCATGGCAGTTGCCGCGTCGGCTCATCGAGTGAACCAGATTGTGGTGCCTGAGGAACGA
>NZ_FYEM01000011.1:0-214035 GCF_900188475.1 Agrobacterium sp. 719_389
ACGCTTAAACTCTTCGCTGAAATTCGATTTGCTCATGATGCTCTTCTTGCCTCAAAATTAGGAAAGAAGGTGTCTACAAATCTAGGGGCTATTCAAACCGGTGTCAGCAATTTCACGCGCAATGTTCAGAAGTCGATCTTTTACGTCCTCGTAGAGGCAATAGATGATTTGGCTCTCGCTCAAGACGTCTTGAAGAAATTCGGTCTGGCTCGCGATGAGTTGATGGACAAGGCGCGTCTTTCCGTACCCCGATGGTCCTATTACACGTACTGCATTGCCGCGTGTAGAAAGAAAGGTAGATATGACCTGCCTAATACCCTCAAAGGACTTTTCCTGTAAAATTGAGGCATCTTCGTTCTGCCAAGTCTGGGTTTCCGATCCTTTGACAACAAATCGCGTATCGTCACTTTGCTGAAACTCGATTTCTGAAATTTCCGGAGATCGCTTCCAATCATCAAACGTTTGAAAACCGCCAAGATAAACATCACGCAGCAACGCGTTGAGCCAAAGCACCACTGACGGATGCGTATTTGTCCAGGCAGCAAGTCTGTTACAGTCATAAATTTGGATGGAAGACAACAAAGACGGATCGCTACCCGTGTCGCCGATTCCCTCTCGAATAGCATTAATACGGCGGTCAACGTTTGTACCGACAACCGGAGTGGGCGTAACGATGACATAGGCGCCGCTCTGCAAAATGGCTTCCTCAAGCGCCTCATTCAATTTTGGAGCTTTGGTGCCTTGCGTGGATTTAGTGTGAGTCTCTGCCTTTAACCCTGCGGGAGAGGTCGCTCCCTTTTTGCTCTGAAAAATCGTAAAGCGGCTGGGCAGCCAATCTGTTTCATTTGGGCCGCCTGACCATGAAACTCGTGAATCGTCACCACCGTCAGGTATGGTGATCTGTGCAGGGGCTGTACCGGATCGTAAAGGGATAGAATTCTTATTGAGTTCGGCGCTGATGAGACGACGTAGAAGATCAATAACCTGATGTTCATCCAGCCGTTCAATCTGATCGGAATTGACCTCAAAAATCATGGATTCTCCCCTGATATATCTGAGTAAGCTGCCCTAAGTTAGGGCGCCACGACAGGAATCACTCATTAGCTGCAGAGCTTAACAAAAACAACCAAAGCTCACATAACGATTCTAGAATCGGCAGGCTCTTGCGATGCACTGGTTTCCAAGCTGTGACTCGACACTATCTATTATGAGGGAGTACCACTTCAAAACTGCTGCATACCACCAGCCACTTTTGGCGCGGATGAGAGCGACGACTGCGGCCAGAACCGCGAATATCTCAAATAGAACCAGGGAACACGAATGGATCAAAAATTGAAGGTCACCACGGGAACCGGATTTGCGGCTGCCGCAATGCTCTTTTCCAGCGCTGTTGCCTTTGCCACGCCAACATACCTTAGCTGTGAATTCGCAAGTTCGAAAGGAACTCCTCAGGTGTTCAATTTCGCTCTCGACGAAGCCGCCGGGACATTTGGAGTTTATGTCCCGGCTTCTGGAAGTCAGAGAATGGAGAAAGGCACCTTTGCCGGTGGTAAAGCGAGCCTGAATGAAGGCTCGGTGGCATGGGAGATCGATATCGCCAAGGGTTCGGTCATTCGTGACAAGCGCATGGTTGGCGAGAAGGATGGTGGAACCTGCAAGACGATCTCGCGCGCGCAGAGCGGCTTTGAAGAGTAATTGTCGGTCTGGACAAGAGGCCAGTATCGAGACCTCCGCACATGGAGCTGGCGGCCCGGCTCATCTATAGCGCCTTGGCGAAGCGTTCCAGTTTGCCCAGCGTTTGCTGACCCAGCTCCACGGCGCCGAAGCCCTTCGCTTGCTGGAACTCGGCTTCCGTGCTGAACACCATGCCCAGCACAACTTTCGTCTCGCCGTCCTGATCTTCGAAGGAGGCCCAGGCATCGGCATGTTTCGGCCCGTTTTCGCCCCATAGCAGCGTATAGCCGATTCGCTCTTCGGGCCGGACCTCGACATAACGATGATGGTTCGGGAAGACTGTGCCGTCAGGGCCAATCATGTCAAAGACCCATTCCCCGCCGGTGCGCAGGTCAATCCTCTTCGTGCGGCAGGAAAACCCTTCAGGACCCCACCATTGCGGCAGCGTCTTCTCGTTCATCCAGGCTTTCCAGACGATGTTTCGCGGCACCTTTATCGTTCGCTCCAGCACCATGGTTCGCCCGGCCACGCTGGCCAGATTATTGAGACCGGCGCTGAAACCTTGTTGATAGCCATCGCGCATATCCTCCGCCAGAGAGGAAAGCTGTACCGTTACGGTCAAGCGGCTACGCTCTTCCGCAGCCTGAAAATCGGCAGTTACCAGCGCTGCCGACTGGGTTACGCCGCCGGATGAGACCACCTCGTAATTCACGCTGCGGCGGGTTGGCTGCAGCTCCAGCCAGCCGCATTCACAGCGAATATCCGGCTGGCCGGCGACCTTGCAGAGCGAAACTTCGCGACCGCCCAGCCTGCTGTCCGCCTCCAGGAATTCCACGGTGACCGAGGGCGAGGGAGAGGCCCACACCGCCCGGGCGGCGGGTGAGAGCCAGACCTGCCAGAGAGCCGATAGCGGAACGGCAATTTCCCGTTCGAAGCTGAGCGTCGCGAAACGGTCTTGTGGCAGATGCGGTTCAGCGTGCGCGCTTTGTTGACCCGGTTTCGTTGTCATTCTGAATCCTCCTTCATGGCCTGCATTGCAAATGCCTCCAGCCGGTCAAGCCGGCTCTCCCACACGGCCCGCTGCTCATCGAGCCATGTGCTTACCGGCTCCAGCGCTTCCGGCACGATGGCGCAGGTGCGCACCCGCCCATCCTTGGACGTGATGATCAGCCCTGCCTCCTCCAGCACGGAAAGATGCCGCATCACCGTGGGCAGACGCAGCCCCGTGGGTGCGGACAGTTCCATGACCGGCGCCGGCCCGCCGCCAAGGCGCGCCAGAATCGCCCGTCGCGTCGGATCGGCCAGAGCCTGGAAGATCAGTGAAAGTTCCTGATGATGCTTAGTCATGTTGCTAACTATCATGTTTCATCGTGACGGGGCAAGGGAAAACTTAGCAGATTAACTAAGTTTTTTCGGGAGGGATGGTCCCGGGGATGAAATGCCGATGCGTCGCCCGGCCGTTTCGTTTGGGTAACCGGCCTTTCCCCTTCATGCGCCTGGCGTTCGGCAACGGGCGGCGGATGCAACTGTTGGGTCGAAAACAAGCCATCAAAAGTTGCAGAAAAAGATTGACTCTCGCTGCCGCCTGAGTGAGCTTCGCCGGGAAAATGACGGGGAAAACATCAAATCATCATGTCACCAGAACGCTTCAATCAATGCCTGCGGGTGATCCGCTGGACGCCGATCAATATTGCGTCCGCGCTGCAATGCGAACTTTCATGGATTGAGGCGCTGGAAGCGGGCAACGAGGAAGTTCCCGCTGGCCTGGCGACATGGCTTGAAACGCTGGCGCAGGCCCATGAAGCTCTTCCGCCTCCGTCCACCTACAGAGGAAAACGGTCGACATTCTGATGCGGCCGGCAGCTTTCGGCCTTTACCAACGATTGGATTATTCGAAATGAAATATGTCATAGCAGCTCTTGGCCTGATCGCCTTCTCAAGCCCCGTCCTCGCCGCATCCTGCGAGAAGAACTTCACTGTCTCAGGCGTACCGATGGTGACGGCTGTCTCTTACAAGTCCTGGCAGGAACTGCCGAAGGCGAAAGCGCCTGCCGTGCTGCAAAAGCTTGCTCAGGCCGTGGCGGCGGAAGGTTTCTCCGGCATCCAGATCAACAAGGCGTTGTCTTCCATCGATGCGCACCAGGAGACCAGCGGCAGCGGCAGAATTCAGACGCTGCGGGTCGTGGCCCGGCAGAAGGGCGCCGCTGTGCGGATTGATGCTGTCTTCAACATTCAGGCAGGACAGATCGCGGACAAGAACGTCATCCGCGAAGGCATCTGCAATATCATCAATGGCGCATGACGCACGGTGAATGAACTGCCCCTTCGCAGTCTCGATGCCGGCGCAAGCTGACATCGAGAAGGGCTGCTAAGCGGGTGCGGCGGATCTGTGGCGGAGCGACCGCGCCGGCTAGCGCGGCGTGGGCATAGGCGGGTTCATGCCGTTGATGGTGATGCTTATGGTATGGCGGGCGACCCCGGAATCTGCGATGGGTGCAGGCAGGGATAGTGTCCGCAGCCGGAAGCAGGCTGCGAATCGACGGGGAAAACATGCCGATCTATGAACTGGCTGCCGTGGGCGCCGCGACGTGCTGGGCGATAACCGGGCTTCTTGCCGCGGGCCCGGCGGGGCGGCTCGGAGCGCTGGCCTTCAACAGGACGCGGCAGCTTTTTGTCGCCGCTCTGCTCGGGGTCTATGTGCTCGCGTCAGGCTCCTGGCGGGAAATTCAGCCCGAGGCGCTGTCGTCACTTCTTCTTTCCGGCTTCATCGGCATTTTTGTTGGCGACACGCTGCTCTTCACCTGCCTCAACCGGCTGGGGCCGCGCCGTTCGGGAATCCTGTTTGCGCTGAATGCCCCGATCGCCGCGCTGCTGGCATGGGCGGTGCTTGGCGAGCAGCTTCCCGCAAGTGCCGTTGTCGGCATAGGCCTGACGCTCAGCGGCGTGCTACTGGCAATTCTCTTCGGCAAGCGCAAGGCGCAGCTGCATGAATGGGAGAGCGTGAAGGGGCCTCTCTGGCTCGGCGTGCTCTTCGGGCTTCTGGCAGCGCTCAGCCAGGCGGTCGGCTCGCTCATTGCAAGGCCCGTGATGGCGACCGGGATCGATCCTCTTGCCGCTTCGATGCTGCGTGTCGGGGTGGCCGCCCTTTGCCTGACTGCGCTTACCATGATGCCTATCGACGCGGTTCGGCCCAGAGGCCCGATGACCAGAAGCCTGTTCCTCCAGACGGCGTTCACGGGCATCATCGCCCTGGCTTTCGGCATGACGCTGCTTCTTTTTGCCCTTTCCGGCGGCAAGGTCGGCATTGTCTCGACACTGTCGGCAACCACGCCGGTGATTATCCTGCCGCTGCTGTGGCTGAGAACGCGGGAGGCGCCGGCGCCCGGCGCATGGGCCGGCGCCGCACTTGTCGTGAGCGGTATGGCGCTCATGTTCTGGAGATAGCTTCAACCCGATGGGGAACGGGTGCGGAAACACCTCATCCGCGTCGAGACTTTTCACGCCGGGATTCAGACAGCAATGACCACTTGCTAAGCAACTTTTGCGTGCTTAAAAGGCGGCTAATATCAGTTCGTTAGAGAGGACCAACTTCGTGGAACAGGAAAACACCCAGACCGGCAAGGGTCGGCGCCGGGCGCTTTGGGCGGCGGTTGCAATTATTGCCGTTGCTGCCGCAGGCGTCATCGGCGGCAAGACCTTCTACGAAGCAAAGGTGAAGGAACTCGTTGCCCGCAGCGGCGCGACGGCCACTTCCATCGAGGTCGATTTTCTCGGGAAAATTCATGTTCGCGATCTGACGCTGCCGCTTGAAGACGGCAAGAATATCAAGATCGCGGCTATCGACGGACGTCCGAAACTTCCGTTTCTGGACGGCGCGCTTGATATGAAGACCATCGATATCGATGTGCCCACCGGAAAGATTTCGATGGCGCAGGCCCGCGTCGAGAATGCCGCTTTCGAAAAGCCGGGACAGGCGAAGGAAAACGGCAACTCCCTGCCCCGGCGCATCGAGCGCTTCGCAGCCGCGCGTATCTCCACCCCCGAGGTGACGTTTACCCAGTCCGTCGCGACCACCGAGCAGAAGACCGTTTACAAGAACGTCGCTCTCTCCGAGATCGCCGGCGGTCGCATCGCCCGCTATTCGATCGACAATGGCGGCTACGATATCAAGATGCAGCTTCCCGACAGCGACGGGGCGATGAAGGACAAGCATATGGTCGTCTCGACCGGCGCAATCGCCGGCGAGAACATCGATGTCGCTTATCTCGCCCGGCTCTATACGGAAAAGGCCGGTCCTGAAGACAAGGAAGAAAAACCGCTTTACGGGCCGCTCTCCGTCAAGGCTGTCTCCTTTTCTGACGGAGACGCTCATTTCAGCTATGATGAAATCCGCAGCGACGGCTTTACCGCCCGCATGCCGTCTGAACCGCTGCTGGAGACCCTGAAAGCGCTGACGACCACCCAAAATCCTGACGAGCTTTCACCGGAAGCGCGCCAGGCGCTTTTCGCAAAGGTCGTGTCCATTCTCGACATGATCGGCAAAAGCAACATGCAGCTCATCGGCTTCAAGGTCGACGCGCCGGATGAAAAGGAAGGGGCGGCTGGCAAAAGGGTCAAGGCCGCCATCGACCGCATCGACATGCAGATGGACAGCCGCAAGCTCGACTTCGGCTTGAATGGCATGTCTATCGGAGATGGCGACGGCAAGATCGAAGTCGCGGAAGCAAGCCTCAAGGGCTTTGACTGGAGTTCAACGATCAAGGGAATTTCCGAGATCATCGCGCTCGACGAGACGCAGATCGAGACCTTTCAATTTAACCGCCTGATACCGGAACTTGGCCGGGTGCGCGTCGGCGGCATCAACGTCGACATGGCCGCGCCGGAAAAGCCGGAGGAAGAAACGACGGGAACGCCTGAACGCATCAAGTTCTCACTCAAGAATTTCGAGATGGGGCTGACCAAGCCCTTCAACGGCATCCCCACCGATATCGAGATCAGGCAGGACGAGCTCACGCTTCCGATCCCCGCCGACTCGGAAGAGGAAGTTTTCGTCGAGGCCCGCAAACTGGGTCTTGAAACGCTCGCCTTCTCTTATGGCCTTGCGGCCGGCTGGGACGAACCGAACAGCAACCTGGTGATCCGCGACATCTCGCTCAGCAGCAAGGATTTCGGCAGCGTCAATTTTGCCGGTCTGGTAAGCGGCTTTACCGAAGAGTTCTTCTCTTTTGACGTCAATCGCGCGCAGGCGGCGCTCTTCGGGCTCGCCGGCCGCGAGGTGAAACTCACGATCAAGGACGAAGGTTTGATGGCCAAGGCGATCAAGCTTTATGCCCTGCAGAACGATATGACAGAAGATCAGGTGCGCGCCACTTTGACACTGGTGGCTGGCATGATGCTGCCGCAGGTGGCAGCTGAACAGCCGAAGCTGCAAAACGCGGTGGAAGCGCTCGTCCAGTTCATCAGCAAACCCGGGACCCTGACGGTAACGGTCAAATCCACGGGCGCAAATGGCCTCGGTATTTTTGACCTGGTTGCCGCCTCCGACAATCCGATGGGGCTTCTCGACAAGGTAGACATTCAGGCGACGGCCGAATAAACCGGCCACTCCTCCGGCAGTCTCAAGCTTGGTTTTCCGAGCTTGAGACTGCCGGAACTGGTATTCTCATGAGATTATGACCTGAACGTCCGAGAAGCCCGCCCTCTTGCGTGCAGGGCGGTGAGGAGCATCAACATGAAAACCGAGCAACTCACTTTCGGCCCCGGCGGGCAGGTTCCCAACAATCAGACCTTTGCCGTCGTCATTTATCGAAATGTCGGCACAGACTTTCATTCCGCGGATTTCGAAGCGATATTTTCCCGCAACGGATGGAGCGGCATCTGGCGCAATGGCGTGTTCGACTACCATCATTACCACAGCGGCGCACATGAGGTTCTGGGCGTGGGGCGTGGTGAGGCGACATTGCAGATCGGCGGGCCGGAGGGGCAAATCATTGATGTCACCCAGGATGACTGCATGATACTGCCCGCCGGAACCGGCCATATGAAGCTGAGATCTTCTGCGGATTTTCAAGTGGTAGGTGCTTATCCGCCCGGTCAAAAGGCCGATATTCAGACATCTTCACCAAACGCGGAAATGCTTGAGCGGATAAAATCCCTGCCGAAACCTGAGACAGACCCAGTGCATGGAGCCTCAGGCGGCCTGATGGAAATATGGCGCTGAAGGCCAGCCCGCCGATCTACCCTTATACCCCGCAGGCATGCGCTTTCAGCCCAGGATTTTGCGCAAGGGCTGCGTGCCGTAGCTAATGCAGCCACTCGCAACTATAAGCGAGGACCGGCTCGGCAAAGCCCTTCAGCCTGTAACGATCGCCATGCACGAGCACATCAGCGCCGCCATATTCCTGGAAGGTCTTGTCCGATATCAGGATCTGATCGCTCTCAGCAGCAGCGCAAAGTCTTGCGGCCAATTGCACGGTCGCGCCGAAGAAGTCATTGCTGTCTTCCACCGGCTCCCCACAATCCAGCCCGATGCGGATGTGAATGGGCTCCCCTTTGTCGCTGTTGTAACGATGGAACTCGCGCTGGATATCAATGGCGCAGTCCACGGCAAACGGCGCGGAGGAGAATACGGCCATTATGCCATCACCGGTATGCTTGACCTCCCGTCCCGATCGTCGCCCCAGACAACCACGAACGAGGGCATCATGCGCACGGATGAGTTCCGCCGCCATGCGATCACCGAGACGGGCCGTCATCTCGGTTGAACCGACAATATCAGTGAAAAGGATCGCGCGGTGGCCGGCGTCCATATCTTTCGAGACAGCCCCAACAGCCACCGGATCCTGTATGCGCCCGAGAAATGCTTCCACCGCCGACAGCGCGACTTCCACCACTTCACTGGCGACAAACCCGTGCGCTTCGCGATGCACGCACTGCGCGGTTGCGGCGTCCGGGGCATCCATAAGGCAAAAGGCCGTGCCGCGTCTTTCATCAAACCAGTAGGTCAAGAACCTGACGCCATACTGATCCTGGATGTTGAGATCTTTAAGGTGTGCCGCAGCAATATCCGCGGCGGAAACGCCGGCAAGCTCGTGCCGGTCCATGAAGATAGGCATTGTTTCCTCCCAAGAGTATTTCGTTGCCTCCTCTGCCAGCCATTTTATGACGTCACCGCATGGACGTCTATCGTTCTTACGGGTGACACCGGACAAGACGGGAACACCGGAAAGGGCGATATTCATTCTCGTTAGAATTTCGGGGCCACTGACGGCCTCTTACCGGCGCTTGACCATACGCCGAAGCAGGGAGCCGGATCGGGCCTTGCGGGGAATGAGGAGGATGTCGCTGACCAGCTTTGCGCCGCCTTCCCGACGTTCCAGCGTTATCTTTCGGCTATGGAAGGCCTCGAGCTCGGCACGATGCGCCACGCTGATGATCGTGGCGTCTGGCAATTCGTCAATCACCGTCTGCATCATCCTGTCCTGGCTTTTTTCGTCGAGAGCTGCGGTCGCTTCGTCCATGACGATGATGTCAGGATTATTCAGCAACAGCCGGGCAAAGGTCAGCCGCTGTTTTTCACCGCCTGACAGCGTCTGGTCCCACGGCGCTTCCTCTTCCACCTTGTCCCTGAGATGGCCAAGACCGACCTTGTCGAGAGCCTCCCCTATTTCTTCGAAAGTCCAGCTCTCGGCCGCCTGCGGATAGCAGACCGCCCGGCGAAGGGTGCCGGAGGGAATATATGGCCGCTGCGGCAACATGAAAAGCCGGCTGCCGGCGCGAAAACTGACGCTGCCCCCGCCCCATGGCCACAGGCCCGCAATTGCCCGAACAAGCGTGCTTTTGCCGGATCCGGATTCGCCTGCGACGAGCACTCTTTCTCCGCGCCCGATTTCGACATCGGTCTCCTTGACGACGGCCGTACCGTCGCCGAGCGACACCGAAACATCCTTGAGGCTGAGCATGGTCTCGCCTTCCGTTTCACCACGGACGATCCGGCCAAGCTTTTCGCTCTGTTCGGCCCGCTCTAGCCCGTCAAGCGACATCATCAGGGAGGCAACGCGGCGTGCGCAGGCATTCCAATCCGCCAGCCGGGGATAGTTGTCGACCAGCCAGCCGAAGGCGGATTGAACGATGGTGAAAGCGGATGCCGCCTGCATGACCTGACCGAGGGACATGCTGCCGTCGAGAAATTTGGGCGCGCAGAGAAGAAGCGGAACAACCGGCGCAATCAACATCGATCCATGCGACACGACAGTGGTGCGCATATATTGCTGCGCCATCTGCTTCCACTGCTGCCGGACATTGCGGAATCTGTTGTCGAGGTCGCTTCGCTCCTCCTCTTCGCCACCAAGCAGGGCGATGCTTTCCCCGTTTTCCCGGACGCGGGTCAGCGTGTAGCGGAATTCCGCCTCCAGCTGGTTCTTGACCTCGGAGACCCTGACGAAGTTCCGGCCGATCAACGCGATGGAACTCGATGTAATGAGCGCATAGATCACCGCCGCAATCACGAGAAAGCCGGGTATCGTGATCGATGCTCCGCCGATCGGCAGCGTCAGGGCGCCGCCGATCGTCCACAGGACGACGATAAAGGTAGACGCCGACACGAAGGCGGCAATGACGCCCGCCACGAAATCCACGGGTGCTTCGGTGGCGATCCGCATATCCTCCGACAGCCTCGCTTCCGGATTCTGATGGTCACCATCGATCAGGTTGAGCTGGTAATAGCGGCCATGTGCAATCCATCGGGAGACCAGCACCTTGGTCAACCAGGAGCGCCAGCGCCGCTGGATGCGCATTCTGACGTAGACCTGTGAGGTCACGATCATAACGCTTCCGAGAACCAGCGGCGGAAATATCGAAGCGAGAAAATAAACCGTGGATGCATCCCGTTTTTCAATCGCGTCGAAAATCCCGCGATTCCAGACGTTGATGCCATATTGGAAACCGACATTTATGCCGATCATCGCCAGGAGCCCGATCGAGAACGGCCATGCCAACGCATCGCCACGGCGGCTCCAGAACCCTCGCGCGCTGATCCAGAAGCGTTTCAGAAGATATTTCTTGCGGGCCTCTGCGGCCTCTTCCGGTGTCAAACCCGAAGCAGGTTCCATTTCCTCCGGCGGTAGGGGATCATCGTTAGCATGAACATTCTCTGCACCATTCTGGCCGGTGCCATCGACTGGTTTCGGTTTTGCGTCAGCATCGGTCATGGATGCTTAAACGGATGGCGGTTTGAAAGGTTGCCGGTCCAGAATGATTTGCCTTTGGCCCAGGCGGCCGCGCTCGCGACCTCTGCTTTTCCCCCACTTCAGCAGATAACCAAATCCCCGTCCCAACAGAACGACGGCAATGACCCGCTCCGTGAGACCTGGCGGGCTTTCATCGGGATCGTGCCCGGTGACTGCGTCGTGATGTTGACCGCAGCACCGGGACGCCTGATCGATCGCAGCCGTGTCACCGTGTCAGGATACTGGAAGAACGGCGAGACGGATTTCCGTGGCGCCGAAGGCGATGAGCGGTGCCCTGCCAATGAACCCCGACTGAATAGTGCCTTCAGCTTCCGTTCCGGCGGGACCGTCTAAAACAAAGACGTTCAACCGCGGTCTTATCCGCCTGAGGAGACACAGTCATGATCCGGAAGTCTTTCATTGCAAGTGCACTCGTCACTCTCGTCGGCATCGCTGCCGCGGCGCCCGCCATGGCCAATGATGTGCGCATCGAACAATATGGCTGGTCCAACTCTGCCGGTGGTGCACAGGAAGGGTATGGCAACCGGATCCGCACCTACCAGAACGGCAGCTACAACCGGATTGTCGGTCACCAGTATGGCCGGCATAACCTTTCTGCTGTCGGCCAGGAAGGGCATGACAATTACGGCTCCACTTATCAGAACGGCAGCCGCAATGTGGCCGGCATCGGCCAGTTCGGTTCCAACCACACCACCATCCTGACGCAGGATGGCAACGGCAATATCGCGGCCGGTGTGCAGGTGGGCCGCGGCTGCAGCGCCAATGTGAGCCAGGGCGGCAACGACAATGTCGCGGCCTTCGTGCAGGCCTGCCCTTAAGCGGCGGTGCGACGTGAAACCGGTCGGGATCGAAACTCAGGTCATCAGGGAGACTAGCCATGCCCCATAGCGTCAGACATCCGCACCGCCTGGCGGCGATCCTTGCAATGGCCCTGCTTCCCGCCGGCGCCGTTGCGGCCATATCGACGGCAAGGGAACCGGCAGAGGGAAAGGTCTGCGAGATCAAGGCGACGCCGCAGGCGGGCATGGTGAGGCTGGAGGCCTTTGCCAGGGGCGACACACCTGCCGGCGGGACCTATGCCTTTCACGTCGAAAAGTCGGGAAGCGGCGGACGTTCGGTCATCAATCAGGGCGGCGACTTTGATGCCGCCGCCGGACGTTCGCAACTGCTGAGCGCGGTGACGCTGGATGCCAAGGGAGCCCGTTACAAGGCCGTGCTCGATATGATGATCGATGGCAGGAGTTTCAGCTGCACGAAGCAGGTTGACGGCGACTAAGCCGCGGCATGTTTGTGAATTATTCACATAGAGGGCGCCAGTTCGGGCGCCCTTTTCTTTTGATCGCGCCGAACGACTGAACGACATGTGAATGGGCAATTCCGGTCGGGTTCAGTTGCAGGATGCGATTATCGATCATCGGCAAGGCGCTGACAGATGGAGATCAGAATGACCCGCAACATATTGAAACTTCTTACCGTTACCCTGCTTGTTGGTGGCCTGACACCCATTGGATTTGCCGCACCCGCCCATGCCGGCGGCCGCATCTCCTTCGACCTCGCACCCGGCAATGCCGCCGATGGTGACCTGCTTTCGACAGGTCTTCGCGCCTATTCGCTCTACCGTGGCCTGAAAGATGCCGATATCCGCCAGCTCGGCCGTGGCAACGCCGCCGGCATCGCCCAGAACGGCGGCGGCAATCTCGGCTTTATCCGGCAACGCGGCGTTGGCCATTCCGCGACGCTGCAGCAGAATGGCAACAACAATGCCTATGGCATCTTCCAGTATGGCCGCAACACGGAAACCAATGTAGTGCAGGATGGGAATAACGGCAGCGGGCTGACCTTCAGTTATGGCTGGTAAGGAAAGCGGACGTCCGATCATGGGTCGATCGGAAAGGCGAATCCCGCCTTCACGCGGTCCATGACGACCATCGTCTTGAACCCCTTGATGTCATGGTTCTCATAAAAGAACCGGCGGGTGAAGGCTTCATAATCTTCCATATCCTTGGCCGTGATCACCAGGATGAAGTCGGCGTCACCAGTCACATAATAACCGATCATGACCTCCCGGGTGGCGCGAATGGCGGCCTTGAAGCGATCGACAATATCGGCCCTTTCTCGCTCCAGCGAGACGAGAACGATCATGGTGATGCCACGCCCGACGGCCTTGGGCGAAATAATTGCCACATCGGCTTCGATCACCCCCTCATCACGCAGGCGCTTTAACCGACGCTGGCACGCGGTTGGTGACAGGTTGACGATTTTGGCCAGCTCTTCCGATGTCAAGCGATTGTTTTTCTGCACGGCGTCAAGCAGCGCTCGGTCGGCTCGGTCAATCTGATTCATGCGGGATCCCTGCGTTTTTATATAAAACTAAGCATTATTCCTGCGTCAAAGCGCGCTTAAACGCTGCCGGTCAATCATGCAGCGCAGTTAAGCTTCTGACAAATAAAAAGGGAATCTGCTCATGAAAGCTATCGCCAGCGCAGCGCTGAAAAATCTTCAACGACCGGAGCTGATCGAGCATCGTGCCTTTCTGGGCGGACAATGGGTGGCACGCCAGGAGACGCTGGGCGTTGTCGATCCGGCAAGTGGCGATCATCTGCTTGATGTGTCCTCATGCACAATTGAAGATGTCGATACCGCAGTGGAAGCAGCCGGCAGCGCCTTTCTGGCGTGGCGGGACATGCTGCCCGTCGAACGCGGCGATATTCTGCGCGCATGGGGCCGCCTGATGCGCGACAATCTCCGTGACCTCGCCACCATCATCAGCGCCGAACAGGGAAAGCCGCTTTCGGAATCGCTCGGCGAAATTTCCTACGCCACCGGTTTTCTCGACTGGTTTGCGAGCGAAGGCGAGAGATCCTATGGCGAAACAATTCCGAGCCACCTTAAAGGCGGCAATCTTTCCGTGCGGATGCAGCCGATCGGCGTCACGGTGGCCATCACACCGTGGAATTTCCCCTCAGCCATGATCACCCGCAAAGCGGGCGCGGCGCTTGCTGCCGGCTGCACGATGATCGTCAAACCGGCACCCGAAACACCGCTTTCGGCGCTGGCCCTGGCAAGGCTGGCGCAGGAAGCGGGCATGCCGGCAGGCGTGTTGCAGGTTTTGCCCGGTGAAGCCGCGCCGCTTGCTCGTCGGCTGCTGGAACACACGCAGGTGCGGGCTTTTTCCTTCACCGGCTCCACCGAGGTTGGACGCCTGCTCCTCACGCAATCGGCGGCGACCATCAAGAAAGCCTCGCTGGAACTCGGCGGTCATGCGCCCTTCATCGTCTTCGGCGATGCGGATCTCGCTCAAGCCGTGCAGGGCTGCCTTGCCGCCAAATTCGCCACATCGGGACAGGACTGCCTCGCGGCAAACCGCATCTATGTTCAACGCGGGGTTTATGACCGTTTCATTGATCGCTTTGCCAGCGCAACCGACAAACTGACGGTTGGCCATGGCCTTGAACCGGGTATCGACATCGGCCCGATGACGCGGCCGTCCGTCGCCGAAAAGTGCCGACAGCAGATCGCGCAGGCTCAGTCTGCCGGCGCGCGCCTCGTCTGCGGCGGACAGGACAGTCCGCTCGGCGGCAATTTCGTCACGCCCACCGTGCTCGCCGACGTGACTGACGACATGCTGATCGCCCGCGAAGAAACTTTCGGTCCGGTCGCCGCCATATTGCCCTTCGATGAGGAGCAGGAGGTGATCCGCCGCGCTAATGCGACGGAGATGGGGCTTGCGGCCTACGTCTACACCAACGATCTCGGCCGGGCGATGCGCCTGACCGACCAGCTCGAATACGGCATGGTGGCGGTCAACACACCGAAATTCACCGGTGCGCCCATTCCATTCGGGGGCTGGAAACAATCAGGCCTCGGCCGAGAGGGCTCGCGCCACGGCCTCATGGAATATCTCGAACCCAAATATGTCTGCTTCGGCAATCTGGCTGCATGAAAGGAACTCGCCTATGACCATCGACATCAAGACTATCTCGGAAATGGATCGAAATGCGGTTCTGCATCCCTTTACGCAGTTGAAGGATTTCGCCAGCGGCAAACTCGGCGAACCGACCATCGTTGAAACCGGCAAGGGCATCCGCATTCAGGACGCCCATGGCAGGCAGCTTATCGATGGCTTTGCGGGGCTTTATTGCGTCAATGTCGGTTATGGCCGCACCGAGGTGGCGGAAGCCATTTCCCGTCAGGCCTACCGGCTTGCCTATTACCATTCCTACGCCGCCCATACGACGGACGAACTGGCCATTCTTTCCGACCGGTTGGTGAAGATGGCGCCCGGCAAGATGAGCAAGGTGTTTTATGGCATGTCCGGTTCCGATGCCAACGAGACCCAGGCCAAACTCGTCTGGTATTACAACAACCTGCGCGGCAAGCCGCAGAAGAAGAAAATCATCTCCCGCGAACGGGGATATCACGGCTGCAGCGTGGTCTCGGGCTCCATGACCGGCATGAGTTTTTATCATGACCACATGGACCTTCCGCGCGCAGGCATCCTCCATACCGGCGTTCCGCATCACTATTGGGGCGCGGAAGCCGGCGAAACGGAACTCGAATTTTCCAGGCGGCGCGCCGAAGAGCTGGAAGAGCTCATTCTACGCGAAGACCCGGACACGATCGGCGCCTTCATTGCCGAACCGGTCCTTGGCACCGGCGGCATCACGCCGCCACCGGAAGGTTACTGGCCGGCGATACAGGCCGTCCTCAAAAAATACGATGTCCTGCTGATTGCCGATGAGGTCATCACCGGCTTCGGCCGGACCGGCTCCATGTTCGGTTCACAACATTATGGGATCGAGCCAGACCTGATCACGGTCGCCAAAGGGTTGACCTCGGCCTACTTCCCCCTTTCAGGCGCGATTGTCGGCGAGAAGGTCTACAAGGTGATGGAGGAAGGGGCGGATCGCGTCGGCGCATTTTCGCACGGCTACACCTATTCCGGCCACCCGATCGGTGCGGCTGCGGCGAATGCCGTGCTCGACATCGTGGAAAAAGAAAACCTGCCGGGCAATGCGCGGGCCGTCGGCAGCTATTTTCAGGAACAGCTGAAGGCGAAATTCGCGCAGCTTCCAATCGTCGGAGAGGTGCGTGGCGTCGGCCTGATGGGCGCAATCGAATTCGTCGCTGATCGGGAGAAAAAGACCCGTTTTGCCCCCCATCTCACGGTTGGCGCTCGCGTTTCCAAGGCAGCGCGCAACGGCGGTCTCATCGCACGGGCCATGCCACATGGCGACATTCTGGGTTTTGCGCCGCCGCTGGTCACGACCCGGGAAGAGGTGGACGAGATCATCGCCATAGCCGAAGCAGCCGTCCGCAGCGTCATGGATGATCTGGTTCAGGCCGGCGAGAAAATCTGACGCTCAGACGTCGCGTTCAACGGGCGCTACCGCTGCTTATCTGCACGGCAAAGAGATGACAGTTGCGCCTATTTGCGGTGCAATTGTCATCTCCTCTGCATAAGGCTTCATCTTTTTGCAGAAGCGTGCATAATGTCATGAAATTACCCCTCTAAAAACGAGACAATTTCATGCGTCGTCAAGCCAATCCGCTCAGCCCAGATCCGGCGCCATCAACCAGGCCGGTGGCGTGGCGGCCGATGCTGGCCAAGCAGAAGGGTGAAACGAAACATTCCGCGCTGACGGAACGCATCATTGCCGATATCGACGCCGGCGTCCTGAAGCCGATGGATCGCATGCCGACCCACCGGGATCTGGCGCGCGAGCTTGGCCTTTCGGTACAGACCGTCAGCCTGTCCTACAAGGAAGCTGAGCGGCTCGGTTATCTCAGCGGCGAAATCGGCCGCGGCACTTTCGTCAAGGCACGCGTCACGGATCGTGCCGGCCGCATGATGCTTGATCACAGCCCAACCGAGGTGCTTGATCTCTCCATCATCCGCGGCGTTTATCTGGAGGAACACGAGGCCGCCTCGCGCGCCATCCTTCGTGAGTTGGCCGACGGTGACAATTCAGGCTTCATGCGCCCATGCCGGCCTGTCGCGGGTCTCGACAGCCATCGTGAAACCGCGCGGACATGGCTTGAAATGATGGGCGTGACTGCGAGGGCCGAACGCATCCTTGTCACCAACGGCGCAGCACACGGCATTTTCCTTGCCTTGAGCTGCATTGTCCGCTCGAACGACGTGGTTCTCTGCGAAAACCTCACCGATCACGGCATTATCGGCCTGTCGAACATTCTGGGCTTCAGCCTCAAGGGCCTGCCCACCGACGAGGAGGGCATTCTGCCGGACGCATTGGAGGCCGCCTGCGAAGCAGGCGGCGTCAGGGCTCTCGTGCTCATTCCAACGCTCAATAATCCGACCGGACATGTCTCAGGCGCAGAGCGCAGACGGGCCATAGCCGCAGTTGCGGAGCGGCATGGGGTCTTTGTCATCGAAGACGAGGTCTACCGACCGATGATAGAGGATGATCTGCCATCCATCGCGGAAATGCTGCCTGATCTGGGCTTTTTCGTCACCAGCTTTACCAAGACGGTGCTGACCGGGCTGCGCGTCGGTTATCTCGTCGTGCCTCCTGCCTACTCCATCCGCGCCGCCTCGATCCTGCGTGTGTCGAGCTGGAGCGGAACCTATCTGACGGCCGAGATCGCCACCCGCTGGGTGGAAAACGGCACCGCGCGGCGTCTGCTGGACGTGCAGCGCACCGAAGCACGCGCACGGCAAAAGATTGCGACGGAGATATTGGGCGACCACATAGCCTCGACCCATCCCCTCTCCTTTTGCGCCTGGCTCAAGGTTCCCACACGCTGGACAGAGGATGGACTGGTGCGTTCGCTGACAAACCAGAACGTCGCAGTCACCCCTTCGGAACCGTTTGTTGCCGGCCCGGGCCATGGCGGCGGCATCCGCATTTGCCTCGGTGGCCGCCTCAATCATCCCGCCCTTGTCAAGGCGTTGACGACCGTGCGCCAGGCCTTCGAGCAATTGCCGCCCGTCTACGATATAGGTTCAATCGGCTGAGGTGGCCGGTTGAAAATCATTGAATCATTACAATATAATAATTGACATGATTTTAGTTCGCTCTCAACATGACAATCATGAAGAGCGAAAACCTGTCCATATCCGCTGGAAAAAATCCGCTTCCGGTCTCGATGGCCGCGATCAGGCAGGCTGCAGCGCGGCTTGCAGGACAGGTGGAACGCACCCCGCTGGTTTACTCGGACAATCTGTCGGAACGCTGCGGTCACCCCGTTCATCTCAAGCTGGAGACGCTGCAGCCCATCGGCGCCTTCAAACTGCGCGGCGCAATGAACGCCGTCCTTTCGCTTGATGACGGTGCGCGCAGACGCGGCCTCGTCACCGCCTCCACCGGCAATCATGGCCGCGCGGTTGCTTATGCGGCGCGCAAGCTCGAAATTCCCGCCACGATCTGCATGTCGGCACTCGTGCCGGCGAACAAGGTCGAAGCCATCCGTGCGCTCGGCGCAGATATCCGGATCATCGGCATGTCCCAGGATGACGCGCAGGAGGAAGTGGAGCGCCTGACCGCAAGCAACGGCCTGACTGCGATCCCGCCTTTTGATGATCCAGACGTCGTGGCAGGCCAAGGGACGATCGGCATCGAGATTATCGAGGATATGTCCGATCTGTCCGCCGTACTCATCCCTCTTTCAGGCGGAGGCCTTGCGGGCGGCATTGCCGTTGCTGTCAAGGCGCTGAAACCGCAGGCCCGGGTCATCGGCATCTCCATGGAGCGGGGCGCAGCCATGCACGCCTCGGTCACGGCCGGCCGGCCGATCTCTGTCAAGGAAGAAGAAACCCTGGCGGATTCGCTTGGCGGCGGGATTGGTCTGGCGAACCGCGTGACCTTCGCGCTGTGCCGCGAACTGCTCGATGACATCGTGCTGGTCTCGGAGGACGAAATCGCGGCCGGCATTTGCCACGCCGCGCAGAAAGAAGGTTTGACGGTGGAGGGCGCGGCGGCCGTTGGTTTCGCAGCGATCCTCTCCGGCAAGATCGACATCACCGGCCCGACCGCCATCATCGTTTCGGGCGGGAACATCGATCCGGCGATTCACAAGAGGATCATCGACGGGGGAGCCGCATGAGCCACGTTACCATCCTGACGGAAAAAGACCTGCGCGCCATCGTCAAGCTGGACCTTTCCGCAGTCGATTGCGTGGAGCGAGCCTTTGCGGCTCTCGCCACGGGGACTGTCGCCATGCCGCCGATCCTGCGCCTCGATATTCCTGAGTTTCGCGGCGAGGTGGATGTCAAGACGGCTTATGTGCCGGGCTTTGACGGTTTCGCCATCAAGGTCAGCCCCGGTTTCTTCGATAATCCGAAGCTTGGTCTGCCAAGCCTGAACGGCCTGATGATCCTCTTCAGCGCGAAAACCGGGCTGGTGCAGGCCCTTCTCCTCGACAATGGCTATCTCACCGATGTGCGCACCGCAGCAGCAGGCGCAGTCGCGGCACGACATCTCGCCCGCAAAGATGCTTCCGTCGCCGCCCTCTTCGGAGCCGGCATGCAGGCGCGTCTGCAACTCGAGGCCCTGATGCTGGTGCACCCGATCCGGTCGGCGCGAATCTGGGCGCGCGACCATGACAAGGCTGGGAGACTTTCGGGCGATTTGGCCCGGGAATACGGCATTGAGGTGACCGCCGTGGCCGATCCGCAGACAGCCATTCGCGGCGCCGATATCATCGTGACCACCACACCGGCCGAAAAGCCGATCCTTCTTGCCGACTGGCTGGAAGAAGGCCAGCATCTGACCGCCATGGGGTCGGACGCCGAACACAAGAACGAGATCGATCCGACCGTATTCGGCAGGGCGCGATACGTCGCGGACCGGCTCTCGCAAACCCGTATTCTCGGTGAGTTGCATCACGCCATCGCCGCCGGGCGCGCCGCGTCGGATCAGCACTTCGCCGAACTTGGGGACGTCATTGCCGGCAGGCTGCCGGGTCGTGTTTCGACCAAAGACATCACCTTTGCCGATCTCACGGGCACCGGGGTGCAGGACACCGCCATCGCCAATCTCGCCTTTGCACGCGCAAAGGAGGCCAAGAGCGGCCAAATCATCGAAAACGCCATAAAAATGGGAGACGCAGCGTGAGCGTAACGCTGAATTTTACGCGCGAGGAATATGCCGCGCGCCTGTCTAAAACCCGCAATGCCATGGACAAAGCCGGGATCGATCTTCTCATTGTGACCGACCCGTCCAACATGCATTGGCTGACCGGTTATGACGGATGGTCCTTCTACGTGCATCAATGCGTGCTGGTGCCGCCGGATGGCGAGCCGATCTGGTACGGACGCAAGCAGGACGCCAATGGCGCCAGGCGCACGGCGTATCTCGCCCATGACAACATCATCGGTTACCCGGACCACTACGTTCAATCCACAGAACGGCACCCGATGGACCTGCTGTCCGAGATCATCCAGGAGAGGGGATGGTCCGGCCTCACGGTCGGCGTCGAGATGGACAATTATTATTTCTCGGCCGCCGCCTTTGCATCGCTGCAGAAACATCTGCCGAACGCCCGTTTCAGGGATGCCGCCGGTCTCGTAAACTGGCAGCGCGCGGTCAAAAGCCCGACCGAACTCGATTATATGCGCAAGGCAGGCAAGATCGTCGAACTGATGCACAAACGTATCGTCGATGTGGTTGAACCGGGCATGCGCAAATGCGACCTCGTGGCCGAAATATACGATGCCGGCATTCGTGGCACCGCTGAGTTCGGTGGAGACTATCCCGCCATCGTTCCCCTCCTTCCCTCGGGCGCAGACGCATCCGCACCGCATCTGACATGGGACGACAAGCCGATGCGCTTGGGAGAAGGCACCTTCTTCGAAATCGCCGGCGCTTACCGGCGTTACCACTGCCCGCTATCGCGCACCGTCTTTCTCGGCAAGCCGACGCAGGCGTTTCTCGATGCGGAGAAGGCAACGCTTGAGGGCATGGAGGCCGGTCTTTCCGCAGCGAAGCCGGGCAACACCTGCGAAGACATCGCCAATGCGTTTTTCGCCGTGCTGAAAAAATACGGGATCATCAAGGACAACCGCACCGGTTATCCGATCGGCCTTTCCTATCCGCCCGATTGGGGCGAGCGCACCATGAGCCTGCGGCCGGGCGACCGGACCGAGCTGAAGCCCGGCATGACGTTCCATTTCATGACCGGCCTCTGGCTGGAAGACATGGGACTCGAAATCACCGAAAGCATCGCGATCACCGAAACCGGGGTCGAATGCCTCTCCAATGTGCCGCGGCAACTCTTCGTGAAAGGCTGAGACGATGTTGAAGACCGCGCTACGTCCCTCGCCGATCACGCCCACCGTCGATTTTGACGCGCAGGGCGTGCAGCACGGTCATCTGCGACTGCCATACAGCCGCGATGACAGCGCCTGGGGTTCGGTGATGATCCCGATCTGCGTCATCGCCAATGGCGAGGGGCCGACGGCGCTTTTGACCGGAGCCAATCATGGCGACGAATATGAGGGGCCGGCCGCCCTGTTCGAACTCGCCCATAAACTCGATCCGGAAGAGGTAAGCGGCCGCATCATCATCGTGCCGGCACTCAACTATCCCGCCTTTCGCGCGGGAACGCGCACCTCGCCGATCGACCGGGGAAACCTGAACCGCAGCTTTCCCGGCCGCCCTGACGGCACGGTGACGGAGAAGATTGCCGATTATGTCACCCGCCATCTGATACCGCTTGCGGATATCGTTCTCGATTTTCATTCCGGCGGCAGGACGCTTGATTTCCTGCCCTATGCCGCAGCTCACGAATTATCCGACAAGACGCAGGAGGCCCGGTGTTTTGAAGCGGTGGCGGCTTTTGCCGCGCCCTATTCGATGAAGATGCTGGAGATTGACGCCGTCGGCATGCTCGACACGACAGTTGAGGAACTTGGCAAGGTCTTTGTCACCACCGAGCTCGGCGGCGCGGGGACGGCGAGCGCGAAATCGATCGACATCGCCCGCAAAGGCATTGTCAATCTGCTCTGCCATGCCGGCATCCTCGCCGGCGCACCGGTGGCGACGCCAAGCCGCTGGCTGGACATGCCCTCCAGCGATTGTTTCACCTTTGCCGAAGACGACGGGCTCGTCGCCTTTGTCCGCGATCTGGGAGACGCGGTCATGGCAGGTGAAACGGTCGCCCTGGTTTATCCCGTTGGAAAAACCGGTCTTGCGCCGGTTGATTACCGCGCTTCCATCAATGGCGTGCTTGCCGCCCGTCACGTTCCCGGCCTCATCAAGGCCGGAGACTGCCTTTCCGTCATCGCCACGGTCACGGAGAATACCTAACCAGAAGAACCATCGTGAGATCCGAAAACGGACCACGCAACCCAACCAGAGGAGTAAGAACATGCGTATGACCAGAATTGCCGGGCTTTCCGCCCTCGCTCTCACCATTGGCGTGACGTCGGCCAGCGCCTTGACCGTCGAAGACGTCAAGAGCCAGGGCTATATCCGCGCCGCAACGGCCAATGAAGTACCCTATTCCTACATGCAGCCCGACGGCACCTCCGCCGGCATCGGCCCGGATGTGGCGAATGCTGTCCTGAAATCGATGGGCATCGAAGAGGTCAACTGGACGGTGACGCCATTCGGCACGCTGATCCCCGGCCTGAAGGCGCGTCGCTTCGATTTTGCCGCCGCCGAACAGAACATCTCGCCCGAGCGCTGCAAGCAGGTTGCCTTCACCGAACCGAACTCGTCCTATGGCGAAGGCCTGCTGGTGAAGAAAGGAAATCCGAAAAAGCTTACCACCTACGCCGATATCGCCAAGGACCCCTCATTGAAGGTCGCCGTTGTTTCCGGCGCAAACAACGTCGATTTCCTGCGCGCAGTCGGCGTCAAGGAAGAGCAGATCGTGTTCATCCCTGCCAATGCCGACGCCATTCCCACCGTACAGAGCCGCGCCGACGCCTATGCCGCGACGGAGCTCACGGTTTCGGAACTCGCCAAGGGCCAGGCCAATGTCGAGCAGGTCAAGCCCTTCGTCGATCCCGTTGTGAAGGATACGCCGGTGCGCAATTACGGCGGCTTTGCCTTCCGGCCGGAAGACAAGGAGTTGCGTGACGCCTTCAACGCGGCGCTCGTCGAATTCCGCAAGACGGAGGACTACAAGAAAATCCTCGCCAAATACGGCCTCTCCGAACAGAGTATCGCTGCAGCGGCCGAAAAGAAGGTCGCCGATCTCTGCGCCGGCAAATAATGCCAGCCGGCGCCCGGGGCATATCCGGGCGCCGTTCATCAAGAACTCGGGAAAACTCCAGATGGACATGACCGCTTACCTGCCGATGTTGTGGCAAGGCGCCGTCGTCACCATGACGATCACGCTGGCAGCCCTTGTCGTCGGAACGGCTCTCGCCTTCTTTTTTGGCATTCTGCGCATCGAGGGAGGACCGATCCTGTCGGCCATCGCGCTCTGTTACACGGAAGTGTTTCGCGGCACCTCGCTGCTGGTGCAGCTTTTCTGGTTCTATTACGCCCTGCCGCTGGTTGGGCTGAGTTTTGATCCGATCACCACGGGTGTGCTGGTGCTTGCCGCCCACGCCGGCGGTTATGGCGCGGAAATCGTTCGCGGCGCGCTGTCTTCAGTCTCAGTGCAGCAACTGGAGGCAGCAAGAGCGCTGAATTTTACACGCCTGCAGACGCTCTTTCGCATCTCGCTGCCGCAGGCCGTTGTTGAGATGATGCCGGCATTCGGCAATCTGGCGATCGAGACGCTGAAGCTATCCTCGCTCGTGTCACTGATCTCCATTGCCGACCTCACCTTCGCGGCGCAGTCGATCCGCAACCTGACGCTGGATAGCGCCAGCATCTATTCGATTACGCTGCTTTGCTATTTCGCGATGTCCCTGATCCTCATGGTCGTCATCCGGGTGATCGAGCACTTCGTGCGGCGCGGCAACGTCTTCCCGCGCGCCCGCCATTCATAAGGATATCCTGTCATGATGTATGGTTACGAATGGGACACGACCACCTGGCTCACCTACACGACCTCGATCCTGCCCATCATCCTGATTGGCCTGACGGTAACGCTGAAGGCCGCCGCCGCAGGCTTCGCGATCGCGCTGGTTCTGGGGCTTGTCTTTGCGCTGCTGCGCCGCAGCCGCATCAAGATGATCTCCTGGCCCACCGCGCTGATTGTCGAGTTCCTTCGCGATACGCCGCTTCTGGTGCAGCTCTTCTTCCTTTATTACGTGCTTCCGGATTTCGGCATCGTTCTGCCCGCTTTTCTGACCGGCGCGTTAGCACTTGGCCTGCAATATGCCGCCTATACTTCCGAGGTCTATCGCGGCGGCATAGAGGCGGTGCACCACGGCCAGTGGGAAGCGGCAACGGCGCTGAACCTGACGCCTATGCAAACCTATCGCGACATCATCATTCCCCAGGCGATCCCGCGCATCGTTCCGGCGATGGGCAACTATCTTGTCGCCATGATCAAGGAAACGCCGGTGCTTTCCGTCGTCACCGTTCTCGAGATGATGGGGCTTGCCAATATGATCGGCGAACGCACCTTCGAATATCTGGTGCCGCTGACGCTTGTCGGCCTGATCTTCCTCCTTCTGACAATAATCTGCTCGGCAGGCCTCAGCCGCCTGCAAAGGGCGCTTCCAAAAGCAGGAATACCCTTGCGATGACAAACAACACCAATCAGCCACTGATCGAATTTTCCGATGTCACGAAGCGCTTCGGCATTCTGACGGTACTCGACCAGTTCAATTTCAACGTGGCAAAAGGCGAAAAAGTCACCCTCATCGGTCCGTCCGGCTCCGGCAAGTCGACGGTTCTGCGTATTCTCATGACGCTGGAACCATTCCAGGAGGGAAAGCTGACCCTTGCCGACATGTCCTACCATGAGCAGGGAGGCAAAGGCCCTTTCAAGGCCTCGGAAAAGCACCTGCGGCAGATCCGCAACCATGTCGGCATGGTTTTCCAGAGCTTCAATCTCTTTCCGCATATGACTGTGCTCCGCAACATCGTGGAGGCGCCGGTTCGGGTGCTGGGCATCGGCCGCGCGGAGGCGGAAGCGCGCGCAATTGACTTGCTGAAGATGGTCGGGCTGGCGGACAAGAAGGACCATTATCCGGTGCAGCTTTCCGGTGGGCAACAGCAGCGTGTCGCCATTGCCCGCTCGCTCGCCATGCGTCCGCGTGTCCTGCTTTTCGATGAGCCGACCTCGGCGCTGGATCCGCAACTGGTGGGGGAAGTCCTGTCCGTCATCCGCGATCTGGCCCATGAGCATGATCTGACGATGCTTCTCGTCACCCACGAAATGCGCTTTGCCCGGGAAGTATCGGACCGCGTCTGTTTCTTTGACAAAGGCCGTATCTGCGAACAGGGAAAACCGGACGAGATTTTCGGTCAGCCGAAAGAAGACCGTACACGCGAATTTCTCGCTTCCGTCTTGCGGTGAATTTTGGTTGCCCCTCCCTCATGCAATCAATCCGCAGAGGTGGACAGAACCTTTCCGTCCCTGCCCTGCACAATATCATACGACGGAACCGGTAGAGCATCGGGTGCAGGCAGAGGCGGGATTATCAACCACGCGCCGGGATAGTCGTTGCGAAGACGCCGGGAATTATAACGAATATTGGTTCCGGCGGCATGGTGAAGCGTTCCGAGCGTTGCATCTTTTGACAGGACACCTCTGCTGATTTCGTGGAGTTTTTGGTTGCCATCAAGGGCAAGCGTTACTTCCGAAAGATCGAAACTGTCGATGTGAACGGTCTGCTCCTGCGGCGTGTCGAGAACCCATCTGTCTGAATCGACGAAGCCGTCGGTGTAGACATTACCGGTGGAGGCGCGCAGGGACGTGCCTTTCGGCAGGCTGATACCGTCAACGACATTGCCATCGGCGAGAATGCATTTGCTGAAGGCGGAGATGCCGCCATCGGACAAGAGATCGAACTCAACCGGCTGCGTCGCGTCGCAGCGCCAGCCGCTCTGGGTGGTCACTCCATTGCCGGTTATGCGCATGTTGCCAGGGGTAAAGCCGATCGTTTCGTAATTCTCATTGGTCTTTATCGCGATATAACGGGCGATCTCGATGGCATCGATATCAGCGATCCGCACCGGATGCGGAAACACGGCCCGGTTGAAGGCCTGCCTGTTATCGGCAATGGCCAGTTCGAGTTTCGTACCCTTGGGCATATCGATCCCGCCAAGGCGCGCCGGCTGCGAGAGTTCCGGCCGATAGCTTGCCGCTCTTTCCCTGTCGTAAGCACTCATCTGCAGATAAAAATCACCGAACCGAAAGAGCGTGAAAAGCGCAACGGCGGTCACCAGCCCGTAAGGCAGGATCATCGGGCGCTTCCAGCGGCCGCTCACGTATCGGACGAACAGCAACAACGTCCAGACGACCCACACAAGGGTCGTGACGAGAAAGAAGGCAAGGAGAAGCAGCGCTTCGACGGAGGGCAATGCGACAGGGATCATGCAAACCAATGGTCCTGGGCGGATCGTTTTGATCCTGAAGAGACATCAGTGCTTTAGCCCACAAGCGGCTGTCATTTCAACTCGGTGATGGCGGACGGACATAGCGGTGGTTGTCCGGGCGACGGATGGCGGCCGCCCGGACAACGCGCTTATGGGGTATCAGCCGCCAAGGACGAAACGGGAGAATGCCAGGGCATTGCGGGCGTCCTCGTCCATTTTCGCGACATCGGCGCCGCCGCTGAGATCGCGCCACACCTTGATGTCAGAGCCGATCGTACCGCCGGTCTTGACGAAGGGCTCCATGACAACGGCACCGGTGTAATTGATATCGCGAAGGGCCAGACCAATTTCGTGCCAGGGCATCCTGCCCTTGCCCGGTACGCGGCGATTGCTCTCACCGGTGTGGAAATGACCGAGAAGCGGGCCGGCCGTGCGGATGGCTTCGCCAAAACTGTCTTCCTCGATATTCATGTGGAAAGTATCCAGCATGACCTTCACATTGTTCTTGCCGACATCCTTGACGAAGGCGACGCCTTCGGCCGCCGTGTTGAGCACGTGATTTTCAAAGCGGTTGAGGACTTCGATGCAAAGGTTGATGCCGAGATCATTGGCGAAATCGGCAATGCCATTGATGCCCTCGACGCCGCGCGCATAATCACCTGCCTTGTCGACCGGCTGCGAATAGTCGATCGGCCAATAGGCATGCAATGCGCCGCCGATCGTGTGGATATCGAGCTTGGCGACATTGGCGAGCGTCTGCTCAAAAAACGCCTTGCCGGCTGCGCGCACGGAAGCGTCCTCGGACGACAGGTTTTTGGTTTTCGAAGGGCCGATGCCGGCGGTGAGGATGATGCCGTTATCCTTCGCGCTCTGCCTGATCACGGCGAGCTCGGCGTCGCTATATTCATTGATGTGGTGTGCGGCGACTTCGATGATATCGAAACCGAGCTTGGCGACCTTCTCGATATAGGGGCCGAACTTGGCGCTCCATTCATGTTCCCAGTAAGAATAATAGATGCCGTGTTTCATGGGGATTTCTTTCGCTTTCTGTTTCGCTGAATTTGAGTTTGGGCGGGACAGCGGTTCAGCCGGCTTCAGGAAGTCGGCTTGCTTCCCGGATTTCCGATATGAAGATCCGGCTCCGTGCTCGCGGAAATGATGAACCGGCCGTTCGGAAGGTCGTTCTCTTCAACCTTGCGATTGATCTCGTCTTCACCGAGGCCAAAACTGCGCCAACGCTCTCTCAGCCGTGCACGCAGTTCGTCCTCATCGACATCGACAAAGACAGTCAGGTCAAAAATCTGCTTGAGACGATCCCAGGGCGACTGGCTGGCAAGGAGATAATTGCCCTCACAGACGATGATATCGACGGATTGCGGGATGAGACGGCCGCCTGCGCGGGCAATTTCAATCGCGCGATCAAAGACTGGGACAGCGACGACATCGTCCTCATTCGCCTTCAGTCGCTCAAGCATGTGGCGCAAGCCGTGAGCATCGAAGGTATCGATTGCGCCCTTGAAGGGACGGCGCTTCATCTCTTCCAGCACGGCATCGTCATAATGAAAGCCATCCATCGGAAAGAGCGCTGCAGACACGCTTTCACCTGCGTTCAAGACGTCAACCACATGCTCGGCAATGGTCGACTTTCCCGATCCGGGCGCACCGGCGATCGCAATCATCACACGCCGCCCATTGGCGCCGGCAAGACGCTTGAGGGTCAGGCCCGCAATTTCACGGGCGTTATCGTCAATAGTGTTCAAGGTGCTCGCCTCGATAATGGGTACTGTCAGAAAATCCGGTACTGGTCCGCCTTGTCGCGCAGGAATGCCAGGCCCTTGTCGAGAACCTCGTCAGCGCTGGGCGCAACCGGCCGCCAGGTCGAAATCGCGCCCGCCATGTCCTTCGGCATCGCGACAAAACTTTCGAGCGTCAGCACGCCCTTGAAACCGATGGCGGCGAGTGCGGAAAACACTTCGTCCCAGGCAACGTTGCCAAACCCGGGCGTGCCGCGGTCGCTTTCCGACATATGCATGTATTTCAGGTGGTTGCGGGCGGTGATGATGCCGTTTGCGATGCCCTTTTCCTCCATGTTCATGTGGAAGGTATCGAGATGGATAAAGACGTTGTCCGCACCGATGCGCTCCACCAGCGCCACCGCCTGCTCGGCGGAATTGAGCAGATGATTTTCGTAGCGGTTCACGGTCTCGATGCCGAATTGCAGGCCGAGCGTTTTTGCGTGGCCGGCAGCCCGCGAAAGCGCCCTTGTCAGGTTGTCATATTCACCCGGTGTCGGAGGAAATCCGGTTCGCTCATTGGTGCCGCCATAGGTGACCCCCGTCAGCGCCTCCGCCCCCATTTCTGCGGCTTTGTCGAGCGCGGCGTTCAGATGGTCGATAGCCGCGTCGGGACGCACCGACGCCCAGGCGGGCTCCGGCAGCACCAGCGAACAGACGGCGCGCAGACGGTACTTCTCCAGCAGGGCGCGCGTGTATTTTGCATCGACGGAGGGAATATCGATGAGCGGAATCTCGATGAAATCCTGACCGTAATCCGCGGCAGCGGCGATGGACCGTCTGGCGTTTTCGTGGTCCCATTTCAGAGACCACATCATTGCGTGAACACCGAAGCCTTTCACGTCATACCTTCTTTCTGAGAGATGCGAAGTAGCTTGAAAACAGGCCGCGCGCCGCCATGACGACAATCATCAGCACACCCCAGAGCGCCGTTGCCAGATGCTGGTTGGCGCCGAGAAGATTGAGGCCCGACGACAGGAGCTGCAGAACGATGAGCGCGACGAAGACCGGCAGCACCCGACCGAAACCGCCGAACGGATTGATGCCGCCGAGGAATGCAGCCAGCACCGTGATCAGCAGATAGGATTCCCCGTGGCCGACACGGACGGAATTGAAACGGGCAAGCATGATGATGCCGGCAACCGCACACATCAGACCCGAGAGCGTATAAACGAGAACCTGGATCTTGCGCGTATTGAGGCCGGAATAACGCGCGGCTTCGATGTTCGAGCCAATCATCAACAGGCCGAAACCAAGCTTGGTGCGCGTCAGCAGCACATGCCAGAGCCCGACGCAGACGATGAAAATCAGAAGCGGGACCGGCAGACCGAGAAGGGTGCCGTGACCGAGCGGCGCCATATAGGCGGGGAAACCCGAGACATCCCCACCACGGGTGAGAAACTCACCCAGTCCACGCAGAAAGATCATCATCGACAGCGTCACAAGGATCGGATGGGCGCGGGTGTAGGCGATCGCCGCTCCTGTCATCGCGCCGGCAGCGCCGCCGGTTGCGAGTGCGGCAAGGCAGGCGAACAGGAAGGCGCTCGGCGGCGCATCCACGCCGCCATGGGCCTGCAATACCCAGGCTGCGGCAAGACCTGACAGGTTGGCGGCGAAGGTGACGGAAAGATTGATACCGCCCGTCAGAAGCGGCAGCAGCATCGCAAGTGTGAGAAGGCCGAGCTCCGGCAACTGGAAGGCGACCGAACCGAATGTCGCGAGCGAGAGAAAGTTATCGGCGAAGGTTCCGAAGATGAGCATGACAGCGATGAAAGCAATCACCGGCCCGGCCATGTCGGCACCGAAAATCGCGTTGAATTTCCGAACGAGACTGCTCATTGCTGGGCGCTCCCCTTTTTCGTGGATGTGCGAAGCGCACTCGGCAGAAGCTTGTCGAACCGGGTGGAAGAGAGCGTAATGGCGATGAGAATGATGGCCCCGACGATCATCTTGAAGGCAAAGGGGGAAACGCCCATCAGGTTGAGGCCGTTCTGGGTGATCGACACCATCAGCACGCCGAGCACGCAGCCGATGACCGACCCCTTGCCGCCGCCAAGCCGCGCGCCGCCGAGCACGGTGGCTGCAAGAACATCCAGCTCGCGGCCATAAAGCGCGTTCGGCACCACCTCCTGCGCATAATGCGCCTGCATGAGCCCAGCAATGCCCGCCATCAGGCCGAGCCAGCCGAAAGAAATGTAATGCATCGCGCCGATATTGATGCCGAAGCGGCGAGCGCCTTCCGGGTTGTCGCCGAAAGCATAGAGTTTGCGCCCGACGGTGGTGCGGGAAATCATGAACCAGGTGGCGACACAGCAGAGGATCATGACGACAACGGGCAGCGTCAACTCCACCCAGGAACCGTCAGACATCTCACGCTCATAAAATACCACCCGCGTCGACAGCCACTCCGGCAGGTCGTAGATCGACACGCCCTTGGTGAAGAACATCAGCAGCCCGAAGAAGATGTTGAAGGTGGAGATGGTCGCAACGATGGAAATGATGTTGAGCCGCCAGACGAGGAAGGCATTGACGAAGCCGAGACTAAGGCCAACCGCGCCGGCGATGATGAAACCTTCCGCCCAGTTGCCGCCGCCGAGCGCATTGAGCGCCAGCACCGTCACATACTGGACGACGGAGGCCGCGACCGCGAAGGAGATGTCGATGCCGCCTGAAATCAGCACCACGAGCAGGCCAACCGCGAAGATGATATTGACCGCCGAGACATTCAGCACGTCGAATGCATTGGAAATGGTGAGAAAGCGGTCTGTCGCAAAGGACAGTCCCGTGCAGAGCAGCACCATGACCACAAGCAGGGTGAATTCGGTCGTATGTCCGAGGATGAGCCTACGCATAGATGGCGGACTCCAGTTCGGTAAGCGACAGGCGTCGCGGATCATAGGTGGCGTGGAACCGGCCTTCGACCATGTGGATGACCCTGTCTGTATTGAAATAAACTTCCGGCGCTTCGTCGGAGATCACGATGATCGAGAGACCTTCTGCGGCGAGCTTGCGGACGATTTCGAAGATGCCGGCGCGGGCGCCGACATCGACCCCCACGGTCGGCGCATCGAGGATGAGGATTTTCGGCCCGATCGCCAGCCACTTGGCAATCGCCACACGCTGCTGATTACCGCCAGATAGCGTGCGGATCGGATCTTCCGGCAGGCCGATCTTGACGCCGAGAGCCGAAATCCAGCGGGAAACGACATCCGCCTTTTTTGACGGCGAGATCAGGCCGCCGCTCAGCAAGCGGTCGAGCGAGGCCATGACGAGATTGTCGGCGATGGACTGCGGCTGGTTCAGACCAAGCGAAAGCCGGTCCTCGGAAAGATAAGCGACGCCCGCCCGGATCGCATCGCGGTTGGAATGGAAATCCACCTTCTTTCCATCGATGAGGACTTCACCCGATTGCGCCCGATGCATGCCGAACAGCGTCAAAGCCAGTTCCGTGCGGCCGGCTCCCAAAAGACCGGTTATGCCGAGCGTTTCTCCGCGCCGCAGATCGAACGAAACATCTTCGAATTCGCCGGCCCGGCTCAACCCGCGCACCGAGAGAACAACGGGTTTGTCATCGTGGTCAGCGGCGATGACGGCGCTGTCGAAATTGCGGCCGGTCATCAGCTCGGTCACCCGCGACTGGGTCATGCCTTCAACGGGAAAGACACCGACGAGCGATCCATCCCGCAGCACCGTGATGCGGTCTGAAATCTCCAGCACTTCCGCAAGGCGATGCGAGACGAAGACGACCGCGACACCCGAGGCCGACAGGTTGCGGACGATGTCGATCAGATAATCGGTTTCGGACTGCGTGAGCGACGCGGTCGGTTCATCCATGAAAACGAGCCGCGCTTCCCCGACCAGTGCGCGGGCAATCGCCACGATCTGACGCTGGGCGATGGGCAATTCCTTGAGCGGCTTATCAAGATCGATCTCGACGCCGAGCCGGCCCAGCGCCTTTTCGGCCGCCTGTTCGATGGCGCGTTTGTCGACCAGCCCGTATTTTCCATTCACCGCGTACTGGAAGCCGATATTCTCAGCCACCGTCATTTCATCGAACAGCGCCAGATCCTGCCAGATAACCTGGATGCCAAGCGATTGCGCAAGCGTCGGGGTCATCGCCGCTATCGGCTTGCCGTCGAAATAAAGTTCGGCGTCGCTTTCGGGCGTATAAACGCCTGTTATGACCTTGATCAACGTGCTTTTGCCACAGCCGTTTTCGCCGGCAAGGCAATGCACTTCCCCCGGATTGACCTCGAAAGAAACACCCTTCAGCGCGCGCACACCGCCGAAGGTGACTTTGACATTTTTAAGAGACAGGAGCGGTTCTGCGCTCATGATAACGTAAATCTCCTTCCGCCGCGAAAGCATTGCAGACGTGGCGCTCGGCATGTTTTTCCAGATGAGGCGTCGCGCGCGTATCGCACCCGCGCGACGCCCTTGGCCTTGGGGAGGATCAGAGGCCCATGGAAACGAGCTTGTCGATGCTTTCCTTGTCGATCTTCAAAAGCTGGTCGACAACGATGGTGTTACCTTCGGGATTGATGGTGCCGAGACCTTCGATATTGTCGCCGGCCTTGGGCGTCTCGCCCTTGGCGATACGATCGGCGAGGGTGATGAAGACTTCACCGGCCTGCTTCGGGTTCCACATGAAGCCCCCCGTCAGCGCGCCTGATTTGATGAGCTTTGCGCCCTGCCCCGGCGAGAACGGGCCGATGACGAAGACCTTGCCATCCTTGCGCCGCTCTTCGACGGCGCGGCCGGCGCCGATCGGTCCCTGCGAACCGAAGGCGAGGAAACCGCTCAGGTCGGCATTGGCGGACATCAGGTCAAGCGCCGTCGAACGGCTCTTGTCGAGGTCTTCAGCGACACCGTAGCGATCGCCGACCAGCTTCATGTCGGGATAATTGGCCTTGATATAGGCGATGGCGGCATCCGCCCAGGCATTATGAAGCGGAACCGTAAGCGAGCCGACGAAAACGGCATAGGAGCCCTTGCCGCCCATCTTTTCCGCCAGAAGCTTGCCATGCGCTTCACCGAAACCCTTGGCGGAGGCGAGCTCGAAATCCCAGTCAGCGCCAAGCTGCTTGGGCGATTCATGGGTGATGACCTTGATACCGGCGGCCTGGGCTTTTTTCAGCACCGGCTCCAGCACCTTTGCATCATTCGGCACGACGCCGATAAAATCGACCTTCTGGGCGATCAGGTCCTCGATGGCGCGAACCTGCAGCGCCGGGTCGGCGCTGGTCGGGCCGACCATGAAACCGTCAACGCCGAGCTTCTTGCTCTGCTCCTTGATACCGGCCTCCATGGCGTTGAACCACGGAATGCCGCCGATCTTGACGACGACGCCCACCTTCGGCCCTTCGGCGAAGGCGGCGGACGAGAGCAGCGCGAGCGACAGGCCGACCGCTGCAGCAATAATTTTCTTCATGATGTTCCTCCTCAAAAAATTGGGCAAACGAAACCCGCCGCAGCCATTTTCATCTGGCGCGCTCAAAATTTCTCATCTCGCTTATTCGAGACTCTCCCTTGCCACTCCCACAGCAACCATCTTGCACAATCGATATTGCCAAGTTGCACAATCGATGGTGCAATAACCATATCATGAAGCGCCCTTCCGTCAAGGGGATGTGTGCTCTAATAATTGGAATCAGTTGGGGAGATCACAGTGACGGGTATAAGTTCCAAGAAAGCCACCATTTATGACCTGTCGATATTGTCGGGCGCATCAGCCTCGACAGTGAGCGCGGTGTTGAACGGATCATGGCGCAAACGGCGGATTTCGGAGGAGACTGCGGATAAAATTCTCTCGCTTGCCAAGGCGCATCGCTACACCACCAACCTGCAGGCCCGCGGCCTGAGGAGTTCAAAATCCGGTCTCGTCGGGCTCCTGGTGCCCATTTATGACAACCGGTTCTTTTCATCGATGGCGCAGACATTCGAAGGGCAGGCGCGCAAGCGCGGCCTGTCGCCCATGGTGGTCTCCGGGCGGCGCGATCCCGAGGAAGAACGCCGCACCGTGGAGACGCTGATCGCCTATTCGATCGATGCCCTCTTCATTGCGGGCGCGACCGATCCCGACGGCGTGCACCAGGTCTGCGCCCGCGCAGCATTGCCGCATGTCAATATCGACCTTCCCGGCAAATTTGTACCCTCCGTCATTTCCGACAACAGGCACGGTGCGGAAATACTGACATCCGCAATCCTTGCCCATGCGGAAAAAGGCGGGCCTCTCGGCCCTGACGACGTCATCCTGTTCGGCGGCCACGACGACCACGCCAGCCGCGCCCGTATAGATGGCTTCCACGCCACCAAGGCCGCCTATTTCGGGGTCGATAACGGGGACGATATAGAGATCACCGGCTATTCGCCCCGCATGACGGAACTGGCTTTCGAACGTTTCTTCGAACGCAGGGGCCGCCTGCCCCGCTGTTTCTTCGTCAACTCCTCGATCAATTTCGAAGGCCTGCTTCGTTTCATGGGGCGTCATGACGGTGAGGCCTTCGGCGACATCGTTGTCGGCTGCTTCGACTACGACCCATTCGCATCGTTCCTTCCCTTTCCGGTCTACATGATCAAGCCCGATATAGCGCAGATGCTCGACAAGGGTTTTGAACTTCTGGCAGAGAACCGGACCGACCCCGAGGTCATCATTATCGAACCGACGCTCATTCCGCCGCGAACCGCTCTCGAAGGCCCGCTCGACGACATATGGGACCCCGTTGCATTGCGCCGCATGGCGCAATGAACGTGCGAAATGCCGCTTGACCTCAACAGCGCTTGAGGTCGTACCGATTGCATGGCGCTTCACCATTGCAACGGGATAGTGATGATAGAAAAACTCATGAAGATGCTGGAAGACGGACGGGATAGTCCGCTGCTGCGCTTTTCAATCGCGAAGACTCTGGCGGCCGCAGGGCAATTCGAAGATGCCGCGCATCATCTGCAGGAGGCTGTGCGGCAGGATCCCGATTATTCGGCGGTCTGGGCCGAACTGGGCGAATGCCGCGCACGGCTGGGAGATGACGACGGCGCCATTGCGGCATGGGTGGAAGGCATGTCGGTGGCCATCAGGCGAGGCGACATTCAGGCCAAAAGGCAGATGGAGGTGCGGCTTCGACGTTTGCGGTCGCGCACCCTGAAGGGCGTCAGTTGACGAGACGGGTATCAAGATGCAGCCGGTCGCGTCGTTGCCAGCGATCGAGCCCATGCGCAAAAATTTGCCGGAAGGTTAGCCAGATTTCATAAAACTGGCTATGATCCCCGGAAAAATCACGGGAGGCGGCTGTCGAGGGCCGGTGATTTATGGGTTTTTCGGATCACATCAAGGAAATCGAGCACGTCGGACAGGGCAGGAATACTGGCCGCGATGCGGTGGTGCTTGAATCCTGGCGGCGTTGTCTCGATACCTATCAGCTTGATCCGGCCAAGGCCCGCGAAGCCGTCATCGTTTCCGAAACATGCCTGCGCGAGCATCGCCAGCGGGCGGAAGACCTCGTCCACATCGCCCGTTCCGGCCTGGAAAGGCTGTACCGGCAGGTGGCCGAGCAGAATTACGTTCTTCTTCTGTCGGATCAGCAGGGGGTGACGGTCGAGTTTCTGGGCGACCCGTCATTCAACAACAATCTGCGCAAGGCCGGGCTTTACCTCGGCTCGGAATGGTCGGAACCGCGTGCCGGCACCTGCGCCGTCGGCGCGTGCATCGCCACCGGCGAAGCGCTGACGATCCACCAGACCGATCATTTTGATGTGACGCATACGCCGCTTTCCTGCACCGCAGCCCCGATCTACGATACGCAGGGTGCATTGACGGCGGTGCTCGATATTTCACTCCTGAGTTCCCCCATCCTCAAGACGAGCCAGAACATGGCGCGTCATCTGGTTTCATCGACCGTGCGAAGGATCGAACTGGCAAATCTGATGGCCAGCAGCCGCCATGATCTGGTGCTGCGCTTTGCGGGCGCGCCCGAATTTCTGGATGTCGACCCCGAAGCCGCCGTCTCCGTCGATGGCTCCGGCCGGATCACGGGCATGACGCACGCCGCCGCACGCCTTCTCGCCGCATCGCGCGGGCTTGACTGGCGCATGCCGGAACGCCTCCTCGGAGAGCGCGTGGAGGAGTTTTTCGAGGCCGGCTTCGATGAACTCGCCTCCCTCACCCGATCAAGCCTGCCGCAGGAGAGGCGCATCGTCGTGAAGGACGGCACCGTGCTTTATGCGCACGCGATCGAACCGCAGCAGCGCCGGTCGACCGTGCCGCTTGCCCGTCTGAAATCCCAGCCGGTTATGGAAGACATTGGCGGCGATGGGCCGGCGGTTCGAAACCTCAGGCGCAAGGTGGAAAAACTGGCGCCTGCAAAATTGCCGATCCTGCTGCAGGGCCAGACCGGAACCGGCAAGGAACATCTCGCCCGCATCATTCACGACACCAGCGGCGTTTCCGGCCGCTTCGTCGCCGTCAATTGCGCCGCCATTCCCGAACAGCTGATCGAAAGCGAATTGTTCGGTTATCTGCCGGGAGCCTTCACGGGGGCGCTGGCGAAAGGACGCAAGGGGCTGGTGGAGGAGGCGCAGGGCGGGACGCTTTTCCTCGACGAGATCGGCGACATGCCGTTTGCGGCGCAAAGCCGGCTGTTGCGCGTATTGGCCGAAGGCGAGATCCTGCCCGTTGGTGGCTCCACCCCACAGAAGGTGGATTTCAGGGTGATTTCTGCCTCGCACCGCCCTTTGAGCGACATGGTGCGGACAGGTGATTTCCGCGAAGACCTCTATTATCGCCTGAATGCGGCTGTGTTGACCTTGCCCGCGCTTTGCGAGCGCGACGACTTCCCCTGGCTTCTCGATAAGCTTCTGGAAAAACATGGGCTGCCGGGTCGTCCTCTGACGCTCTCCAACGCCGCCCGGATGTTGATCCTTGGCCATTCCTGGCCCGGCAACATCCGCGAGCTGGACAATGCCATAGCCTTTGCCGCCGCCCTTTGTGATGACGGGCTGATTACGGCGGAAGACCTTCCCGATCATCTTGCCTCTGCAACATCAGCCCCGATGATCGACAGTCACGGCGCCGATCTCGGCGCGCTTCTGGCGGCCTGCAACGGCAATGTGTCGGAGGCCGCCCGCCGGCTTGGCATCGATCGCACGACGATGCACCGGCGAATGCGACGCCTCGGCATCGGAAAACCTCACTAGAAAAGGTGAGGCAGGCGCCACGGCTGTCGCGCCACAGCTGTGGCGTCATACAAAACCGGCACTCTGGTAAAACCCCGCAATTTCGGGCTTCCGGCACGGCAAACCGCGCTGGCACGGGCATTGCACCTTCTCTGGCATCAGGAGCCATCGAGGAGAAAACATGCGCGCGCTCAGATTTCATGCAGCCAGGGACCTGCGGGTTGAAGACATTCCCGAGCCGAAACGGCCGGGGCCGGGACAGGTTCTTGTCCGCAACCGATTCGTCGGCATCTGCGGCACCGATCTGCATGAATATAGTTACGGTCCGATCTTCATCCCCACCGAACCGCACCCCTTTACCGGCGCACATGGCCCGCAAATTCTCGGTCACGAATTCGGCGGTGTCGTGGAGGCCATCGGCGAAGGCGTCACCTCGGTCGACGTCGGTGATCGCGTCTCGATCCAGCCGCTCATCATGCCGCGATCCGGTGACTATTTCGCCGACCGTGGCCTCTTTCATCTGAGCACGCAGCTGGCGCTGGTCGGTCTCAGCTGGGAAGGCGGCGGCATGGCGCAGGCGGCACTCGTCAACGAATATAACGTTCAGAAGATTCCCGACGAGATGACAGATGAAGAGGCCGCACTCGTTGAACCCTCGGCCGTTGCTGTCTATGCCTGCGACCGCGGCGGCGTCACCGCCGGCAACAGCGTTCTGGTCACGGGCGCTGGCCCGATCGGCATGCTCACGCTTTTGGCAGCGCGTGCGGCCGGCGCTGCCCAGCTCTTCGTGTCCGATCTCAATGACGCCCGCCTTGAGCTTGCCCACAGTATCGTCCCCGACGTCATCACTATCAACCCGAAGCGCGACAATGTCGGCGATGTCGTGCGCGCAGCAACGGAAGGCAAGGTCGGCTGCGATGTCGCCATCGAATGCGTAGGCAATGAACATGCGCTCAAGGCCTGCGTCGACGCCGTGCGCAAACAGGGCGTCGTCGTACAGACCGGCCTGCATCCGCATGAAAACCCGATCGACTGGTTCCAGGTGACATTCCGCGACCTGGAGATCAAGGGCTCATGGGCCTATCCGACCCATTACTGGCCGCGGGTCATCCGGCTCATCGCCTCCGGCCTGCTGCCGGCGACGAAGATCGTTACCAAGCGCATCACGCTCGATACGGCCGTGTCTGAGGGCTTTGATGCCCTGCTCGACCCCGCCGGCACCCATCTGAAGATCCTGATCGATCTTTCGAAATAGGCCTGCCTCCCAAGGCATGCCGGGAGAGGAGCCCGGTATGCCTTGCGCACAGGCTTTCGGGGCGGTGATTTCGCCGCTCCACCCATCAGACCAAGCACCATGGAGGAGATGAATATGCTTGATGTCAGTCCCGCCACCAAAATCGACACGGTTCTTTCCAAGCTCGGCAATGCGCTGGAAAATGGAGACATAGATGCGGCCGTCAACCTGTTTCAGGCCGATTGCTACTGGCGCGACCTCGTAACCTTCACCTGGAACCTGAAAACGCTGGAAGGCCGTGAGCAGATCCGCGACATGCTGACAAACCAGCTTTCCGCCATCAAACCCTCGGGCTTGGTGCAGGATGTGAAGGAGCAGGCCTCGGAAGGCGATGGCGTCACCGAAGGCTGGTTCGAGTTCGAGACCGGTGTCGCCCGCGGTTACGGCCACATCCGCCTGAAAGACGGGCTGATCTGGACCCTGCTCACCACCATGAGCGAACTGAAGGGCCACGAAGAGCCGAAGGGCATCCGCCGCCCGATGGGCGCGGAGCACGGCCACGACCGCAACCGCCGGACCTGGAAGGAAAAACGTGAGGCTGAGGCCGCCGAACTCGGCTATTCGGAGCAGCCCTATGTCGTCATTATCGGCGGCGGACAGGGCGGCATTGCGCTCGGCGCGCGGCTTCGCCAGCTCGGTGTGCCGGCGATCATCATCGAGAAGAATGAACGGCCCGGCGACAGCTGGCGCAAGCGCTACAAATCGCTCTGCCTGCATGACCCCGTCTGGTACGACCACCTGCCCTACATTCCGTTCCCGGAAAACTGGCCCGTCTTTACGCCGAAGGACAAGGTGGGAGACTGGCTGGAAATGTACACAAAAGTCATGGAGCTGAATTATTGGGGCTCCACCACCTGCAAGTCCGCCCGATATGATGAGGCGACGGGCGAATGGACCGTGGTTGTCGACCGCGCCGGCAAGGAGGTCGTGCTGCGGCCGAAACAGCTGGTGCTGGCGACAGGCATGTCAGGCAAGGCGAATATCCCGAAATTCCCCGGACAGGATGTCTTCAAGGGCGAGCAGCAGCACTCCTCGCAGCATCCGGGTCCGGACGCCTACGCCGGCAGGAAGGTCGTGGTGATCGGTTCCAACAACTCGGCGCATGATATCTGCGCAGCGCTCTGGGAAGCGGGCGCCGACGTCACCATGCTGCAGCGGTCCTCCACCCATATCGTCAAATCCGACTCGCTGATGGATATCGGTCTCGGCGACCTCTATTCCGAGCGGGCGGTGGCAAACGGCATGACCACGCGCAAGGCCGACCTTATCTTCGCTTCCCTGCCCTACAGGATCATGCATGAATTCCAGGTTCCCGTTTACGATCGCATTCGCGAACAGGATGCCGACTTTTATGCCGCGCTTGAGAAAGCCGGTTTCATGCTCGATTTCGGCGATGACGAATCCGGCCTGTTCATGAAATATCTGCGGCGTGGATCGGGTTATTACATCGATGTCGGGGCCTGTGACCTCGTGATCGACGGCTCGATCAAGCTGAAATCCGGGGTGGATGTCTCGCACCTGACGGAGAATGCCGTGGTGCTGAAAGACGGCACGGAACTGCCTGCCGATCTGGTGGTCTATGCGACCGGCTATGGTTCGATGAATGGCTGGGCGGCCGATCTCATTTCGCGCGAAGTGGCGGACAAGGTGGGCAAATGCTGGGGCCTCGGTTCCGACACCACCAAGGATCCCGGCCCATGGGAAGGCGAGCAGCGCAACATGTGGAAGCCGACACAACAGCAGGCGCTGTGGTTCCACGGCGGCAACCTGCATCAATCGCGGCACTATTCGCAATATCTCTCGCTCCAGCTCAAGGCGAGACAGGTGGGCCTGAAAACGCCCGTTTACGGCCTTCAGAAGCCGCATCATATGTCCTGACCTGGACGGAGTTCCGGCCCGTCTCGATGAGGCGGGCCGGGGATTTTTACGACTGGGACTTATCGGATTGCCAGAACCGGTAAAGCTCCGCGACATTGCCGCTGGTCATGAGCGGCATTGCCGCCTTCAGCTGCTCCGCCGGCCAATCCCACCATTTCATCTCGAGCAGGAGGGCGATGCTGTCATCATCGAACCGCTTGCGGATCGTCTTTGCGGGATTGCCACCAACGATGGCATAGGGCTCGACATTCTTCGTCACCAGCGCCCGCGTTCCGATCACCGCGCCATCACCAACCGTGACGCCGGGCATGATGATCGCTTCCGAGCCTATCCAGACATCGTTACCGATGACGGTATCGCCCGCCGGCAGATAACCATTCCCGGCATTTTCGAATTCCGGCACCTCGGGCATGAAGAAAAACGGGAAGGTGCTGATCCACTCGTTGCGATGCCCCTGATTACCCGCCATGATGAAGGCGGCGCCCGAACCGATCGAGCAGAAGCTTCCGATCACCAGCCTGTCCGCGCCCTCATCCGACAACAGATAACGGGCGCAGTCCTCAAAGCTGTGGCCGTGATAATAACCGGAATAATAGCTGTATTTCCCGACCACGAGGTTCGGGTTCTTGACCTGCTTGTCAAGCGTGATGCCCCGGAACGGGCTTTCGAAGTAATTTTCCATTGGAGTAATCTCACTACATATGTTCGCATTCGCTTGCCTCAGGGCAAGCCGACGCCGAGCGCCAAGCCTGTCGGCTTTTCGCTCGATGCTCCTCACGCAACGGCGGGAGCTAGATGCAGGTGATACTCGAGGCTTTTATCATGCAGTCTGGTTATCGCAAAAACCGGAGAAGACCAAGCCAAGACATGTTTGAAGCCTGCATTGCCGAAATCCCGGCGGCACATAAAGCAACAGCGGGGATTTCTCCCCGCTGCTCTCGTTGGTTCGGCATTTTCACTGCATCGCCGGCGCGGGCGTCCTTGTCCCGCACACCGCGATGGTCCTGGCCTTAGTAGTGGACCGACTGGGAATCGATCGGCGTTACCTTCGGCGGGGCGAACTTCGTCAGGTCGATCCCGTCTACGGCGGAGCGATACTCCTCGATGCTCGGCGTGCGGCCGAGGATGGCCGAGAGCACCACGACCGGCGTGGAGGCCAGAAGCGATTCACCCTTCTTTTCGGCGCTGTCTTCAACGACACGTCCCTGGAAGAGACGAGTGGACGTCGCCAGAACCGTGTCGCCCTTTGCCGCCTTTTCCTGGTTGCCCATGCAAAGGTTGCAGCCCGGACGCTCGAGATAAAGGATGTTTTCGTATTCGGTGCGGTTGGACGTCTTCGGGTTGACGTCATCGAACTCGAAGCCGGAATATTTCTGCAGGATTTCCCAATCCCCTTCGGCCTTCAGCTCATCGATGATGTTGTAGGTCGGTGCGGCGACGACGAGCGGCGCCTTGAACTCGACCTTGCCTTCGGTCTTTTCGATGTTCCGCAGCATCTGCGCGACGATCTTCACGTCACCCTTATGCACCATGCACGAGCCGACGAAGCCGAGATCGACTTTCTTGGCCGCACCGTAATAGGATACCGGGCGGATTGTGTCGTGCGTGTAGCGTCTGGAGACGTCGTTGTTGTTGACGTCAGGGTCGGCGATCATCGGTTCGTTGATAACATCGAGATCAACGACGACTTCGGCGAAATATTTCGCGTTGGCGTCCGGTTTCAGAGCTGACTTTTCACCTGAACGGATTTCCGCAATGCGTTGATCTGCCTTGTCAATCAGACCCTTCAGCGTCTGCGCGGCATTGTCCATGCCCTTGTCGATCATGATCTGGATGCGCGACTTGGCGATTTCCAGCGACTCGATCAGCGTCTCGTCTTCGGAAATGCAGATCGACGCCTTGGCCTTCATCTCGGCCGTCCAGTCGGTGAAGGTGAAGGCCTGGTCCGCCAGAAGCGTGCCAATGTGGACTTCGATGATACGGCCCTGGAAGACGTTGTCGCCGTGCTGCTGGAGCATCTGCGCCTGCGTGGCGTGCACCACGTCGCGGAAGTCCATATAGGGCTGCATCGTGCCCTTGAAGGTGACCTTGACCGACTGCGGGATCGGCATGGTCGCCTCGCCCGTTGCCAGCGCCAGTGCGACGGTACCGGAGTCAGCACCGAAGGCAACGCCCTTGGACATGCGGGTGTGGCTGTCGCCCCCGATGATGATCGCCCAGTCATCCACGGTGATGTCGTTCAGCACCTTGTGGATCACGTCCGTCATGGAGTGATAGGCGCCCTTCGGATCGCGCGCGGTGATGACGCCGAAATTGTTCATGAAGGACATGAGCTTCGGAATATTCGCCTGCGCCTTCTTGTCCCAGACGGAGGCCGTGTGGCAGCCCGACTGGTAGGCGCCATCCACCAGCGGCGAAATGACGGTGGCCGCCATCGCTTCCAGTTCCTGCGCGGTCATCAGGCCGGTCGTATCCTGCGAGCCGACGATGTTGACCTTGACGCGAACGTCCGAGCCGGCATGCAGCACCTTGCCGGGGGTGACGCCAACGGCGTTGCGGTTGAAAATCTTCTCGACGGCGGTGAGGCCCTGGCCTTCGATGGAAATTTCCTTGTTGGGCGCGAAGACCGGAGTGGTCTCGACACCGAGCGTTTCAGCCGCAAATGTCTGGAGCTTCTTGCCGAAGACGATAGCGTAAGAGCTGCCGGCCTTCATGAATTCCATCTTCTGGGGCGTGAAGGAAGAGGCGATATCCACCAGTTCCGTGCCGGCCTCGTCGCGGAGCTTGCGGTTCTTGGCGTCAATCTTGAGGACGGTGCCGGTCTCGACCGAATATTTCTGCTCGAGGATCGGGTTGCCATCGTTGTTGAGGATCGGCTTGCCGTCTTCGCCGAGCTTCTTCACCCAGTTCTTCAGGTTGATACCGATGCCGCCCGTCACATCGACGGTGGTGGCGAAAATCGGCGAGATGCCGTTGGTGCCGGCGACGATGGGGGCGTAATTGACGAAGGGCACATAGGGGCTGGCCTGCTTGCCGGTCCACAGCGCCACGTTGTTGACGCCCGACATGCGTGACGAGCCGACGCCCATCGTGCCCTTTTCGGCGATCATCATCACCCGCTTGTCCGGATGCTGCTTCTGCAGCGCGACGATTTCCGCCTGCGCTTCCGGCGAGATCATACACTGGCCGTGCAGCTGGCGGTCCGAGCGCGAATGCGCCTGATTGCCGGGAGACAGGAGGTCGGTGGAAATATCGCCTTCGGCGGCGATGAAGGTGACGATCTTGATCTCGTCTTCTACATCCGGAAGCTTGGTGAAGAATTCGGCCTTGGCGTAGCTTTCCAGCACGGCCTTGGCGATGGCGTTGCCGGCCTTGTAGGCGTCGCGCAGGCGGAACATGTCGGCATCGTAAAGGAACACCTGCGTCTTCAGCACTTCACCGGCCTCAGCGGCAATCGCAGCATCGTTGCCGAGCGCGATATCGAGCAGCACCTTGATCGACGGGCCGCCCTTCATGTGCGACAGCAGCTCCAGCGCGAAGGAAGGCGCGATCTCCGGCACGACGACTTCGCCGAGGATGATCTGCTTCAGGAAGGCCGCCTTGACGCCGGCGGCGCTCGTGGTGCCCGGCAGGGTGTTGTAGATGAAGAATTTCAGGGCATCAGCGCGGTGCTCGCTGCCCGCATCCTTGATGAGTTCGATAATCTCGGCCGTCAGTGCACCGTCATCGATCGGCTTGGGCGCGAGACCCTGTGGTTCTCTGCTTTTGATTTCAGCCAGGTAATCCAAGTAAAGGTTCATCGCAATCCCAACGTCATGATGTCTATGGGGCCGAACACAGCGTCACCGAACGGTACTGTTGATCGGCCCGGGTTTCTATCGATTTCGAGTACGCCAACCGGGGCCGGCTGACAAGATGTCGCATTTCAGTAAAAAACTCGTAGACGGGATTTAGCGTCGATCCTGTGCTTTGCAACCACGTCGCGACACTTTTGATTGTGGCGCCCGCTGCATTTCAGCCAGTGGTTTTTCAGGCATCCCTCATTAAGGATTTATTAACCAAATCGGTACGAGTATTAGATTATTCTAATTACCCGTTATTGGCGTAATTCCATGTTGCGCACCGAAAAATCAGCAGCGCAGCAGCTTGGGGAGGCAGCATGAAGTTTGCAGCATCAGGCTATTTATTATCATTTGCGGCACTGGTCCTCACACCGGCATCGGGCGTCGCGCAGGTCGCCACGACGAATTTCAACGTCCAGATCACCATTCAGGCGGCGTGCCAGATCAATTCCGCCGGCAATCTCAATTTCGGCACCAATGGTGTGATCGGCAGCAATATCGATGCGACCAGCGATATTGTCGTGCAATGCACGACCAGCACACCCTTCAGCCTGGGTCTCAGCGCCGGCGCCGGCTCGGGGGCGACGGTCGCCAACCGTCTGATGACATCGCCTGCGGGCGCGACCATTTCCTACTCGCTTTATACGACTGCGGCACATAGCACGGTGTGGGGGAACACCGTGGGAACGGACCGGCAAACGGGAACCGGAACCGGGGCGCCGCAGACTTTCACTGTCTATGGGCGCGTACCTGCCCAAACGACACCCGCGGTCGGCGTCTATACCGATACGGTGACGGCCACGCTCAACTACTGATCGCCACAGGGAGGATCGCGCATGCGTGTTTTTACCTTAGCGGCTGCGTTTTTTGCCGGTTTGAGTGTTTCACCTTCACAGTCTGCATCGCTACGGGTCGCACCCGTGCTTCTGGATCTTAAAGCGCCCACTGCGGCCTCCAGCCTCCGCATCTGGAACGATGCGAAAACCCCGATCAACGTTCAGGTCAGGATATTCCGCTGGACCCAGCAGAATGGGCAGGACGTCTATACGGCGGCGCAGGACGTCGTCGCCAGCCCGCCGATGACGCAGCTGAAGGGAGGCGCGGAAAACCTCATCCGCATCGTCCGGCTTTCCAAGGCGCCGCTTCGGGCCGAAGAGAGTTACCGCGTCATTGTCGACGAATTGCCGCCGGCGGGAAGACCGCAATCCGGCACGGTCAATCTGGTGGTGCGCCACTCCATACCCGTTTTCTTCTCACCCGCCTCCACAGGCGATGCGGAACCGGCCTGGAAGGTAACGCCGCAGGGCAATGGCTACCGGGTCTCGGTGTCCAATACGGGCGCAAAGCGGATAAGGATCGCCAACCTGATGCTTTCCGGTAGCAACGGGCAGGCGCTTGCCCGGCAGCAGGGGCTGGTGGGATATGTGCTTGGCGGATCCGCCGCAAGCTTTGTGGTTCCGGCAACGGGCGGCAAAAAAGGCGGCGGCACGCTGAAGATTTCGGCAGACAGCGAAGGCGGCCCCGTCAATGCGACGGCGCGCGTCTCGGGCGGCTGATCTCGCCGTTTTGACGATTGCCGCTCTGACGGTCATTTCATCGGGCAGTTTCTCCGTGGCGCAGGATATTCCCCCTGCGGCGCAACCGGCCTCTTTTGCCGCAAAAGAAGCGGGACAGTTGCAGCTCGAAGTCTACATCAACGATGTTTCGACAGAACTGATCGCCACATTTCGTCAAAACGACGCCGGATCGTTTCTCATCGAGCCGGAACAGCTCACCAATATCGGGATTTCCCCGGTTGAAAGCGCTGCCGGCGATGATGGCTGGATCGATGTTTCCCGGCTGCCGGATGTGGTGGCGCGTTACGATGAAGGCAGCCAGTCCATGCATTTCACCCTGCCGATGGCGGCGCGGGCGAACAGGGTGATCGACGCCTCCGGCAAGATTGCGCAGGAAGAAGATGAAGAGACCCGGGAAAAGGCCACGAGCGATTTTGGAGGTCTGGTGAATTACACGATCTATGGTTCCTCCGGCGGCAACAAATGGTCGGATATCGCCGACTTCAACGGTGTCTCGGCCCTTTTGGAAAGCAGGGCCTTCGGTCCGCTCGGCGTGCTGTCCTCATCGCAGGTTCTGAGCACATCGCGCCTGTCGGAGTTCGATACCCAGCGTCTCGATACCACCTGGAGCTATTCGGACGAGGACACGTTGACGAGCTATCGGGCCGGCGATCTCATCACCGGCGGGCTGAGCTGGACACGCCCGACACGGCTGGGCGGTTTGCAGATTCGCCGTAATTTCGACCTGCGGCCGGATATCGTCACCATGCCGATGCCGGAATTTGCCGGTTCCGCAGCCGTGCCCTCCACCGTCGACGTCTATGTCAACAATGTCCGCCGCCTGTCGCAGGATGTTCCCGAAGGGCCCTTCTCGATCACCAATCTCCCCGTCATCAGCGGCGCGGGCAATGCGCGGCTGGTGGTGCGGGATGCGCTGGGGCGCGAAACCGTGTCCGAAACGCCCTTTTATGCTTCACCGGACTTGCTGGCGCAGGGCCTCATCGATTTTTCGGCCGAGCTTGGCTTTGCCCGGCGCAATTACGGAACCTCGTCTTTCGATTACGATGACAAACCGCTGGGCTCGGCGACGCTGCGTTATGGCGTGTCGGACAGCCTGACGCTGGAAGGCCATGCGGAAGGCGGCGAGAATTTCTACAATATCGGCTTTGGCGGCGTCTTCACCCTTGGAGCGGAGGGATTGGCGGCGGTTTCGGGCGCATCGAGCCGCTTTGGCGCGGAAAGCGGCTATCAGCTTTCCGCAAGCGTCGAAGCGGAATTGCTGGGGGTAAAATTTCACGCACGGTCGCAAAGGACATTCGGCGATTATCACGATATGGCCTCCGTCTCCGCCGACCTGTCCGATATCCGCACGGTATCCGGGCTGCTGAGCGCGCGGCCGCCGCGTGCCCTCGACCAGATTTCCGTTTCCACCCAGCTCGGTTTCGATGAGACCAGCCTCAATTTCTCCTATACGGAACTCGAAACCTTCGATGAAAGACGATCCCGGCTGCTCGGCCTTTCCGCCACGCGGCCGTTCGGCGAGAACGGCAATATCTTCATCACCGCCTATAAAGATCTCGAGGACAATAAATCCTACGGCATCTTCGCGGGCCTCTCCTGGTCGTTCGGCGGCGGCGTCTCCGGCTCGGCCGGCATGTCGTCGGATGCGGATGGATATTCGCTGACGGCCGAGGTCGGAAAATCCGAAGAGCAGGCCGAGGGAAGTTATGGCTGGCGCCTGCGCGGCTCGACCGGCGGCAACGATATCGCCTCCGTTTCCGGCAGTTACCGCGGCAGCGCCGCGCGCGTTTCGGCCGGCGTCGACCAATTCAACCGCACGACACAGGCCTATGCGCAGATCGAAGGATCGATAGCGCTCGCCGGCGGCGATGTCTTTGTCGGCAACCGGATCGACGACGCTTTCGCCGTGGTGGATGCGGGTGCGCCCGGCGTCGATATCCTTTTGGAAAACCGCCCCATCGGCCAGACCAACCGCCGCGGCAAGATATTGCTTCCGAACCTGCGCTCCTATGACGTTAACAACATCACGCTCGACCCGAGCAATCTTCCCGTCGACGCCCGCATCGACCGGACGAAACAGACCGTCAGGCCGACACAGCAGGCCGGCGCGGTGGTCAATTTCAAAGTGGAAACCGAGGGGCAGGTGGCGCTGGTGACGCTGAAAGACGAGAGCGGCGAATTCATCGAAACCGGATCGACCGGCAAAATCGACGGCAAACGCGATTTCATCGTCGGTTATGACGGACAGGCCTATCTCGACAATATCAGCGAAACGCATCGGCTCCGCATCATGCAGCCGACGAAGGGCGAATGCGAAGCACAGATCACCCTACCCTCTGCGGGCACGACGCGCGCAACTTTCGAAACCCTATGCAGGAGCATCCAATGAAGGTCCTGACCCGTACCGCCCTTGCCATCGCCGCTTTCCTCCCGGCTTCACCGGCACTGGCGCAAAGCTGCACCTTCAGCATGTCGGACATGAATTTCGGCTTCGTCAATCTCGCAAGCGGCAGCGCCGTGGACACGACGGCGACATTGTCAGTCACCTGCTCCAATCCCCTGTCGCTGGCGCTTTCCATCCGCATCTGCCCCAATATCAATGCCGGAAGCGGCGGGCAGTCGGGCGGCATACGTCGCATGCTTCAGGGCAGCAACATCCTCAATTACCAGCTCTACCAGAACTCGGCGCGGACAACCTCATGGGGATCGGTCACGCAGCCCGCACTCGGTTCGCCTCCGCCAATCGATATGGCGCTGCCGCTCCTGATCAACACCACGAGCCGCACGGTCTATGGCCGGATCAACGCCGGTCAGGCCTCGGCTGCGCGCGGCCTTTATCTTTCCAGCTTCGCCGGCGCGGAAACGAGCTTCACCTATACGAGCTTTACCCTGCTCGCACCGAGCTGCTCTTCCGTGACCCAGAACCCCACGCAGGTGCCGTTCAACGTATCGGCCGCAGTGGCGCCCACATGCATCATCTCGGCCCAGAACATCGATTTCGGCAGTCACGGCGTGCTGAACACGGCAGTTAATGCGACCGGAGCGATCAATCTGACCTGCACCACCAATCTGAACTACAGTGTGGCGCTCAATGGCGGACTGAGCAACAGCCCGCCCGCCGCGCGCCAGATGGTGCAGGCGGGCGCATCGATAACCTATGGTCTCTACCGCGACGTGAACCGCACGAATGTCTGGGGAAGTGCGGCGGGCGAGATAGCCACCGGCACCGGAACTGGCAGCCTGCAGACATTGACCGTCTACGGACGCGTCCCGGCGCAGAACACGCCGGCGCCGGGAAACTACTCCGATACGGTGGTCGTGACGGTGAACTACTGAGGGGCCGAACGCACCTCTGACTTTCCAAGTTCCAGCCGCCGATCGATGCCGATGCCGGCGAGAAACGCCTCATCATGGCTGACGACCAGCAAGGCGCCGTCATAGGCCCGAAGGCCAGCCTCCACGGCGGCGATGGAATCGATATCGAGATGGTTCGTCGGCTCATCGAGGATCAGCAATTGCGGAGGCTGCGGGCCTCCCAGAACACAGGCGAGACCTGCCCTGAGCATCTGCCCGCCCGAGAGTGTTGCAACGATCTGCAAGGCGGCATCGGCACGAAACATGAAGCGTGCGAGCGCCGCGCGACAGGCATTCTCCCCCGCCTGTGGGTTGAGACGAAGGAAGTTGTCGCGGATGGACAGGCTCGCGTCGAGCAGGCTGACCTGCTGGTCGAGAAACACGGACTTCACCCCAACATGCACCGTCCCTTCGAATGGCGGTAAGTCCCCCGTGATCACCGAAAGCAGCGTCGTTTTTCCCGATCCGTTCGGACCAGTGACGGCAACGCGTTGCGGCCCGGTGACCTCGAAGGACAGGTCGCGAAGCACGGGGTGTTCGGCCCGATACCCCGCAGTCAGATTTTGCAGGCTCAGAACGGTTTTTGTCGCGTGCAGCCCGCTGGGCGGCAATGTGACACTGACGCCCTGCAGAATTTCGATCCGCTCCCGCGCCGTCTTCAGATCTTCCGTCGCCTCGGCCGTCAGGCGGCTGGCCAGATTGGCGTTGTCGCCGCTCGTCTTTTCGGCACGCCTTTTCATCGCACCGACAAGGATACGGGGCATGTCGCCCCTCGCCGCCTTAGCAGCACCCCTGCTGTCACGGCGGGCCTTGCGCTCCAGCGCCTCCTGTGAACGGCGCCTGACCTCGGACAGACGCTTTTCCGCATTCGCGAAGTCCTGTTCGGCGGCGGCCAGCTCCAGCGCTTTTTGTGCGCGATAGTAGCTCCAGTTGCCGCCGTAACGGGTTGCCCCGAGCGTGGTCATTTCCACGATCGCATCGAGGGTTTCGAGAAGCTCCCGATCATGGCTGACGACGATCGCTCCGCCACGCCAGGCCGCCAGAAAATCGGCGACGAAAATGCGCCCCTCCCGGTCGAGATTATTTGTGGGTTCGTCGAGGATCAGGAAATCGGGGGCGGCGTGGATTTGAGCCGCAAGTGCGGCCCGCGTGCGCTGCCCGCCGGACAGCGCCGAAAGCGGTGTGGAGGGCAAGGCGTCCAGCCCGACCTGCGCCAGAGCCCCGGCAATTTTGTCCTCCAGCATCCAGTCGATATCTTCAAGCTCTTTGAGACTGGCCGTTCCCGCCTGCGCACGGGCAAGGACATCAAGCGCATCGCGCGCGCCAAACAGGTCGGCGACGGTCTCTTCGGACATGACCTGCACGCTCTGGCGCAGAAGATTGACGCTGCCCGAGACGGAAACCGTGCCCGCGGATGGCGACAATTCCTCCGCAATCAGTTTCAGAAGCGTCGTCTTGCCGACGCCGTTGCGCCCGACAAGGCCGGTGCGTTCCGCTCCGAAGCGAAGATTGATGTTGGAAAAGAGCGGATGACCGTCAGGTGTTGACCACGAGAGGTCGGAAAGCGTGATGGAATGCGGCATGGATATGGGTTCCCCTGATGACAAGGCGTTGCGGCTTTGTGATCGGGTGGAAATCCATGGTTCACCGTCCTGTTGGTGTTGCGCAGAACACGCCCTTACGCGAAGAAAACGGCGTGTTCGTGGCGCGGGTTTAATGTTCGGGAAGGGAACGCCGGGGGAAACCCCGGCGTTTCGTTTTTTCAGGCCACCAGCCCCTTGGTCAGCTCCAGCGCCTGCCGTTCGAACAGCCGGCGATAGATGCCGTCATGGAGGCGGATCAGTGCCTGGTGGTCACCCTCTTCGACAATCTTGCCCTTGTCGAAGACCAGCAGCCGGTCCAGCGCCCTGACCGTGGAAAGCCGGTGCGCGATGACCAGTGTGGTGCGGCCGACCATCAGCCGTTCCATCGCCTGCTGGATCTGCACTTCGCTTTCACTGTCGAGGCTGGAAGTCGCCTCGTCCAGTATCAGCACCGGCGCATCCGCGAGGAAAGCACGGGCAATCGCGACACGCTGACGTTCGCCGCCGGACAGCTTGACACCACGCTCGCCCACCATCGTCTCATAACCCTTGGGAAGGGACATGATGAAATCATGGGCGCTCGCCTGTTTCGCCGCCTGCTCGATCTGACGCCGCGTGGCGTCCGGCCGGCCATAGGCGATGTTTTCCGCCAGCGTGCGGTGAAACAGGATAGGCTCCTGCTGCACGATGGCGATCTGGCCGCGCAGGCTCGATTGCGTGACCCCGGCGATATTCTGGCCGTCGATGCGGATCGCGCCCGACTTGACGTCGTAAAGCCGCTGGATGAGCTTGACGAAGGTTGTCTTGCCCGAACCGGAATGGCCAACCAGGCCCACACGTTCACCCGCCTTGATGGTGACCGAAAAGTCATCGTAAAGCGGTGTGGTATGCGCGCCATACTGGAAGGTGACGTGATCAAAGACGATCTCGCCCTTTCCGATCTTGATCGGTCCGGCGTCCGGCCTGTCTTCGATGCCGAGCGGCATCTTGTCCAGCAGCACCAGCTCTTCCATGTCGTTGACGGCGCGTTGCAGGTTGCGGATATCCTGCCCCACATCGCGCAGATAACCCTGCAGCACGAAGAACATCGCCAGCACGAAGGTAATGTCGCCCGGCGTCGCCAGCCCCTGCCGCCACATGATGAGGCCGGTGCCGAGAATACCGGCCTGCATGGAGACCATCATGAAGCTCTGGATCGTGCCGTTCAGCGTGCCGCGCTTCCATGTCCTGCGCGTGCGGTTGTCCCACTTCACCAGCACATGGCCCAGCCGCGTTTCCTCGCGGGTCTCGGCGCCGAAGGCCTTGACCACGGAGTTGCAGCTGATGGCATCCGCCAGCGCGCCGCCAAGCCGGGTATCCCAGGCATTGGCGAGCCTTGCCGCCGGCGAGACATAACCCATAGAAAGTCCCACAGTGACGCCGACATAGATCAGCGAGCCGAGGCCGACAATCAGGCCCATGACCGGCCAGTAACTGCCGAGCACGATGGTGGCGCCCACCAGCATCACGATGGAAGGCAAAAGTGCGACGAGCAGCAGGTCATTAAGCGAATCCAGCGCCCACATGCCGCGCGTGATCTTGCGCACCGTGGAACCGGCGAAGCTGTTGGCATGCCAGTCGGTGGAGAAACGCTGGACCTTGTGGAAGCCGTTATGGGTGACATCCGCCATGGTCTTCAGGGTGAGCCTGATGATGCCATTGAAGATGAACCAGCGCAGCACCACACTCACCAGCCCAAGCGACACAACGATGACGAAAGCGCGCAACGCCCCATCGGCCCCATTGCCAGCACCGTTACCGCCGGCAATGGCATCAACGATCTGGCCGGAAAAGACCGGCACCATCACTTCGGCCAGCGTGCTGGCAATTACCAGCACGATGATGAAACCCACCAGCGCCGGCCGGTTGCGCCAATGGTTGAAAACAAAGCCGAGCACATTGCGATATGCATCAGCGCGGAAATCGAGCTTCTTGCGTGACATTTTAACCAGCCCGGCGCGACGGATTCGGCAACCGGTCCTCAAAACGGAAGTTGGATGGCACAGCCCGGGCGGGAGACAAAATGATCCCGTCAGATCAATCGGGCTATGAAGGAAAACAGAACCGCATGTCGGGCGCGCTCAGGGCGGGCCGCGAATGGATATGACCTAGTGGCGGGCCATTCCCTGCGGGAGGGTTTTGATGAATACTGGTGTCATGCAACGCCTCCCTTTGTTCGATCTGACGCGGTATTGAGATTTGTAACTCAGCAGTTCGAGCTTGCCAAGCGGGTTTTTACAACCGGCTGGTGAGTGATGCGGAAACGCCACACCGGCTGGATGCGGCGGTATAAACCGTGGCCGATGCGACGAACGCGTCGGCCACGGTTTTATCAGGTTGGATGCACGGCGGAAAATCGGAATGGTGCCTACCGTTGCCGGTCAGTCCATCTGCACATTCGCGTCCTTGACCACCGGTCCCCACTTGGCGATCTCAGCCGCAACGTGGGTTTTCAGTTCATCCGGCGAAGAGGCGACGATCTTGGCGCTGAAATCCGCCATGCGTGCGGCCACCGCCGGATCGGCAAGCGCCTTCTTGGCGGCGGCGTTCAGCTTGTCGACTACCTCGGCCGACGTACCGGCGGGCGCAAAGAGCGCATTCCAGGTATAGGTCTCATAACCCGGCACGGTCTCGCCGATGGTCGGCAGATCCGGGAAAGATGATGCACGCTCCTTGGTGGTGACGCCGAGCGCCCGCAACGTGCCGGATTTTATATGTCCCGATGAAGAGGGCAGATTGTCGAACATGATCGAAATCTGGTTGCCGAGCAGATCGTTGAGCGCCGGGCCCGCGCCCTTATAGGGGACATGCTGCATGCTGACACCGGCCATGCTCTTGAACAGCTCGCCGGAAAGATGCAGCGGGGTGCCGTTGCCGGAAGAGGCATAGGCATGTTTGTCCGGCTCGGCCTTCAGCAGGGCAATAAGCTCTGCGACGCTGTTGACGTTGAGCTTCGGATTGACGACCAGCACATTCGGCACCACCACCAGCAGCGAGACCGGCGTAAAATCCTTCTCCGGATCATAAGGCTTGGTCTTGAGAATAAGCGGGTTGAGAGCGTGGGTGGCAACCGTGCCCATCAGGATCGTGTATCCGTCGGGTTCGGCGCGGGCCACGCGGTCTGCACCAAGATTGCCGCCTGCGCCGGCGACATTTTCAACGACGATCTGCTGGCCGAGTTCATCACCCATCTTCTGCGCGATAACACGCGCGACCACATCGGTAGAGCCGCCCGCCGCGAAAGGAACGACCAGAGTAATCGTTCGCTCGGGGAAGCCCTGCGCGCTCGCAGCCGTTCCAAACATTCCCAAAGAAACCGCCGCGGCGGCAAGTTTCAGCACCGTGCGCCGTTTTGAAGACCGGTAAATCATGAACCCTCCTGTAACATGGCCTCCTCGCCATGGGCGCATAGTAGCTCAAATGCACCTCAGGGCAACCCGCCGGGGACCGGACGCTTCCGGCGGGTTTCGGGAGAAAGAGGATTCGTTACGCTTTCAGGCGCTCTTCGATGACCCGCCAGTTCACCAGCTTGTCGAGCACGGCGCGGATATGTTCGGCCTTGCGGTTTTCATAATCCACGTAATAGGCATGCTCCCATATATCGATGCCGAGATAGGCCGGGCGGCCGACAGCGACGGGGTTCTTGCCGTCCTCATATCCGATCAGCGCGAGCTTGTCGCCGTCGTCACGCGTCAGCCAAACCCAGCCGGTGCCGAAGACCGTATCGGAGACATCGACCGCGCGTTTGATGAAACCATCATAATCGCCGAAGGTCTCGTTTATCGAAGCGGAAAGATCACCCGTAGGCCGGTTCGGACCGCCCGGTACGAATTGGTCCCAATAGGCGACATGGTTCCAGGCCTGCGCGGCGTTGTTGAAGATTTTGACATCGGCCGCCTCTTTTGATTTGGCGGATTGCGTCACGATTTCCACCAGCTCCATATCGGCGTAAGGCGTGCCGGCGGCGAGCGTGTTCAGCTTGTCGTAATAGGCCTTGTGGTGTTTTCCATAATGCAGACCCACGGTTTTCGCCGAGATGACCGGAGCCAGATCGGCTTCGGCAAAAGGAAGCCTGGGCTGCGTCAGGGGCAGTGCGGCACGCGCGACATGCGGGCGGGGAAAGATTGCAGCGGCGGTAGTAGCGGCGGCGGCGGTGAGAATGGTGCGTCTGTTGATGTCCATCATATCCTCCTTATGAACAGTGATATGGGACTAACCCCAAACTGCCGCCCGGGTTTCCTCACGCCGAATGCAATTCTGTCGCAGGTTATGGAGATGAGAGGCGGCGGCGCTGTATTCACGCCCTGCCGGGGCGGGATGCGGGATGAATTGACCGCCCCATAGGAGAAAGGCCCTCCCGGCTGGAGAGGGCCTTGCCCGATCAGTATCGATAGTAGTCTCGGCGGTCGCGATAGTCTCTGCGGTCGCGCCACTCACGCCATTCCCGTCTTGCCTGACGCTCGCGCCATTCACGACGGGCTTCCCAGCGGTCGCGCCGGTCCCAGCCGCGCTCATAGCGGGGCGGGCCATTCGGACGGCAATAGCCGCGGGGTGACAGGTGAAAGCCGCGTCCGCAGGCATAATCCACCCTTTGAATGTGGGATGCCGAGGGTGCAGACGGTTGGCCCACGGGCATGGCATTGGCACCGGTGCCGAACAGGGCGCCGAAAATCAGTCCGGCGGTTAAAATCATCTTGCGCATCTTATTTCCCTCCTTGTGGGATGGGGGGATTTAGCGCCCTGCCGGGTGAACTGTGGCTGAATGAATCGTGATCTTTTCGTGGCAGCAGGCCACAGTTGCGCCGAACATTCCGGCCGCCGGGCGGAACCCTGCGCAGGCTCGGACATTTACCAGTGCAAGCCAAACAAAATGGGAGAGCACCGATGGATTGGAATCGCGTTGAAGGAAACTGGAAGCAGATGAAGGGCAAGATCAAGGAGCAGTGGGGTAAACTCACCGACGACGATCTTGACGTCATCAACGGCAAACGCGAGCAGCTCGAAGGCAAGATCCAGGAGCGCTACGGTTATGAAAAGGACCGCACCAGGAAAGATATCGACGACTGGTATGGACGCCAGACCTGGTAAGACGAGACCCCGCTTCGGCGGGGTTTTTCTTTGCGCGGGATTTCCCGGTCAGCTGGCCAAGGCCAGAACGGCGGCAATGGCGATCAGCAGAGGCCCCATCCATCTGAAATGACGAACAACCGGCGGCTGACTAACCGTGTTTTTCGACAGCGGTAGATAACCAAAGCCGACGCATGTTATCCACAGCCCTGCACAAAACATGATGAACTCGTCAATATAGGCTGCGATCATCGCTCCCCTCCCTCCCGTGTTATCGCTGTCATCCTATCTGCCCGAAAACCGCTTTGGTAGAGCCCCCGGCGCCTTCGGATCACCCGTGGCCACAAAGGGCGGCGAGACCGGGCCGGCATCAACCGTCACGAAAGCGTTATGGAAAGACATTAGAACCGCCGCCGGCCCGTTCAAAAATGCACGGCTGTGCAACTGATGGCCAGAGCCTTTCCCGTCCATCTCTCAAGCGTCAGCGCTCAGAGTTCCACTCGCGCCGAAAACATCGGAGACATAGATGAAACGCCGCACCTTTATGATGTCCGCCGCAGGCGCCGCCGCCGGCCTCGCCCTTGCACCGCGCATGAGCTTCGCTGCTCCGGGCACGATCGACTGGTACACCAGTTCGGATACGAATATCCTCGATTTCTGGTCCAATACGATCAAGCCCGCTTTTGAAGCCGCCAATCCCGGCCTGAAGCTCAACCTCGTCGATGCCGGCGACAGCGCCGGCATCATGGCCATCGGCGAGCGCGCCATCGCAGCAAAGCAGACGGGCACCGATCCGCAGGCCGATTATTTCGAAACGGCCGATCCGCTGCTTCCCACCGGCGCCATCGATGCCGGCATCTACGTGAACATGGCGAAAGCCGGCCTTTCCAATTATTCGCGCGTCAACCCGCTTGCCATCCGCAGCGAATACAGCCTGCCCTATCGCGGCAGCCAGGTTCTGCTCGCCTATGACACCAGCAAGCTCAAGCCGGCGGATGCACCGAAGACCTGGGATGAACTCGTCAAGTGGATCAAGGCAAATCCCGGCCAGTTCGTTTATAACCGTCCCGACAAGGGCGGCTCCGGCGGCAACTTCGTCCGCCGCGCCATCCATCAGGCCAACGGTCTCGATCCCAAGGCCTTCACGGTCGACAATTACACCCAGGAAGCCGGTGACAAGGCTCTGGGCAAGGCATGGGCGCTGCTGACCGATATCGCCCCGTCGCTCTATGACAAGGGCGCATACTCCTCCGGCAACACGCAGTCGCTGCAGCTTCTTTCCCAGGGCGTCGTCACCATGACCCCCGTCTGGTCCGATCAGGTGCTGAAGGCCATCGATCAGGGCGTTCTGCCGAAGGAAACCGGCCTCGTCCAGCTTCAGGATCTGGCGCTCTGCGGTGATTTCTCGCGCGCCGTGGTGCTTGCCAACGGGGCCAATCGTGATGCGGCCCTGAAGCTCGCCAATTTTGTGCTGTCCGAAGAAATTCAGGGCGCGATCCTCAACGAGCTGGGCGGTTTCCCCGGCGTTTCCTGGGACCATGTGTCGGCCGACCTGCGCAAGCGTTTCGCCGACATCATTCCGCAGACCATTCCAACCTTCCCGGCCGGTAAATGGGAAACCGCCATCAATGATGGCTGGTATCGCAACGTCGCTCCCAACGTTAACCGCAAGTCGTGACCGAGGTCGGAGCAGGAGCGGTTCGCCCGCTCATTGACAATACGGCAGGCAGGAGGCCCATCGGCCTCCTGCTCGTCGCCATTCCCGTGTTCCTGATGATCTGGCTCGTCATCTGGCCTGCCATCAATGCCATCGGCCGCACCGTGTGGCGCACTGGCGCCAATGGTGAAACGAGTTTCGACCTTTCGAGCTACGCCTTCTTCTTCTCAGATCGCTACAGCCTCGACAATCTTGCCGTGACATTGTGGACGACGATGGTCTGCGCCATCCTCCTGCTGGTCATCTGCCTGCCGATCGCGCTTTACCTTCGCTTTTCGCAAGGTCGTCTTTCGGCTTATGTGCAGGCGCTTGCCATCTTCCCGATGTTCGTGCCCTCCATCATCCTCGCCTTCGCCTTCATCCGCGTTCTCGGGCCGAACGGCATGGTGGACATCTTGCTCAATGCGGTCGACCTGCCGAAAATCCGCACGCCCTATCTCACGCCATGGGGGCCGGTCATCGGTCTTGTCTGGGACAATATTCCGCTGACCGTGCTCATCCTGCTTGCAGGCCTCGGCAGCGTCGCCAACCAGTCGGTGGAGGCGGCGCGGGATGTGGGCGCAAACGCGCTGCAGGTCTTCTGGCACATCATCCTGCCACGCATTTCCAATTCCATTCTCGTGGTGCTTTCCTTTTCGGTGCTCGGCATTTTTTCTTCCTTCACCCTGCCCTATCTCCTGGGCCCGGCCTCTCCCGAAATGCTCGGCCCCTTCATGCAGCGCACGCTGCGCGAAGTGCAGGACCCCATCGGCGCCATGACCCAGGCCGTCATCGCTTTCGGTTTCTGCATCGCATTCGGCCTCTTTTACGTGCGTTCGGTCGCACGCAACCAGGGGAAATGACATGACGACCCTTACGCCGGCGCGAACGCGCATGGACTGGCCCGGCATCTTTTTCGCCACCCTTCTCACCATCGCCATCGTCGGGCCGCTGCTTGTTGTCGGAACCTGGGCATTTACCGAGGTCTGGCGTTTTCCCAACGTCATTCCCCAGCAGTTCGGTTTCCGCTTCTGGGGCCAGACGCTGGGGCGCGCCGACGTGTGGAACGCCCTGATGCTGAGCCTGCGGCTGACAACGGTGGTGACGCTGCTTTCGGCGATGATCTGCCTTCCCGCCGCCTATGCCTTTGCGCGTATGAGCTTTCCCGGCCGCAACCTCCTCTTCTTCTCCTTCCTCGCCGGCCACGCCTTCCCGAAATTCGGGCTTCTGGTAGCGATTGCCGCCATTTTCCTGCAGCTCAACCTTATCGGCACCTTCTGGGGCGTCGTTCTGATCCAGCTCGTCGGAACGCTGATGTTCATGATCTGGATTCCCGTGGCGGCATTCCAGGCCGTCGACCGGCGCATGGAAGAGGCTGCCCGTGATGTCGGCGCCAGTCCGCTCCGGGTCTTCTGGTCGATTACCCTGCCGCAGGCGGGACCGACCATTGCAGCCGCCGTTTTGCTCAGCTTCGTCGGCACTTTTTATGAAACCGAAGGCGCGTGGCTCATCGGGGCGCCCGGCATCCGCACGATGCCGGTTCTGATGATCAGCTACATCAACAACCAGATGGTCATCCAGTATGGCGCGGTTCTGTCCGTGCTGCTCTGGGTGCCGTCCTTCATTGCCCTCATGTTCGCCCGCCGCGTCATCGGTGGCGGTGCATTCGCCCGCGGTTTCGGCGGTTAGGAAATCATCATGTCCGTACTTCACATCCGCGAGGTCTCAAAAACCTTTTCCGGCGGCACCAAGGCAGTCGACAGTTTTTCGCTTGATGTCGCCGATGGCGAGCTCGTCTGCCTTCTCGGTCCCTCCGGTTCGGGCAAGTCGACGCTGCTGCGCATGGTCGGCGGTTTCGAGCAGCCGACGGGCGGGCAGATCACCATCGATGGCGAAGATGTGACCCACCTGCCGCCGGAGCGACGGCCAACGGGCATGGTATTTCAGAGCCATGCGCTGTGGAGCCATATGAATGTCTTCAAAAACCTCGCTTTCGGCCTCAAGCTGCGCCGCATGCCGGCTGCCGTGATCAGAGAAAAAGTGGAGGCGGTGCTCGAACTCGTCGGGCTTTCCGGTTATGGCGAGCGCGCCACCGGCCAGCTTTCCGGCGGCCAGCAGCAGCGCGTGGCGCTTGCCCGCTCGCTGGTTCTCGAACCGAAAATCCTCTTGCTTGACGAACCCTTCGCCAGCCTCGACCAGCATCTGCGCGAGCGGTTACGGGAGGAAGTGCGCGATATCCAGCAGCGCCTCGGTATCACCACGCTGTTCGTCACCCACGGTCAGGATGAGGCCCTTTCCATGGCCGACCGCATCGTCGTGATGGCGAATGGCAAGACCGAACAGATCGATCGGCCGAATATCATCTACCGCGAACCGCAGACCCCTTTCGTCGCCGGCTTCATCGGCACCATGAACCTGATAGAGGGCGCGGTCTCAGACGGAAACTTCATGCGCGCGGATTTCACCCTTCCGCTTCCCGTCGCCGATGGTCCGGCCATTCTCGCCGTCCGCCCGGAAGCCATCGATCTGACGATTTCCGAAACGCCGGAAGCGCACGTACACCGGGTGACGGATTATGGCACCCATGGCCTTGTCGACCTTGATCTCGCCGATGGTACAAGGATCAAATCCATGGTCGCCCATCCGGATATGTTCCGGACGGGACAGGGCGTGCAAATTTCGCCCCGTGCCGTCACGGCCTATCGCGACAACCGCCCAATCTATCGGAGCTGACATGAACCAGCCGATCCTTATCGAACGCGACGGCCACAGGACTTGGCTCAAATGGCATCGCGCCCGCCGAAACGCCAGCGATCCGGTCTTTACCGGCGAGCGCATCATCGAGGCGATGCGCCTTGGTGCGAGCATCGAGGTCGATCTGGTCATTCATGCCGATCACGGCTGCGCCGTTTTGCATGACCGGACGCTGGAACGGGAAACCACAGGCACCGGCCGAGTGCGCGACACATCCGCCGCTGCGCTGCGTCAGCTTCACCTGCGCGACAATGGCGGCCAGCCGATCGCTTCGAAGGTGATGCTGCTCGAAGACCTCTGCGCCCTGCTCGCCTGCGAGACCGTGCATCGCGACGCGCTGTTGCAGCTCGATTTCAAGGAGGACCTGCAGGCGCTTACCCCGCAGGTGGTCGCCGGTTTCCGAACAAGCGTTTCGCCCATAGCAAGCTCGGTGATCCTGTCCGGCGGCGATTTCGACGCCATCGCCATGCTGGCCGGCTCAGCGCCGGGACTTCGCACCGGATATGATCCCTGCGATCACGGCACACTTGCAGACCTGAAGACAAGCGGAAACTACCTGGGTTTCATCGAAGACGCCCTTGCCACCGCGCCCGATGCCGGGATGATCTATCTCGACTACGAGATCGTGCTTGCCGCCGAGGATGCCGGTGTCGATATCATCGCCCCCATCCACGCCGCCGGCCGCCGGGTCGACGCCTGGACGATCAACAGCGTCACACCGCAATCCATCGAACAGGTGAAACGCCTCCTGGGGCTTAAGGTGGACCAGATCACCACCGATGATCCGGAAGGGCTCGCCGAGGTTTTCAGCCGATGACAGTCAATTACAGCACCATCCTCGACCATATGGTCGCCACCGCCCGCGAGGCCGGCGCATTGACGCTCGACCATTTCAGGCGCTTCCGCGACATCGAGATCGGCGTCAAGGGACCGGGGGATTTCGTTTCGGATGCGGACCGGGATTCCGAGACGCTGATCCGCGAGCGCCTGCTCGGCCAATATCCCTGGGGACTGACGGGTGAGGAATTCGCGCCCGTCGAAGGGGTGGATCAGGATCACCGCTGGCTGGTCGACCCGATCGACGGCACCACCAATTTCCTCTTCGGCCAGCACTACACCATCACCATCGCGCTTCGCCGCGGCAATGAAACGATCTGCGGGCTGGTCTATAATCCCGTTTCCGACGAGATGTTCACCACGATCAAGGGAGACGGCGCCTATCTCAATGGCGAGCGCCTGCGGGTCAATGCCAGCACGGATGTCGCGCTCATGTGTGTCGGCACCGGCCTGCCCACGCCCAATCTCCAGCTTTATCCCGGCGCCTATCAGCGCCTTGACGCCATTCGCGCGCCGATCGGCGCGGTTCGTGTTGTCGGCAGCGCCGCCAATTCCTGTGCTTACGTCGCCTGCGGACGGCTTACCGGTTATTACGAGGAGACGGGATTCGTCGACACGGCAGCCGGCATTCTCCTTGTTCAGGAGGCCGGCGGCATTGTGACCGACTGGTGGGGTCGCGGACCGGAATTCTATGAGAAGACCGGAACGCTGATCGTCGCCAATGCCGCGACCCATGCCTATCTGATGGAGCATCTGCGCGGCGTTTCGCCCAAGAACCCCTTATAACGGTTTCTTCGTCGAAACATTCCGCGCTGCCGTAATCGTCTCAGGCTATCTGCACCATGTGGCCGGGCGATACGGTCCTGTAGTTTCGCGTCGGCGTTTCATATCCCATTGCCCGTATCGGGCTCTTCAGCTCGTCATTGGATATGCCGCGCCTTATCCCGCGCCTTGCCGGATCCGGCACGGGTACGGCGGCCATGAGCTTTTTCGTATAGGGATGCTGCGGGTTGTCGAAGACGGCGGCACGCGGGCCGATCTCCACGATCTCGCCGAGATACATGACCGCGACACGATGGCTGACACGTTCCACCACCGCCATGTCATGGCTGATGAACAGGAAGGCGAGGTTGAGGCTCTGCTGCAGGTCGAGCAGCAGATTGCAGACCTGCGCCTTGATCGAAACATCGAGCGCCGAGACGCTTTCATCGGCAACGATGACCTTCGGATCGAGGGCCAGTGCCCGGGCAATCGCGATGCGCTGGCGCTGACCACCCGAAAATTCGTGCGGGTAGCGGCTGGCCATATCGGCGGAAAGGCCGACCTTTTCGAGAAGATCGGCAGTCTTTTCCTTCGCCTGTTTGGCGCTGCCCAGCCTGTGCTTGATGAAGGGTTCGGAAATTGCCGTGCCCACCGTCATGCGCGGATTGAGCGACGAGAACGGGTCCTGAAAGATCATCTGCACCGATTTGCGCATGTTGCGCAGGCCGACGTTATCGAGACGCATCACATCGTAACCGTCGAGCGACACATCGCCGGACGAAGGCTCAACGAGGCGCATGATCGAACGGCCGGTGGTGGATTTTCCGCAACCGGATTCACCCACCAGCGACAGCGTTTCTCCTTGAAAGAGATCGAAGGAAACGTTTTCGACGGCGTGAACCGCACCCGTCTGGCGCGCCAGCAGGCCGGAGCGGATGGGAAAGCGCGTCACAAGGTTCTTGACCGACAGAACCGGCGTCTTGCCGCTTGCAACCGTTTCCGCCACCTCCTCCGGCTCGGTCGAAAGACCGGTTTTCATGTCGAGAACCGGAAAACGCGTCGGCCATTGCCGGTTACGCATCGAACCGAGCTTCGGAACCGCCGAAAGCAGCGCCCGCGTATAGGGATGTTTGCCGTGCCGGAAGATGTCCTCCGTCGGCCCGGTCTCGACCTCATCGCCGCGATACATCACGATCGTGCGGTCAGCGATCTCCGCCACCACACCCATGTCATGGGTGATGAAAAGGACCGACATGCCCTCCTCTTCCTGTAGCAGCTTGATCAGGTCGAGGATCTGGCCCTGAATGGTGACGTCGAGCGCCGTCGTCGGCTCATCGGCGATCAGCAGTTTCGGCCGCGAGGCGAGCGCCATGGCGATCATCACCCGCTGGCGCATGCCGCCCGAAAACTGATGCGGATATTCGTCAAAACGGCTGGCCGCATTGGGAATGCGGACCTTTTCCAGAAGCCGCACCGTCTCTGCCCGCGCCTCCGGCTTCGAAAGCCCCTTGTGCCTGATGAGGACTTCGGAAATCTGGCGGCCGATGGTGAAGATCGGATTGAGCGAGGTCATCGGCTCCTGAAAGATCATCGAGATATCGTTGCCGCGCACGCCGCGCATGTCCTTTTCGGAAAGCGCCAGCAGATTGCGTCCGTTGAGCAGGACTTCGCCTTCGATCCGGCTGGAGGCCGGGGCAAGCAGGCGCATCAGAGATAGCGACGTGACCGACTTGCCGGAACCGGATTCGCCGACAATCGCGACGGTTTCACCGGGCGCGACATCGAAGGACACATTGCGCACCACACTTTTCCATTTGTCATCAACGAGAAAGGACGTCGTCAGGTTACGGACGGACAGGACGGGTTTTGTTTCCATGGTGTCAACGCCCCACCGCATAGGCCTGCATCAGCCGCGGTGTTGCGGCGGCGCGCAACAGGCCGTCCGCATCCCGCCGCGCGGCGGTGAGCCTCCCGACGGACCATGCATCGGCAACCGTGACGCGGTGTCCACGACGGCGAAGCTCCTGCAAGGTCGCTTCACCCACGGTGCTTTCCACGGTGATTTCCCCCGGCGAGCTGGTGCGCGGATAAAACGAGCCCGGAAAATGCGCGGTGTGGAACAACGGCATATCTATCGCGGCCTGCAGGTTCTTGCCGTGATGGGCATAACGCAGGAAGAAGGGCAGTTGCCACTGATCCTGCTGGTCGCCGCCCGGCGTGCCGAAGACCATGGAGGGGCGTCCCTGATGCAGCGCAAGCGAGGGCGTCAGCGTCGTGCGCGGGCGCTTGCCCGGCGCAAGCGAGGTGGGCAGTCCTTCTTTCAGCCAGAACATCTGGGCGCGGGAATTGAGCGCGAAACCGAGACCCGGCACGATGGGCGAGGATTGCAGCCAACCGCCCGAAGGCGTGGTGGAGACCATGTTGCCCCAGCGGTCGATGACGTCGATATGCACCGTGTCCCCGCGCTTTTCCGTCAGATGCGACATGGTCGGCTCGTAGACGGTGCCGGTGCCGCTCATTTCGGCCAGCATGGCCATGGTGGCATCCACCTGCTTTTGGTAACCCGGCACGGTGCCCGGACGCAGCTCCAGCGACGCCTCGCTGCCGATCAGCGCGCGGCGTCCGGCATTGTAATTTTCCGAGAGAAGATATTCCGTCGGGATTTGGCCGAATTCCGGATCGCCGTAGTAGACTTCGCGGTCGGCATAAGCGAGCTTCATGGCTTCGACGATGGTGTGGATAAAATCGGGGCCGGACGGGTCCATGCTCCCAATGTCGAAGCCCTTCAGCAGCGCAAGCGATTGCAAGAGAACCGGACCCTGCCCCCATGCGGGCGTCTTGGCAATCGTCCAGTCTTGATAGTCGAACGTCTGCGGCGCTTCGACGGTCGCGCTCCAGTCCGCCATATCCTGCGCCGTCAGCACGCCCTTGTGCCTTGCGCCGCTGGCATCCATCACCTCTGCGGTCTTTACGTAGCTGTCGATGGCTTCCGCTACGAAACCCCGATAGAAGGCATCGCGCGCCGCCTCGATCTGGTTTTCGCGGCCTGAGCGCGCTTCGGCTTCGGTGACGATCCGCTGATAGGTGGCGGCGAGAACCGGGTTGCGAAAACTGGCGTGAGGTTCGGGCGCCGCGCCGCCCGGCAACCACGTCTCATGGGATGTCGGCCATTCCTTCTCGAAGAAATCGGCCAGGCCCTTGATGGTGGCGGAGACACGCGGCAACGTCGGATGCCCGTGCTCGGCATAATAGATTGCGGGCTCCAGCACCTCGCGCACGCTCATCGTGCCATAGTCGCGCAGCATCAGTATCCAGCCGTCGAAAGCGCCGGGAATGACGGTTGCGAGCAGCCCGTCGCCGGGGATCAGCTTCAGGCCTTCCGAAGTGTAATGTTCAATCGTGGCGCCACTCGGGGCCGGGCCCTGTGCGCAGATGACTTCCACCTTGTCCTTCTGCTTCGAGTAAAACACGGCCGGCATATCCCCGCCGGGACCGCACAGATGCGGTTCGACAATCTGCAGGACGAAACCGGTGGCCACGGCGGCATCAAAAGCATTGCCGCCCTTTTCGAGGATCGCCATGCCAACGGCCGATGCGATCCAGTGCGTCGAGGTGACGACGCCGAAGGTGCCAAGGATTTCAGGGCGTGTGGTGAATTCATTCATTCCGATATTCCTTGTAAAAAATCATGCTTCGCGCGGATCGAGCGCGTCGCGCAGGCCGTCGCCGAGAAGATTGAAACCGATGACGACGAGGAAGATGGCGATGCCGGGCCACATCGTCATCCACGGCGCCTGGCTGAGGAAATTCTTCGCGGTATTCAGCATCGAACCCCAGGATGGCGCCGGCGCCTGCTGGCCAAGGCCGAGGAATGAAAGGCTCGCCTCCGCAATGATGGCGGTCGCCACCGTCAGTGTCGCCTGCACGATGATGGGGGCAAAGACATTCGGCAGGATGTAACGCGTCATGATGTCGATGTGGTTGAGGCCGATGGACCTCGCGCCCTCGACATAGTCCTCCATCTTGACGGCCAGCACCTGCCCGCGCGTCAACCGCACGAAGATCGGCATGGCGGAAAGGCCGATGGCGATCATCGCATTGGTAAGGCTCGGGCCGAGAAAGGCGGCGAGCGCGATTGCCATGATCAGGAAGGGCATGGCGAGCAGCGCTTCGGTGATGCGGGATATCACCATATCCACCCAGCCGCCGAAATAACCTGAAATCAGGCCAAAGGGCACGCCGATCACCACCGCGATCATCACCGAGACGACGCCGGCCATCAGCGAGGCGCGGGCGCCATAGATCATGCGCGAGAGAATATCACGGCCGAGATCGTCGGTGCCGAGCCAGTGGGCCGCCGACGGCGCCTTGCGGATGGCCGACCAGCTGGTCGCAACCGGATCGGCAATCGGCAGGATCGGCGCGGCGATGGCAAGCACGGCGAAAAACAGCACGATGATCATGCCGACAAACGCCGATTTGTTGCGCTTCATTTTTTTCCAGGCGCGGCTTTCCTGCCGTGTCGCCGGTACGGATAGATTTTGATCGAGAACGGTCATGATATCAGGCCTCAGATCGTCGCCCTGAGGCGGGGGTTAAGCAGGACATAGGCAATGTCGGCCAGAAGATTCATGAGGATGAAACCGACGGCGGTGCATAAAACGATGCCCTGCACGACGGCATAGTCACGGGTGAAAACCGCATCGACCGTCATCTTGCCGAAACCAGGAATGGTGAATATCTGCTCCGTCAGAACCGCACCGGCCAGCAGCTCCCCGAAGAGCAGCGCCAGCAGCGTGATGACGGGAAGAAGCGCATTGCGGAAACTGTGCGACAGGATGATCTCGCGCGGCGAAAGTCCCTTGGCGCGGGCGGTTCGGATATAGTCCGAACTCAAGACCGCAACCATCGCAGACCTCGTGTGCCGCATCAGCGTTGCCGCAAGCGCATTGCCCAGCACAAAGGCGGGCATGATCATCGTTTCGATGGAACGGACAGGGTCCACGAAGATCGATTCATAACCGGATGCCGGCAACCAGCCGAGTTTTACCGAGACCAGCAGGATCAGCATGATGCCGAGCCAGAAATTCGGGATCGACAGGCCGGAAAGCGCAACGATATTGGCGGTGTAGTCGATCCAGGTATTCTTCTTGACGGCGGCCAGAATGCCGATGGGGATGCCGATCACCATGGCGAAGAACATCGCCATGACAGCCAGCTGAATGGTAACCGGCAGCTTTTGGCCGATCAGTTCCAGCACCGGCTGGTTGGACCGCAGCGAAATACCGAAATCGCCGGTCACCACGCCGCCAAGCCAGTTGATATATTGCAGCGGCACGGGATCGTTGAGGCGATATTTCTCGCGCAGGAATTCGATCGTCGCGGGATCGCGCTCCTCGCCCGCCATGGCGAGAACCGGATCGCCCGGCAGCAGTTTCTGCAGCGAGAAAACGAAGATTGAAATGATGAGAAGCGTCGGGATCGCGACCAGCAGTCGCTTGCCGATGTAAACAGGCATGGCATTGCCCCCGTTTGGGTCCGGTCTGGGGCCGCACGGCAAGCCGTGCGGCCCATGCGAAACGGTCAGTCCTTGGAAACGCCGAGAAGGCGGATCATACCGTCAGGCGACGGCGCCCAGCCCTTGACCTTGTTGGAAATGGCGTAGGCGTAGGGCTGGTGGCCGAGATAGATGATCGGCATATCATCGTTGAGGATGACGCTTGCGGCATCGTATTTTTCCTTGCGGACCGCATCTTCTGTTGAAGCGCGGGCCTCGTTCAACAGCTTGTCGACTTCAGGATTGCAATATTTCACATCGTTGATGCCGCCCTTGCAGGTGACGAACTGGTGCAGGTTGCCATCGGGATCGATACGTCCTGACCAGTCGGAACGGCTGAGCTGGTAATTGCCGGCGGTCTGCTCGGACAGGAGCGTGGCAAACTCGGTCGCCTTCAGGGTGACGTTGAAACCGGCCTCGGCCACCATGGACTGGATGACCTGCATCATCTGCGTCTGCGTGGTGTTGTTGGCGTGCTGAAGCTCGACATCGAGCGTCTCGTAACCCGCCTCCTTCATCAGCTGCTTGGCCTTGTCGATATCGCGCGGCGGCACCGGCAGGTTCTGGTTGAACCAGGGGCTCGTTGGCGGGAAAGCCTGATTGCCGCCCTTTGACGTCCCTTCGAAGACGATCTGGCCGATGGCCTCGCGGTCGATAGCATAGGAGAACGCCTGACGCAGGCGCTTGTCCTTGCCGAGCGGATTATCCGCACGCGCACCATTGTTCATGTTGACATACATGGCCATGTAACCCGGTCCGATGACGTCGGCATAGGTCAGTTTGGGGTCATTCCTGACGGATTCCGCATCGGAGGCCGAGATACGCTCGGCGATATCGAGGTCGCCTGCGCGAAGGTTCGCGAGCTTCACGGTGGTGTCGGGGATCGGCAGATAGACGATCTTATCAACGAGGACCTTGTCCTTGTCCCAGTAGTCCGCGAATTTCTCGAGCACGATACGATCCTGCTGGATGCGCTCGACGAATTTGAACGGACCGGCGCAGACCGGTTTCGAACCGAAATTCGCGCCCAGTTCCTTGGCCGCTTTCGGCGCGACGATCATGCCGGCGCGGTCGGAAAGCTGCGCGAGCAGGGTGACATCAGGCGTCTTCAGCGTGAACTTGACGTCCAGCGGCCCTGTCGCCTCGACCTTCTCGACCGACGAAAGCTCGCTCTTGCGGCGGGATTCCGGCAGCGTCATGTTGCGCTCGATGGTGGCCACGACGGCCGCCGCGTCCAGTGTTTCACCATCGTGGAACTTCACGCCATCGCGGATTTTCATGGTCAGAACCTTGCCGCCTTCGGACCAGGCCCATTCGGTGGCAAGCTGGGGCACGATCTTCATGTCCTGCGAGATATCCACCAGCTTGTCGCACATGGCGGTGTAAACGATACGACCGACAAAGGTGCGCGACTGTGCAGGGTCAAGCACATCGGCGTCGTCGTTCAGGCCGATACGCAATTCGGACGATAACGCCGGCGTGGTCAGGAATGCGCTTGCCAACAGCGCAGCAGTCAATGTCTGGATTTTCTTCATGTTCGTTCCTCTGGTCTGGTTATTTTGACTTTTTGTCATTGGCCGCCCCTGACGGGGCGACAGTTTTCATCAGCCGCCTTAAGAAGCCTCGGTCAGCGAATTATCGGCGCCGGCCGCAGTGCCCTCCCCGGTTTCCTCCTCCAGAAAGCCGAGGGAGGTGGCGCGGATCAGCCTTTCCTGATGCATGAGAAGATGCTGGCGCATGGCTTCACCGGCGCGCGCCGGATCACGGTCGGCGATGGCGTCGACAATGGCCATGTGCTGTTCGAAAGACGCCCTGACATTTGTTCCGCTGCGTCGGGCGAGTTCCCGTATCGACTGCCAGGCGTCATCCTGGCGGACACGATTGATGACATCGAAAATCGAGAGAAACAGCTTGTTGCCGGCGCTCTGGGCGATCTGGCGGTGTAGCGACCCATCCCACAATTCCTTGGCATCGGCATCCGTGCTCTGGCCGGTCTTTTCCACCAGCGCACGCATGCGCTCCACCTCGGCCGGCTTGGCGCGCATCGCCGCTAGCTGCGCCAGCTGCGGTTCGATGCGCAGGCGCACCTCCATGATTTCCATGAAATCCGTACCGGCGACCAATTCCGTGACCTGGGCGGACCAATCATCAGGTTTTTCACCCACAAAGGTTCCCGCCCCCTGCCGCCGCCAGATAAGACCTTCGGCTTCCAGAACCTCCAGCGCGCGGCGGATCGACCGGCGGCCGACGTTAAAAGTCTCCGCAAAGGCCCGTTCCGTCGGCAGGCGGCCATCCCTGACGAGATGATTCGCCTGAATATATTCACGCAACCGCGCCAGCGCGTAGTTGGAATTGTCGTTAGGGCCTGCCGCCACACCGCACCATTTGCTTGAACCAATCTTACATTGGTTCATTTGGTGAGAAATTTTCGCCGACGTCAAGCGCATTTTTGAGCGACAATTTTTGACGCTCAAAATATGGGCATGTGGCGTTTTTTTGACTGCGGAGATAGGACGCAGGGGCATAGCGTTCGCGCGCGCCCTGCTCTCTTTAAGGCCCGATGGAAAGCCTGATGCGCCCCGATAGATGTTCGCCGGGTGCTACGATCCTGACGGCCAGCGCTTCCCGCTGCGCCTCCGGCAAGCCGAGCGCTCCGGCGGCCATGGAAACGGGCTCGAGGCAAAGATAGCTGTCCATGCGGTGCACAGCCAGATGACCGAAAACGGGATCGGCCTCGATCAGCAGTGAAAACCTGCCGAATTCGACATGCGCATTTGACCAGTCTGTGTAGTGCAGCGTGTATCCTGTCGCTGCGGGAATGGCTGCTGTGTGGCGAGGGGTTGCGGGCTGGCCGGTCGGCACGTTCTGCGGATCCAGCGGATATTCCTTCCTTGCATTCGTTCGCGCGTTGCAGCCAAATCCTGCAGCCAGATAGGGATGCCAGCCCAGCGCCATCGGCGCAGGCGCATCCGCCAGATTGGTGATCGACAGGTCCACGGTGAGGCCGGCGTCTTCAAGCAGAAAAGACTGTTCAGCGCGGAAGGAAAACGGCCATTCCCCGTCAGCCTCATAGTGGAGTATCAGCCCCGCCCGATCTGAAGACAGGCCGGAAATCTCCCAAGCTCGCCGGTGCGCAGGCCCATGCATGGCATCAGGTGCAAGGGCCGGATGCGGCAGGAGATCATGGCGGATGCCCGCATGAACGAAGGAGCCGCCATAGAGCCTATTGTGGTAAGGAAACAGCGGATAGGCGCCGGCGCGCGGCCAGTTGAACGGCTGGAAATCCTCCCCGGTTGCTGGCGCCAGAATATCACCGTAGTCCGCGTGGTGCAGATGGGTCATCCTGCCGCCCCATGCGGGACGCAGGCGGGCAGAGAGCCGCCCGCAGGCAATCGCGATCGTTTCAGGCAAAGGCATAGGAGCCGTCAGGCCGTTTCGGCACCCGTCTCTGCCAGTGAATGTAACCGTCTTCCTGCATGGCTTTTTCATCCATTTCCACCCCCCAGCCGGGACGATCCGGCCTCAGTTCCAGATATCCGTCCTTCGGCAGATAGGGGTCGACGACATAGCGGGTTTCATCCTCGCGTTTTTCAAGATCGGTGCCGCCATAGACGTAGCATTGCCCTTTCGGCAGCCGGTATTCGAGAATGCGGAAATTCTGCTGGGCGGCGGAGAAATGCACGTTGACGGCGGTGGCTAGCGGCCCCATCGGGTTGTGCGGCGCAATGCTGACGAAATGGGCTTCCGCAAGCGTGGCGATACGGCGCATTTCGGAAATGCCGCCGACGACGCAGATGTCAGGCTGAATGATGTCCGCACCCTTCACCTGAAGAAGCCGCAGGAACTCGTTGCGATTATAGAGACTTTCACCTGTTGCCAGAGTGCAGTTCAGCCCCTGTTTCAAGTCTCCCCACATCTCGATGTTTTCGGGACGCAAAGGCTCCTCGAAGAACAGCGGATCGTAGGGGGCGAGCGCATTGCCAAGCTGGCGGGCGGCGGCGGGTTCGAAAATCTTGGCATGGGCGTCAAAGGCGATGTCGTAGTCAGACCGCACGGTCTCGCGAAGCGAGCGGAAATAGTCCGCCGAACTGCGCACCACCTCCCCCCAGCGATGGGCGTGAATATCGACGCGCCACGGGCTGAGCTTGAAGGCCGTGAAGCCCCAGCCCTCGTTGAGGCGGTCGAACTCTTCCTTTGCCGCCGGCGCATCCGGCGCCGTGTAGACGCCGGCATAGACCTTGATGCGGTCGCGCACTTCGCCGCCCAGCAGCTTGTAAACAGGCACGCCCGCCGCCTTGGCGGCAAGGTCCCACAGGCAATGATCAAGCGCCGAAATCGCAGACAGACCGAGCGCGCCGGGCGGAAAGCGGTTCTGCTGGAGAAGGAGATTGTAGAGATATTCAACCCGTGTCGGGTCCTGCCCGGCGAGGAAACCGTAGAGGTAGTCCAGCACCGGCGGCAAGGCGAGATCGGGGCCGTGGTTGTAACATTCACCCCAACCGGTCAAACCGTCATCCGTATCGAGAGCGACGATGACGCGGGGGCGGTCCTTGTCGCGGGTGACGAATACCCGCATGCGATCGATTTTCATGCTTAGTCTTCCTCATCAATTGCAGCGCGCAACGGGCGCAACACTATCGGGCGGCGATCCCGTTTTTGATCTCGGGCGGTTCGACGTAGCGGAACCTGCGGGTGCGGTCCCGGTCCCGCGGGTCCGGGCGCGGAATGGCGGAAAGAAGCGCCTGCGTATAGGGATGGTCGGGCGCGTTGCAGACCTTTTCGGCGTCTCCCACCTCGACAAGCTTGCCCCGATACATCACCCCGACACGGTCGCACATGTATCTGATTACGCCGATGTCGTGGCTGATGAAGATGTAGGCGAGACCAAGCTCGTCCTGCAGACGCATCAGCAGATCCAGCACCTGGAACCGCACCGAAACATCAAGCGCCGATGTCGCCTCATCCGCAACGATGATGCGCGGTTTCAGGGTGATGGCGCGGGCAATCCCGATGCGCTGGCGCTGGCCGCCGGAAAAGGCGTGCGGGTAACGTTCGCGCCCGGCAGGATCGAGACCCACCTGCTCCATCAGGGCGCAGACGCGTTCATCCAGTTCCCTGCCCCTGGCAATGCCGTTGACCAGCAACGGTTCGCCGATGACCTGCGCCACCGTCATGCGCGGATTGAGCGAGCCGAAAGGATCCTGGAAAACCATGCGCAATTCACGCCGCGCGGCCTTCAGTTCGGCACCTTCGATCTTGGCCAGATCGACCACCGTGCCATCTGCCCGGCGATAACGCATTTCGCCGCCGGTCGGATCGTATAGACGCATGATAGAGCGGCCCATCGTGGTCTTGCCGGAGCCGCTTTCGCCGACGATGCCAAGCGTCTCGCCCGGGAGAAGCTTGATCGACACGCCATCCAGCGCCTTCATTTCACCGAAGTGCATGGAAAGGTCGTTCACTTCCAGCACCGGCGCAGCCGTGAGATCGAGTGGAGGCCGCGCAAGCCGGATTTCCGCCTTTTGCTCCAGCTTCAAAACGGAGCCGATCAGCATGCGGGTATAGGGGTCCTGCGGGCTGTGGAATATCTGTTCGACAGCGCCATATTCCTTGGCGACGCCGTGATGCATGACCAGCACGTCATCGGCGATCTGCGCCACCACGCCCATGTCATGGGTGATGAACAGCACCGCCATGCCGTGCGCCTTTTGCAGCCGCGATATCAGGTCGAGGATTTCGGCCTGTGTGGTGACGTCAAGCGCCGTCGTCGGTTCGTCGGCGATCAACAGTTGCGGTTTGCAGGCCAGCGCCATGGCGATCATCGCACGCTGGCGCATACCGCCCGAATACTGGAAAGCATAGCGATCCAGCGCCTTTTCGGGATTGGGAATTTCCACCTGCCGCAGCAGCTCGATGGCCTCGGCCCGCGCCTGTGCCTTGCTCATTTTCAGATGCAGACGCAGGACCTCGGTGATCTGATCACCCACGGTGTGCACGGGCGACAGCGAAGACATCGGCTCCTGAAAAATCATCGCGATATCAGCGCCGCGCACCGAGCGGATGGCCCGGCTGCGCGGATCAAGTTTTGCCAGATCGAGCGACGTCCCATCGGCGCGGTTGAGGATGATCGACCCGGACGCGATGCGGCCGGGGCTGTCGATGATCTGCAGGATCGAACGGGCGGTGACGGATTTGCCGGAGCCGCTTTCGCCGACAACGCAGAGGGTCTTGCCGGGATCGATGGAAAAAGACAGGTCGTTGACCGCCCGGAAGACGCCGTTTCTGACCGGAAATTCGGTCACGAGATTGCGAACTTCAAGCAGTGGCCTGGCGGGCTTCAAGGAGAGAATGTCGCTCATCAGGACCTCACTTATTATAGGGATCGGCTGCATCGCGCAGGCCGTCACCGAGCAGATTGAGCGCCATGACGGCAATGACAACAGCGACGCCCGGCAGGAACAGCCACGGCGCGGTTGCGATCGAGCGGATGTTCTGCGCCTCGCGAAGCAGCACGCCCCAGGAAATCGTCGGCGGCTGGAGGCCGAGACCGAGGAAGGAGAGCGAGGTTTCCGCAAGGATCATCGCCGGAACAGCAAGCGTGACCGAGGCGATGATATGGCTCGAAAAACTCGGCAGCATATGGCGGAAGATGATGCGCCCTTCGGGCACGCCATCCAGCCGCGCCGCAGCCACGAATTCTTCTGTTCTAAGCGACAAGAAGCGGCCACGCACGACGCGGGCGAGCTGCGCCCAGCCGGTCAGGGACAGGATGATGGTGATCATCATGTATTGAAGCGTGGCAGGCCAGCCCTGCGGCAGGGCGGCGGCCAGCGCCAGCCAGATGGGAATGGTGGGCAGCGACAGCACGAAATCGATCACGCGCTGCATGACGAAATCGATGCGGCCGCCATAATAACCGGAGATACCGCCCAGAACGACGCCGAGCAGCAGCGAGAAAAACACGCCGACGAGACCGATCGACAAGGAAACCTGCGCACCCTGCACCACGCGGCTGAAGACATCGCGGCCAAGGCGGTCCGCGCCGAAGAGGAAGAGCGGGCGCGTCTTGTCGGCGGAAGCCAGCAGGTGGATATTCGTATTGAACAGGCCCAATACGGAATATTCGTAACCCCTGCCAAAAAGCTGGATCGGTATTTTCTTGGCCGTATCTTCCACGAACACCGCAGCCAGCGTTTCGGGGTTACGCGTCAGCTTCAGCGGATAATAATGCAGCCCGAGCGAGAAACCCTCGGTCGTATCGACGAAATGGACGCGCTGCGGCGGGTGGAAGGTGGCGCGGGCGTTCTGCAGCACCGGATCGTTGATGGCGAAGAAGCCGGGCACCAGCGCAACGATATACATGGCAATGGTGATGAACAGCGCGGCCATGGCCAGCTTGTGGCGCTTGAATGCCCACCAGATGAGCTGCCACTGCGAGGCGACGGCGGCGCGGTCCTGCCGGGCATTGGTGGTAATGGTGATATCGCTCATGGCGCCCTCCTATTCGAGACGGATGCGCGGATCGACCAGCGCAAGCAGGATGTCGCTGATAAGCGATCCGATCAGCGTCAGCGCGCAGATCAGAAGCACGAAAGCGCCGGCGAGATACATGTCCTGCGCCATCAGCGACTGCAGAAGCAGGGGGGCGGCCGTTGGCAGATTGAGCACGATGGCGACCACCACGGAGCCCGAAATAAGATTGGGCAAAAGCCATGCGATCGTGGAAATGAACGGGTTGAGCGCAATTCTGAGCGGGTATTTCGTCAGCAGCTTGAACTCGGACAAGCCTTTCGCCCGCGCCGTGGTCACATAGGGCTTGGGCAACTCGTCCAGCATGTTGGCGCGCATGACGCGGATGAGGCTCGCGGTGGAAGACACGGCAAGAATGGCGACCGGCAGCCAGATATGGGCCATAAGGTCAACCATCTTGGCGATGCTCCAGGAGGCCGTTTCATATTCGGCTGAAAACAACCCGCCGACATCGGCCCCGAACTCCACCGCCGCCACATACATCAGCACCAGCGCCAGCAGGAACGAGGGTATGGAAAGGCCGAAGAAGGAAAAGGCGGTGAAGAGATAATCGCCGATCGAATATTTGCGCACGGCGGAAAAGACGCCGATCGGAAGTGCAATGGCCCAGGTGGCGAGAAGGCTTGCGATGGCGAGAACCAGCGTCAGCGCCATGCGCTCCCAGATGAGGCCTGAAACCGGCTGCTGCCACTCGAACGAAATGCCGAAATCGCCACGGCTGATGATGCCCCATATCCACTTCAGATATTGCACGATCATGGGATCATCGAGGCCGAAACGTTCACGCAGCTGCGCCGCGGTATTGTGGTCGATGACCTCGTTGGAGGCGGCCAGCGTGGCGATATAGGTCGTCACATAGTCGCCGGGCGGCAGCTGGATCAGGACAAAGGCAAGGAAACTGACGGCAAACAGGGACGGTATCATCCACAGCAGGCGTTTTACGATAAAAAGCAGCATGTCGCTCTCGCAATCACATTGTGCCATACGCACCGCCTTCCACTAAGGAAACGGTATGCGCGTGGTCGAAACAACCTGAGAGGCGTCGCCGCGTTACGGCAGCGACGCCCATGTGGTGGTATCAGCTTGTGAAGGTGAACTGTTGCGGCAGCGCCGGGCCGGGGTTGGGCCATGTCCAGCTGTCGGGTTCCGTTTCCGGCACATTGCGCAGATTATTGCGGATGATGCCGAAACCACCCACGGCAAGGCAGAGACCGATCGTCTCGAACTCTTCCGCCGCGATATCGAAGATTTCCTTCATCTTCTCGCCGCGCTTGGCAAGGTCGGCCGTCGAGCGCGCCTCGTCAAACAGCTTGAAGCGCTTCTTCTGGCTTTCCGGCGGCTCTTCGCCCTTCTGGCCATTCGAGGTGTACCAGAGCGCCCACGGAATGGCGTAACGCGACCCCTGCGGATGGAAAGCGAAGAAATCGCGCGGATCAAGCATCGGATCGAGACCACCGGGGCCGGGCCAGACGGCGGCATCATGGGCGTTGTCATCGCCGCGTGTATAATAGAGCGCGCGTTCGATGGTGTTGACCTTGATGTCGACGCCGATCTGCGCCCATTGCGCCTTCACCAGTTCCAGCGCATCGACGAGATCAGGATAGAGCGTCGGGATGACGTCGATCGAGAAGAAGACGGGCTGGCCATCAGGCCGCAACCGCATGCCGTTGCCGTTCTTCTTGTCGTAACCGGCCTTGTCGAGAAGATCATTCGCCTTGTCGGCATCATATTCGGTGAACTGGCGCGCCAGCTTTTCATTATACCAGGGGTGTGTCGGGCGTGGCCCGGCCTGATACCCCTCACTCTGGCCGAAATAGACGATGTCGATGATTTCCTGCCGGTTGAGCGCGATCGACAGCGCCTGACGGAAGGACTTGTCCGCGAACATCTTGCGCATCGCCGGGTCTTTGTGGGTGATGTTCAGGTAGATCTGGCATTGCTGCGAAGCAGACGGCACCAGCGTCAGCAGGCGGTAGTCACCCTTCTTCATGTTCTGCGACAAGGTGGGCTTGTTGGCGAGAACGCTGATATGGCGCTCCTGAATGTCAATCTTGCCGGAAATGACGTTCAGCATCAGCGATTCGACATCCTGCGAAATGCCGAAATTGATTTCATCGATATAGGGCAGCTGGTTGCCTTCGGTATCAACCTGCCAGAAGTAAGGGTTGCGGGTCATGACCACCCGTGTCGCACCGCCGGAATAGGGTTCCTTCACCACCCATGGATCAAGCGTCGGCTTGTCGACATTCGACCAGCGGGACGGAATTTCGATATCGCCGCATTTGGCGCGGAACAGTTCGGTCCAGCTGGAGACACCCGCCGCCTTCACATCGGCATCGAGCGCCGTATTGTATTTCGGCAGGAACTTGCTGCAATAATGCTTCGGAAACAGCGTCGGATGCTGGCCGAGCGGTGTGGCGAGATTTTCGAGATAAAGCGCATTCGGCGCTGCGAATTTAAACTTTACCGTGAAATCATCGACTTTTTCGACATCGACCGCCTTGCCCGCGACGGAGAGCTGCGCCGGTGTGGCGCTGTAAAGTTCCTTGTTCTTGATGCAGTCCTCGATGGCGAACACCACATCATCCGCCGTGAAGGGATGACCATCAGACCATTTCGCGCCCTCCAGCAAATGGAAGGTGAATTGCGAAGCATCGTCGTTGACTTCCCACTTCACCGCAAGGTTCGGCAGAACCTCGGTGAAGTCCATGTTCCAGCGAACCAGCCCCTGATTGCCGACCATGCGCAGGATGCCGTTATGGTCCGACGAACCGCGCAGGCCGCGACGCAAGGTGCCGCCATAGGAGCCGATTTTCTCGTGCGGTGTCACCACCATCGGGTTTTTCGGCAGACGCTCGGCCAGGGGCGGCAATTTGCCGTCCTTTACCAGCGCCTCCAGTTGCGGCGCCTGCTTGCCGGCAGCAGCCCGCGCCGAGGTCCCGATGACGGAAAGGGCGGCCACGCCGCCAAGCCCCGCCATAAAGGTTCGGCGCGTTACGCCCAGTGAAAATGCTTCGCCATCGCGCATCGACAATCCTCCCAAAAAATCACCGGCAGCGAAACGGTTTTCACCGTACCGCGACAGCCCTCCCGGCCAGCCAGCACGCCGATCCTCCACCGGCAGTGGCAGACCATATGAGCGTTTTCAGATGATTACAAGTATTGACAGATTTTTACATATTTTTTATTCGTAGACCGGTTTTCAGGATCCGGCTTGAAGAAAAAATCGGTACAACAGCCCTCTCGCTCACAAAAACCCCGGTATTTCTGTTGCGATTGAAATGCAGGAAACCCATTAACTTCAGCGATTTGCAACGGAAGGGCTGCTGATGGACAATCAAACCGCATCTGCCGCCGCTCGAGGCGAGACTCGGCTGAGCGACATCATCTACGAAAAAATCATCGGCATGATTTCCGACGGGCGGTTTCCCGTGAACGAACGGCTGCCATCGGAACAGAATCTGGCGTCGTTGTTCGGCGCCTCCCGGCCGGTCGTGCGCGAAGCCCTGGAACGGCTGCGGAACGATGGCCTCATCGTCTCCCAGAAGGGATCGGGCTCCTATGTGCGCCAGCAGCCTGATTCGTCCGTGTTGCAACAGGTGCCTGTCGGTTCGCTTGCAGACGTGCAGCGGTTTTTCGAATTCCGGTCCGGCCTTGAATCTTCGGCGGCCGAACTTGCGGCGCGCAACTGGCAGGCCGCCGACAAAACCCGCATCGAGCAGGCCATTGCAGCGCTGGAACAATGTCTGGAGCGCAACGATCTCGGTGCGGAGGAAGACTTTGCCCTGCACGAAGCCATTGCCAAAGCGAGCCATAACCAGTTCCACATCACCGTGCGGATCTGGTTCAAGCCGCATTTCGCGATCGGCCAGTCGGTGACACGCAGCCTCAGCCTCAAGCGCACGCCGCAACATGTGCGCGAGGTGCAGAACGAGCATACGGCAATCGTGGAAGCAATCTTTGCGCGGCAGGAGCAGGCCGCGCATGACGCGATGAAAGACCACATCCTCAAGGCGCGCGCCCGCATGTTTCAGGGCGTCGGCAGCTAGAACCGTTTCCGCAATTCGAAGGATGAGGCCCTATAGGGCGATGGAGAATAATCAGTGAGCCAGCCGCGCATCATAGAGCCAAAACTCCGCTCCCTTATCGATACGCCGTTGAAGGTTGGAGAATCGCCGGCATGGGATGAGCGGACCGGCAATCTGTGGTTCGTCGATATTCTCGCCCCCGCCATTTTCTGCCTGCATCCGGGCGGAAAACTCGACAGATATGATATGCCCGCCCAGGTGGGATGTCTCGGTCTTTGCGACAATGGCCTGATCGTGGCGGGTCTCAAGACCGGCGTGCATCTTCTTGATCCCGCGACCGGAAAACTCGAACTTCTGTGCGACCCTGACGAAGGGCGGCCTGACAGCCGCCTCAACGACGGGAAGGTTGGCCCGGACGGCCATTTCTGGGTGGGGACCCGCGACGAGGCCGCGATACAGACGGGCAATGCACGCCTCTATCGCGTCGCGCCGGATGGCGGCGTAGAGCGCATCATCGATGGCGACATGTTCACCTCTAACGGGCTCGCCTGGAGCCCGGATGGCAGGCGCATGTATCATTCCGACAGCAGCGGTCTCATGTATCAGGCGTTCGATTTCGATGTCGCGACGGGCCGGCTCGGGCCGGCCGAACGTCTTCACGATTTCGCACCGGACGAAGGCAGGCCGGATGGCGCGGCGACCGATTGCGAAGGCTGTTACTGGAGCGCCGGCGTTCAGGCCGGACGTCTCAACCGCTTTTCACCGGATGGCGAGCTGTTTGAGATTTACAGGCTGCCGTTCAGGGGGCCGACCATGCCGTGTTTCGGCGGTCCTGATCTCAAAACGATCTATCTCACAAGTCTCGTCACCGAGACGGACGGAATAGCCACGCCGGGCACCCTCGTGGCCTTTGACGCACCCGTTGCGGGGGCAGCCGTACACAAGTTTTCCATCTGAAGACGCTTTCATCTTGAGGAAACCAGTTGATGACGACATTTGATTTTCGCCAGGCCCTGCACGGCATCTCCGGCGTTCCCGTAACAGCGTATGAGGCCGGCGGGGAAGTTGATATTGATGTCACGACCGAGGTCTATGCCCGCGTTGCAAGGGCGGGCATCCACAACATCGTTGCAGCCGGCAATACCGGCGAATTCTACGCTCTCACACCGGCCGAGATTCTCAGGGTCTACGAAGCCGCGATAAAAGGTGTTGATGGCAAAGCCCCGGTGACGGCGGCGATTGGACGCTCGCAGCGCGAGGCTCTCGCCATGGCGCGCCAGGCAAGGGAGATGGGCGCATCCGCCGTCATGTCCCATCAGCCGGTCGACCCCTTTGCAGCGCCTCAGTCGCAGATCGACTATTTCATCGGCCTGGCTGACGGCAGCGAGCTGCCGCTGGTTGCCTATGTCCGCGCCGACGGTTTTTCGGTCGATGACATGGTGAGGCTTGCCAGCCATCCGAATGTTGCTGGCATCAAGTTCGCAACGACCGACATCATGCTTCTGTCGCGTGCGATAGCCGCTTCCGATCAGAAGGGCGCGCTCTATGTCTGCGGCCTCGCGGAAAGCTGGGCGCCCGCCTTTTCGGCAGTGGGCGCCCGCGGCTTCACATCCGGCCTCGTCAACGTGGCTCCGCAATTCTCGCTTGAGGTTCATGAGGCCCTGACGTCAGGCGATTTTTCAACGGCACGGAAGGTCGTTGAAAAGATCGAACTCTTCGAGCGGCTGCGGACGCGCTATCGCAACGGCGCAAACGTGACAGTGGTGAAGGAAGCCATGGAAATCCTTGGCCTAAAGGTTGGCCCGGTTCGAGCGCCGGGACTTGCCCGTCTGGACGAACAGGATCGCAAGACGCTTGAAGGGCTGCTCGCCAGCTGGCGTTGACGGACCAGTTACCGGCAAGCTGCATTTTGTTTATGTAACATGCCGGCCATCGGCCGGCATGTTCGTTGCGGGTGGCGCAGCAATCCTGCGCCACCGAAGGGGTCATGGATGTTCAGCCGAACAGAGCCAGACTGCTCCTCATGGTCACCCACACGCCCCAGAGAAGCGGAATGCCGACCGCAATCCAGGCCAGTGCCGCCTTGGCGTCCAGCCCGCCGCGTCCGATGCCGAAGGAACCCGTGGGGCCGGCATTGGCTGCCGCCGTCTTGGCCTGCAGCGCCGCGACCTCCGCGTCCGACATGAACCACTTGTCCGAAAGCGGCCGCACGAAGGCGTTGGCCACGAGGCCGATCGCCAGCATGCCCGCCAGAATATACATGGTGCTGGTGTAGAGCGCCGGCCCGGGCGCGACACCCGCCGCGATCTGCGCTTCGCGGATGTAGTTGACGACGACGGGACCGGCAATGCCGGCAGTCGCCCAGGCTGTCAGCAGGCGACCGTGGATTGCGCCGACGAACTGCGTGCCGAAGATATCGGCGAGATAAGCGGGAATGGTCGCAAAACCACCGCCATACATGGACAGGATGATGCCGAAGGCCAGAACGAACAGCGCCTTGTTGCCCATCGTCGCCAGCGTCGGCGCCAGCGCATAAAGAACGATGCCGAGAATGAAGAAGCAGAAATAGGTGTTCTTGCGGCCGATCTTGTCGGACATCGACGCCCAGAAGAAACGTCCGCCGATGTTGAACAGCGAAAGCAGGCCGGTGAACCCGGCCGCAATGGCCGCAATCTGCGCCTTCTGCCCGGCATCGAGATCAGCGAAACCGACACCCGGCAGGCCGATCAGCGAGCCGGCGAAGATTTCCTGCAACATGGGCGAGGCCATGCCGATAACGCCGATGCCCGCCGATACATTGAGGCACAGCACCGCCCAGATAAGCCAGAACTGCGGCGTCTTGTGCGCATCGCGCAGATGCACATGGCGATGGGTTATCATGGCGCTTTTGGCGGAAGGCGCCGTCCAGCCTTCCGGACGCCAGCCCGATGGCGGAATGCGGTAACCGAAGGCGCCCGCCATCATGAAGACGAAATAGATCAGGGCCATGACAACGAAGGTCTGCCAGACACCGACCGAAACATCCGTCTTGAAGCTGTTCATCAGAAGATTGGCGAGCGGCGCGCCGATCATCGCCCCGCCGCCGAAGCCCATGATGGCCATGCCGGTCGCCATGCCGCGACGGTCCGGAAACCATTTGATCAGCGTCGATACGGGCGAAATATAGCCAAGGCCGAGCCCGACGCCGCCGATGACGCCAGCGCCCAGCCACATCAGCCATAGCTGATGGGTCATGACGCCGACCGCCGCCACCAGAATGCCGCCGCACCAGCAGCAGGCGGAAACGAAACCGGCCTTGCGCGGCCCCACTCTTTCCAGCCAGCCGCCCCAAATGGCCGCCGAGCAGCCAAGAAGAACGAAGAAGAGCGTATAGATCCAGCCGAGATCGGCCACGCGCCAGTTGCACTCGGTGGTGAACAGCGCGCCCAGAAGGGTAAGGCTGGAGCAGCTTGGATCCGTCGCCGGCAACGCCTTCGACAGCGGCAGCCAGAACACGCTGAAGCCATAAGCCATGCCGATGCATAGATGAATGGCAAGGGCCGCCGGGGGCACCAGCCAGCGATTGAAACCCGGTCTTGCGATTATTCGTTCGCGGTCCAAAAACCCGGCTTGCGCCGCCTCTCCCGCCGTTGCGTCTGCTACTGCCATTGACATTACCTCCCTCGTGAATGTCTGGACATCTCAAATTCGCCCCGCCAGGCGAACATCGATATTGCCGGACGTCCTCCTGTCCGGCGGAAAGTCTGAATTGTGGTCGTGCCGCTCACGCCCCCGTGTTTTCGGGTATGCTCGGCTCGGAAAGGGACTCACCCGCAATTGCGCCCTTCCCGCCCGGAGCGCCCTTCGCATCACCGCCGAGACCAACCGCATCGGCTGCCGGATCACCGGGCCGCTTGATCTCCTTCGACGCAGCAAGCACAAGCGGCAGAAAATCACCGGCCCCGGCATCCACCATCTCGAAGAACCGGCGTCGCATGCGCGGCTCCCAGAACTTGTTGATGTGCGTGGCGACACCGTTGATGCGAATATCTTCCGGCTGCGACAGAAAAAATGTCGCGATCTGGTTCGCCATTCTCACCAGCTTTTCATCGGTGTGGTTGAGCAACATGACCTATTCCCCCGCGCCGACCGTCAGCCGACGCCTCTGTGTGTGACAAGGCCGGGCGCACCCGGCCCTCCTTATTCCGCCGCTTCGAGCTTGCCGGCGATGCGCCGTGCACGGCGGCCAAGCGCATCATATTCCTCCTGCCACTCGGTCGGCCCGTTGGAGGGCGAGACCTGCACGGCGGTCACCTTGTATTCGGGACAGTTGGTGGCCCAGTCGGAGAAGTCGGTGGTGATGACATTTGCCTGCGTGCCGGGGTGGTGGAAGGTCGTATAGACCACACCCGGCGCCACACGGTCGGTGATCAGCGCTCTCAGCGTCGTGTCTCCAGACCGGCTGCCGAGCTTGATCCAGTCGCCATCCTTCACGCCGCGCTGTTCAGCATCATGCGGATGGATTTCGAGACGATCCTCCTCGTGCCAGACGACGTTTTCGGTGCGCCGTGTCTGCGCCCCGACATTGTATTGCGACAGGATGCGGCCGGTGGTGAGCAGCAGCGGGAAACGCGGCCCGGTGCGCTCATCCGTCGCCACATATTCCGTTCGGATGAACTTGCCCTTGCCACGCACGAAACCGTCCACATGCATGATCGGCGAACCGTCAGGGAACTTCTCGTTGCAGGGCCACTGCACCGAGCCTTTTTCTTCCAGATAGGCGTAGGAAACACTGGCAAAGCTCGGCGTCGTTGCCGCGATCTCATCCATGATCTCGGACGGATGGGCGTAATTCCACGCAAGACCCATGGCTTGCGCCAGCTTCTGCGTCACTTCCCAGTCGGCATAACCGTTCTTCGGCGACATGACCTTGCGCACCCGGTTGATACGGCGCTCGGCATTGGTGAAGGTGCCATCCTTTTCAAGGAAGGTGGAACCCGGCAGGAACACATGGGCATAATTCGCCGTCTCGTTCAGGAAGAGGTCATGTACCACGACACATTCCATGGCGGCGAGACCGGCGGACACATGTTTCGTGTCCGGGTCGGATTGCAGAATATCCTCGCCCTGAATGTAGATGCCCTTGAAGCTGCCATCCACTGCCGCATCGAGCATATTGGGGATACGCAGCCCCGGCTCGTTGTTGAGTTTCACGCCCCAGAGTTTCTCGAAGACGTCGCGCGTCGCATCATCTGAAATATGCCGGTAGCCCGGAAGCTCGTGCGGGAAAGATCCCATGTCGCAGGAACCCTGCACGTTGTTCTGGCCGCGCAGCGGATTGACGCCCACGCCCGGACGACCAATGTTGCCGGTCGCCATGGCCAGATTGGCGATCGCCATGACGGTGGTCGAACCCTGGCTGTGTTCGGTGACACCGAGACCATAATAAATCGCGCCATTGCCGCCCTTGGCATAAAGCCGGGCAGCACCACGCAGATCTTCCGCCGGAACGCCCGTGAAACGTTCCGTCTCTTCCGGGCTGTGCTGCGGCTCGGCCACGAAAGCCGCCCAGTCCTCGAATTCCGACCAATCGCAGCGCTCGCGGATGAAGGCCTCGTTGAACAGCCCTTCCGTGACGATCACATGCGCCAGTGCCGTCAGCACGGCAACATTGGTTCCCGGAAGCAACGGCAGATGGAAAGCGGCCTCTACATGCGGCGTACGCACGAGATCGATGCGGCGCGGATCGATGACGATGAGTTTTGCGCCCTGACGCAGCCGCTTCTTCAGCCGCGAGCCGAAAACAGGGTGGCCATCCGTCGGATTGGCGCCGATCACAAGCACGACATCGGACTGCTCGACGCTGTCGAAATTCTGCGTGCCGGCGGAGGTGCCGAAAGCCTGACCGAGACCATAACCCGTCGGCGAATGGCAGACGCGGGCGCAGGTATCAACGTTGTTATTACCGAAGCCGGCGCGGATGAGCTTCTGGACGAGGAAGGTTTCTTCATTCGTGCAGCGGGACGAGGTGATACCGCCGATGGATTCCCGGCCATATTGCCCCTGGATACGCCGGAACTCCGAGGCAACGTGAGAGAAGGCCTCCTCCCACGTGACTTCCCGCCATGGATCGCTGATCTTTTCACGGATCATCGGGTTGAGAATGCGGTCCCTGTGGGTGGCGTAACCATAGGCAAAACGGCCCTTGACGCAGGAATGGCCGCGATTGGCCTGCCCGTCCTTCCACGGCACCATGCGCACCAGTTCTTCACCGCGCATTTCCGCCTTGAAGGAGCAGCCCACACCGCAATAGGCGCAGGTCGTGACCATGGAATGTTCCGGCTGGCCAATCTCGATCACCGATTTTTCGGTAAGCGTCGCCGTCGGACAGGCCTGCACGCAGGCGCCGCAGGAAACGCAATCGGAATCAAGGAACGCCTCATGCGCGCCGGGCGAGACGCGGCTTTCAAAACCGCGCCCTTCGATCGTCAGCGCGAAGGTGCCCTGCACTTCCTCGCAGGCGCGCACGCAGCGGGAACAGACGATGCATTTGGAAGGATCATAGGTGAAATAGGGATTGCTTTCGTCTTTTGGCATCCAGCGGGCATTGAGATCACCATCACCGCCGCGGGCCTTGACGTGGTTGTCGCCTTCATAACCGTAACGTACATCGCGCAGGCCAACGGCACCCGCCATATCCTGCAGTTCGCAGTCGCCATTGGCGGCGCAGGTCAGACAGTCGAGCGGGTGATCGGAGATATAAAGCTCCATCACGCCCTTGCGGATCTGCTTCAGCCGCTCCGTCTGCGTGTGCACGACGAGACCGGCAGCGACCGGCGTGGTGCAGGAGGCGGGGGTGCCGTTACGGCCCTCCACCTCGATAAGACAGAGACGGCAGGAGCCGAAGGCATCCACCATATCGGTAGCGCAGAGCTTGGGAACATCGATGCCCGCTTCACGCGAGGCGCGCATGATCGACGTTCCGGCCGGAACGGTTACCTGACGTCCGTCGATGGTGAGCGTCACCATGTCGGTCGCGAGGGATTTGGGGGTTCCATAGTCGAATTCTGTCACAAGGGCCATGGTCTTACTCCGCCGCTTCAACACGTGGGATGGGGGCAAAATCAGCCGGGAAATGCCGGAGCGCGCTCATCACGGGATAGGGCGTGAAGCCGCCGAGCGCACAGAGCGAACCGAATTTCATGGTTTCGCAGAGGTCTTCGAGGAGTGCGGTGTTTTTCTCCCGCTCGATGCCGAGCGCGATCTTGTCCACCGTCTCGACGCCGCGCGTCGAGCCGATACGGCAGGGCGTGCACTTGCCGCAACTTTCAACCGCGCAGAACTCAAGCGCAAACCGCGCCTGGCGGAGCATATCGGCCGTGCCATCGAAAACCACGATACCCGCATGGCCGATCAGGCCACCGGCGGCGGTGAAGGCCTCGTAGTCGAAGGTCGTGTCGAATAAGGAAACCGGGAAATAGGCGCCGAGCGGACCACCCACCTGCACCGCCTTGACGGGACGGCCGGTGATCGTGCCGCCGCCGATATCATTGACGAGCTGTCCGAGCGGCAGGCCGAAAGCGGTCTCATAAAGCCCGCCATGTTTGATGTTTCCGGCAAGCTGGATCGGGATGGTGCCATGCGAACGGCCAACGCCGAAATCACGATAAAACGCCGCGCCGCGATCCATGATGACCGGAATGGAGGCGAGCGAAATCACATTGTTGACGACGGTGGGCTTGCCGAACAGGCCCTGCAGGGCAGGCAGCGGCGGCTTGGCGCGAACAGTTCCGCGTTTGCCTTCCAGACTGTTCAGAAGCGAGGTTTCCTCGCCGCAGACATAAGCGCCCGCGCCCATGCGTACTTCCATATCGAAGGCGCGGCCGGAGCCGAGCACGGACGGGCCGAGAATACCCTCGCGCCGGGCGATCTCGATCGCCTGCTGCATGACCTTGATGGCGTAAGGATATTCCGAGCGCGTATAGATGAAACCTTTCGTCGCGCCAACGGCGAGGCCGGCAATCGCCATGCCTTCGACCAATACGAAGGGATCACCCTCCATGATCATGCGGTCGGCGAAGGTGCCGCTATCGCCCTCATCCGCATTGCAGACGATGTATTTCTGGTCGGCGACCGCATCCGCAACGGTCTTCCATTTGATACCCGTCGGGAAACCCGCGCCGCCACGTCCGCGCAGGCCGCTCTCGGTCACCTCGGCAACAATCTCCAGCGGCGCCATGGCGACGGCCTTTTCGAGGCCCTTCATGCCCTGATAGGCGCGATAATCCTCAAGCGATAGCGGATCGGTGACGCCACAACGCGCAAATGTGAGACGCGTCTGGCTTTTCAGGAACGGAATGTCCTTCGTCAATCCAAGACAGAGACGATGCCCGCCGCCGGTCAGAAAACCCGCATCGAAGAGCGAAGCAACGTCGCTGGCCTTGACCGGCCCGTAGGCAATACGGCCATGCTCGGTGCGCACTTCCACAAGCACTTCAAGCCAGAGCATGCCGCGCGAACCGTTGCGGACAATATGCACATCGAGATTGCGGCTGGTCGCCTCGCGGCTGACCGCTTCGGCCACACGGTTTGCGCCGACGGCCAGCGCGGCGGAATCGCCGGGAATAAAAACGGTGACACTCATCGGCGCGCCTCCGCCAGAATGTCGCCAAGACAGTCCTCGTCAAGGCGGGCATGGACTTCGTCGTCCAGCATCAGGGCCGGTGCCTGAGCGCAAAGCCCGAGGCAGAAGACGGGTTCCAGCGTGACAGAGCCGTCAGCGGCGGTTTCGTGCCAGTCGAGGCCGAGCCGGGTCTTGATGGTGTCCGCAAGAGGCTCGCCACCCATCGACTGGCAGGCCTCGGCGCGACAGAGCTTTAAGACATGCCGGCCGGACGGATGATCGCGAAAATCAGGATAAAAGGTTATGACGCCATGGACTTCCGCGCGTGAGATGTTCAGCGCGGATGCGATGATCTGTTTGGCGCTTTCCGGGATGTAGCCGAATTCTTCCTGCACCGCGTGCAGAATGGGCAGCAGCGGCCCCTCCAGGTGGAGATGTTCGTCAATGACGGCGGAAACACCGGCCGCCTCATCTGCGGCAACCACTCTGATATTCATAAGCCAGTCCTCCCAAACCGACGGGGGCAAGGAATGATGAGCGGGATATGGTGAAATCCCTTCGCAGCCCCTGCATCGTTTGGAAGAATGTCGAGATCGGCAGGATCAGGTCAATAATCAGTTTCCGTCAGTTGATAGGAAATTCCTATCAAACGCCTTTTCCGCGGCCCGCTGACGGGCCTCGTGAAGCAGCGCGGAAACAAGCGGCGTGTGTGGTTCGCGGTGTGTAGCAATCAGCCCCACGAGATGCTCCGCGTCCGGTTCGGTGATCGGAATGATTTTTATCTGTTTCGGGAAACCAAATGATTCCGCAAGGTTACGCGGCATTATTGAAGCCCATTGTCCGGTTCGTATATGAGAAAACAGCACGATCATGGAGTTGGATTCGAGCGTCGGCTTTGCCTCTACGCCTGCCTCGGCCATATGTTTGTTGATGATGCGGCGGTTCTGCATATCCGAAGTCAATAGGCATAGCCTAAGACCGGAAACCTGCTTCCAGGTAACGCATTCCTGATCGGCGAGCGGCGTTCCGCCTGCCGTGATGAGGTGATATCGCTCCGAATAAAGCGGCACCGTGGTCACTCGGCCAAGTGGTTCGTTGTCGAGATAGCTGATTCCCGCATCGATCTCGAGGTTTTCGATCTGGCTCAACACCTGAAGGGAGGTACGCGACGTGACTGAAAAGGTCACATCAGGATGACGCGCCTGGAAGGACTCCGTCAATCGCGGCACCATCGCAAGCGCCGTCGGAATGACGGCAAGCCGGATGTGGCCGGCCAGACCCTTGCGGGCTGCGCGCATTTCCTCACGCATGGTGCGCGTATCGCCAACGATGCGGCGCGCCCATTCAAGGACACGCTGGCCCTCCGGTGTCAGCCCCTGAAAACGCGCCGCGCGCACCACCAGAACCACACCCAGCTGGTCCTCCAGCTGCCGGATCGCGGCCGAAAGACTGGGTTGGGAAACACCGCACTCTTCCGCCGCGCGGCCGAAATGCTCTGCGCGCGCCAATGCAATGAAAAATTCCAGCTTGTCGATCATGCGTCCTCCCGCCTGACTCGCGACCATGCCGATGGTGCGAGCGGAAGAACACTAGAGCGCGGCGGGGAAGCCCGCAAATGGATGCGGGTATTTTCCTGCAAACTGTGCGCAAACGGCAAGACTGAATTCCCTCAAGCGGGGACGGTCATAGCGTCAGTCTGCTTTGACCTGCGGTCCGCCATCCAGCGAGCTGGACTCGACGATGGGAACCGTCTCCCGGACGACGGTGGCCGCACCCTGCCCTCTCAGTCGTGTGAGTTTCCAACAGGATGCAAACGACATCGTTCGACGCCTCAGCCGCCAAAATCTTCACTTGCCGTCCGCTTGATAAAGTCGGTGATCGCGGGCGCCTTGAGAACGAACTGGCGATCCGAGCTGATGTAATTATCGGCGTGGAGGCGCGCGATCGGCTGATATCGGTCCGGATCGACATAACGCCCCTCCGCATCGAGGCAATCCTTGTGGACATGCATGTGCACGACTTCGCCCAATACCAGGGTACGGCGCGGATAATCGATCAAACGTTCCACACGGCACTCGAAAGCGCAGGGCGACTCCGCCGCAAAGCTCGCATCGATCTTGCTGCAGGGTGTGGACGTCAGTCCGGCAATGGAAAGTTCATCAACCTCGCTGTCGAAGCCGAGGCCGCAGACAAGCATTTGCTCGGACAACGCCATATCGACCATGTTGATGACAAATTCACCCGTGCGGCGAATATTGGCCATCGTATCCTTCTCCTCGCCCGTCTCACGCGGCTGGATACCGAGGACAACGATCGGCGGATCGTGGGAGAAAACGTTGAAGAAGCTCATCGGCGCGGCATTGTTGTGGCCAGCGGCCGAACGCGTCGTGACAAGCGCTATCGGCCGCGGGCCGATAAAATTGGTCAGCAAACGATAACGGCTCTGCGGTTCAAGCGAGGTAAAATCGAATTCCATCGGAGCACCTGACAATATTGTATACAATAATATTTCATATTGCAGACAATTTCTCAATCACGCTCATCGCGAGATAGCCCATTTTTGCTGTCAGGTTTTGGGGAGCCAGGAACCGAGCAGCGAGCCCATAGTCATTCTCCAACTCCCTGGACGGGTCCACCGTCTACGCATCAACTACCAGCGCAAAAACTCCCCGGCCTGGAGGGTCCGGGGAGCAAACCTGACATCATGTCAGGAACTTTGACTGGAGCTAGTCACTCACCCGTCCGGAGACGGGGTGGATCTGAGTTATCTAACCCTGCTATGCTTTTTGCTTATACGTTCTATTAGAACGAACGCTGCAGACGAACGAAACCGGTCCACTTGTCGCCAGCGCCGCTGTCGATGCGTTCACGACCGTCGACGTCCTGATAGGTAACCGAAACCAGCGTGGAAAGGCCCGAGGTGATCTTGTAGCCAGCAGCTACACCAGCGCGCCATGCATCGCGGCTGCCAACGAAGTCGTTGTTAGCGCCGATGTCGATTGTGCCGAAATACTGGAAGCCGGGGGTGATGGTCAGCTTGTCAGTTGCCTTGATGGCGTATTCAGCAGCAACCGTCCACTCGGACTCTTCGTAGTAGTAGTTGGCGCCGGAAGCCCATGCACCCGAGATGCCAAGCGTGCCCGGACCGATGTCAGCCGTGATGATTGCACGGATTGCACCGTTTTCCTGGTTCGTATCGTAACCGCCGAGCAGGTTGGCCTTAACGCCGCCGAACTTGGCGCCGATGATGGCGCTGATGCCGACATCGTTCGTCCCGGCTTTGTTCGTCCCGGTTTTGAACGCGCCGCCCTTTGTGATGCCGAGTTCTGAATCGCCCTTACGCGAACCTTCAAGCTCTTCGACAGCAGCACCAACATAGAAGGAACCAGCGTCGTAGGTGTAACGGATGGCGTTCAGACGGGTGCGGTTGGAGCTGAGCTGGTCATATTCGCCGGAGAGACCGTCATCCCACCAGTTGTAGTAGTAACCGACCTTCAGGCCGCTGAGTTCGATGAAGGCTTGATCAAGGATAGCACCCTTGTCGGTATCGTTGTCAGCCTGGGCGCGGAAACCAATGTAGCCACGCAGAGCGCCGAGGTCGGTGTCGGTGCGGGTGTCAATGTTGAACTGGGCGCGGGTCATCGAATCCCAGTCGGACGTGCCGGACTGGTTGCGACCGAAGTCGGTCTGGAAACGGACGTAACCGTCGAACTTCAGGCAGGTTTCGGTGCCGGGGATGTAGAAGAAGCCGGTGCCGAAAGCGTCGCAAACGCGAACATATTCCATAGGCTCGGGCTCGGCAGCGACGATAGCGTCAGCGGCCTGTGCGCCGGATACCGCTGCGAGAGCGGCAGCGGAGCCGATCAGAAGGCTCTTGATGTTCATTTGTAATCTCCAGTCAAAAATTTTTCAACAAATGCGCAAATTTGAGGGCTGGTCTTTCCCTGCCGCCCGCTTCCCTGCGCTGACTCAGCAAATGACAGATATTGCCGCAGACTCGCAATTCAAATCGACAGAATGCAAATACAGATAAAGTACGCAATTCAATTACGTAGTAAAATTACAACAAATTAACAGTTTAAATTATAATATATCTGAATATTATTTCGCATAAATCAAATTTATTACTTATAAATACCGTCATAAATTTCTAAAATATAAAGCAGTAAAACAATGAATGCCCGTCACGCCCGGGATCGGGAGGTGACAGCACGCGCGGGCATGAGGAAGCGAAGTGGTTTCGTTGGGGAACAGGAGGCGACGAAGGCGGCAAGGCGTCTGCCCGCCCGGAAAGCCGTGTCTGGCCGATCTGAAATAGTCGCCGCCGGGCCAGCCTATTTGCTGACTTCGGGCAAGCCGGTGGGGAATATCGTCTTCTTCGCCAGCATGTCTTCGATCAACCCGGCGGGCACCGGCCGGCTGAAATAATAACCCTGGCCATAGGGGCAACCGGCCTCACGCAGAAATGTCGCCTGTTCGCCGGCTTCCACACCTTCGGCAATGACATCAATGCCCAGAGACCCGGCAAGCTGGATCATGATCGAGACGATGGCGCTGTCCTTGGTCTTTTCCGGCAGGTGGGTGAGAAACGAGCGGTCTATCTTCATGCAGGACAGCGGAAAGGTCTTCAGCATGCCAAGACAGGAATAACCGATCCCGAAATCATCCAACGCCAGGCTTACGCCCATCTGTTTGATGGCCCGCATGATCCGGACCGATGTTTCGACATCCTGAATGATAAGCGTCTCGGTGATTTCGATTTCCAGGAGCGATGGCGCAAGGCCGGTTTCCTTCAGCACCGACCTGATCTGCTGCACCAGCCCGCCCTGAAACTGCCGCGGCGAGATATTGACCGCCATCTTGACGGGCAAGAGGCCGGCGGCCGCCCATGCCTGCGCCTGACGACAGGCCTTCCTGAGAATGCTTTCTCCGAGTTCCACGATCAGCCCGGTTTCTTCCGCAAGCCCGATGAATTCCGCAGGGCCAAGCAAACCTTCCGTGGGGTGCTGCCAGCGCACCAGCGCCTCCACGCCGCTGATTGCGCCACTGACAAGATCGACCTGCGGCTGGAAGTGCAGCACGAACTCGTCCCTCTTCACGGCTTTGCGCAATTCCTCGATGCGGGTGAACTTCTTCCTCAGATCATCCGCCATATTGGGGGTGAAGGTGGCAATGCTGTCGCGCCCGTTATGTTTGGCTTCGTACATGGCAAGATCGGCCGCCGCGACGATTTCCGCCGTGGTTTCCCCATGCTCCGGGAAAAACGCCATGCCGATGCTGCATGTGACCTTGATATCGTAATTACCAATGCGCAATGGCTGCGAGACTGCGGCACGAATGTGCTGCAGCCGGGCTTCCACATCATTCCTGCCCTCTTCAAGAATGATGATGAACTCATCCCCGCCCACCCGGAGAACGAGATCGTTTTTCCGGAGGCTTTTCGCAATGCGCTCGGCGGTTTTCGACAAAAGCATATCGCCGATGCTGTGGCCGAGCGTATCGTTGATCTGCTTGAAATTGTCGAGATCGAGAAAACCGATGCCGACCATTCGGTTCGTCTTTGCCGCCGCCGCCAAAATTTCAGGCAGTCTCGTATCGAGGAAACGGCGGTTCGGCAGCCGGGTCAGCATGTCGTGATCAGCCAGAAAGGCGATATGCTCCGCCGCCCTTTTGCGGTCGATCGCCAGGCCCGCCATGCGCGCCGCGGCGCCGATAAACTCCACCAGCGCCGCGTCCGGCTCGCGGCTGGCCAGCATGCACCAGACGAAACCATGCGCCTTGCCTTCGCTGGCCGGAATATCGAAACTGAAGGCGATGTGTGCTGCCGGATGGGTGAGGCTGTCAGGCTCACTGACACTGGAAACAAGTGCGGCCAGCCCCTCCTCCTGCGCAAGTGCGGGCGAGGCATAAACGGAGGGCTCCCCATCCGCCGCATCAAACACCCGCACGGCGCAGGCCAGTCCGGTTGCGAGATTTTCGATAGCTTTGACGAACTCCTCGAGAAAATCTTCGATACGCGCGGCGGCGACGATCATTTCCAGAATATGCGCCTGCGCCTGAAGCAGTCTCTCCGAAGCCTTTTTCTGGGTTATATCCCGCGAGGCGCCGACCACGCCGATGATGTTGCCAGCCTTGTCCTTCAGCGGCACGCGCGACATCATGAGCCAGCGGTCGATATCGCCGCGCATGGCGCGTTCCTCGTAACCGAGATCCGGTTCGCCGGTGCGCATCACCCGCGCCTCGGTATCGGGAATGCCGGCACGCCGCGCTGCTTCACCGTTAATATCGTAATCGGTGAGCCCGATCAGTTGCTCGACCGTATCAAAGCCGTTTTCGGTGACGATGGCGCGATTGGCGAAAAGGAAGCGTCCTTCCAGATCCTTGGCATAGATAAAATCCGGTACGTGGTCGATCATCGCTTCCAGAAGCGCGTGCCGGTCGGAAGGATTGGCATTCTCGCTCATGGCAGTAGTGGCAGATGGCGTGACGCCGCGCTTTTTTCGCGGCATCCGGTTCTGCTCGGCTGTCTTCGGGCCTTTGGAACGCACCTCTCCGCCTCATTACTTTGTAAGGAAGCAGAATAGTAGGATTATACGTATTATATAAATATGAACGGCGAAAAGAGATTGCCGGGAAACCTGCCTTTTGCAACTGGCTCCATAACGTCCCGCCTGCCTGAATAGGAACGGCGCAGCAGAAGCCGCGCCGTCAGACCAAAAGGGGCAATTCGTTGTCCGTCACACCACCGGCGTCGGCAGCTCTTTGCCGGCAAAATGCGCATCGAGATTGGCGAGAACAAGATCGGCCATGGCGCGTCGTGTCTGGTGCGTGCCGCTGCCGACGTGCGGGGCGAGCGTGACGTTGTCAAACGCGAAAAGCGCTTCCGGCACCCGCGGCTCATCCTCAAAGACATCCAGCGCCGCGCCACCGATCGCGCCGTTCGAAAGCGCTTCGACCAGCGCCGTCTCATCCACGAGCGAACCGCGCGCCACATTGACGAGCACACCCTGCGGTCCAAGCGCCTTCAGCACATCCGCATTGACGATATGGCGCGTTTCGGCGGTGGCGGCGGCGGCGATGATCAGCACGTCGCAATTGGCAGCCAGCGCTTCGATGCTGTCATGATAATCATAGGCGACATCGCGACGGCTTCTCGCGGTGTAGGAAATGCGCGCATCAAAACCCTCGAGCCGCTTTGCTATCGCCTGGCCAATGCGGCCAAGGCCAAAAATGCCGTAACGGCGGCCGGCCACACGGGTGGAAAGTCCCATATCGCCCTTCAGCCATTGGCCGGTGCGCACATGTTGATCCGCCTGCGGCAGCTTGCGCGCCTGCGCCAGAACGAGGCCAAGCGCGAGGTCGGCGACATCGGCCGTCAGCACATCGGGCGTATTGGAGACGCGGAAGCCGCGCCGTTTCGCGTCAGTCAGATCGACCTTGTCGAAACCGACGCCGTTGATGGCGACGATTTCAAGATTGGGAAGCGCCGCACCAATATCCGCCGGCAGGCCGATATGGCCGCCGGTGACGACGCCGCGGATCGCGCCGCCCTTTTCAGCAAGGAACGCCGCCTTGTCTGCGGCTTCGAACAGGCGATGCACGGTGAAGCGCTCGGCGAGTTCGCCTTCCAGTGCCGGGATGAGCGGGCACAGTTGCACGATTTCAGTGGTCATGGAGTTTCCTTTGCGCCGGTGAACTACTTCACATCGGCCTTGACGAATTGCCGGAGTTCCGGCGTTTGCGGGTTGGCGAAGAGTTCGGACGAACGGCCCTGCTCCCAGATCTTGCCCTTGTGCATGAAGATGGTCTCGGTCGCCACGCGGCGCGCAAAGGCCATTTCATGGGTGACGAGGATCATGGTCATGCCGTCTTTGGCGAGATTTTCCATCACGGTCAGCACTTCCTCGGTCAGCTCAGGGTCGAGCGCCGAGGTCACCTCGTCGAACAGCATCACCTTCGGCCGCATGGCGAGCGAGCGGGCGATTGCCACGCGCTGCTGCTGGCCGCCGGAAAGCTGGTCGGGATAGGAATCGAATTTCTCCGACAGGCCGACGAGTTGCAGGACCTCGCGGGCAATCTCCTTCGTTTCCGATTTCGCCACATCCTTGACGATGCGCGGCGCGAGCATGATGTTTTCGCCGACGGTCAGATGCGGGAAGAGATTGTAGCTCTGGAAGACGATGCCGACATCGGTGCGCAGCTTGCGCAGCGCCTTGGCATCTTCCCCGATGGCGTGACCTGCAATTTCAATACGACCGGAATTGATCTTCTCCAGCCCGTTCATGCAGCGCAGCAGCGTGCTCTTGCCCGAGCCGGAGCGGCCGATGAGGGCGAAGACTTCACCGCGGCCGACCGAAAGCGACACGCCTTTCAGGACTTCCAGAGCGCCAAAGCTCTTGTGAACGTTTTCAACGATTACTTCCGGCATGAAGCCTCCTTTCCAGCCAACGCGACAGCTGGGACAACGGGTAGCAGACGATGAAATAAAGCACGGCCACCGCGACGAAGACGCGGAACGGCTGGAACGTGGCATTGTTGATGAGCTGCCCCGCTCTCGCCAGTTCGACGAAACCGATGATCGATGCGATGGACGTGTTCTTGACGACCTGAACGGCAAAACCGACGGTCGGCGGCAGGGAAATGCGGATCGCCTGCGGCAGGATGACGTAGCGATATTGCTGGGCGCGGGTAAGCGCCAGCGATTCCGATGCTTCCCACTGCTGCTTCGGCACCGCCTGGATGCAGCCGCGCCAGATTTCCGCGAGATAACCTGACGTATAGATCGTCATCGATGCGCCGGCGGCGATCAATGGCGGCAGTTCCAGTCCGGCAAGGCTGAGGCCGTAATAGGACAGGAACAGGATCATCAGTACCGGAATACCCTGAATGACCTGAATATAGGTGCCGGCGGCAATGCGCAGCGCCTTGAAATTCGAGGTGCGGGCCAGCGCCACGAAGAAACCGACAAGGCCGCCGCCGATGAGCGCAATGATCGTCAGAAGCACGGTCCATTGCAGCGCGGTCAAAAGGAAGCCGAACTCGTTCCAGCCGAAAGTTCGAAGAGTCATGACTGCACCTCCGGCAAGGCGGTCATCGTCTTGCGGGCCACGCGGCGGCCGAACAGCCACATGCCGACAAGGGCAAGGATGAGCCGCAGGCTGAGCGCCAGCGCAAGATAGATGAGCGTGACGACGATATAGACCTCGAAGGAGCGATAGGTCTGCGATTCCACAAAGGCTGCGGCGGCCGCAAGCTCATGGGTGGAGATGGCCGAGCATATGCTCGACGCCAGCATCATCAGCACGAACTGGCTGCAAAGCGAGGGATAGACCTTGGCGATGGCAGGCACGATGATGACGTGACGGTAGATCTGGTATTTTGTGAAGCCAAGAGCCTCGCCCGCCTCGATCTGCGACTTGTGCACCGCCTCGATGCCGGCGCGGATGATTTCCGTCGAATAGGCGGCAAGATTGATCGTCATGCCGATCAGCGCCGCCGTATCCGCCCCGACGCGAAAGCCGAGACCCGGCAGGCCGAAATAGACGATGAAAAGCTGCACGAGAAACGGCGTGTTGCGGATCACCTCCACATAGGCGTCCACGATGATGCGGACAATGCCGCCATTGATGGAGCGCAGCGAGGCCAAAAGAATGCCGAAAGCGCAGCCGAGCACGATGGAGAGGACCGACAGCTTGATCGTCAGCCATATGCCGTTCAGAATCTCATTCTGATACTGGGCGAGCGCGCCGAATTGAAATGTATAGGACATGCGTCACTCCGTTGACATTTCCCGGTCCGCCGGAAATTTTTCTCCGGCGGACGCGTTGAAAGGCTCAATCAGAAGCTTGGCAATTGCGGCAGCGGACGGCCGGTCCACTTCACCGAGATACGGTCGAGATCGCCCGACATCTTCATGAGGTAGATGGAGGTGTTCAGCCACTGACGCAGCTCGAAATCCTCAATCTTCGTCGCCATGGAATTGCCCTGCTGGAAGAAGGTGAAACCCACCTGCAGACCGGCTTCCGGACGCTGCTTGATGATCGCCTCGCCGACCGTGGACGGCAGGGCCACGGCATCTACCTGACCGGCAAGCAAAGCCTGGGCGCTGGTGGAATCGTCCTCATAAACGACGATTTCAAGACCCTCGACATTGGCCTTGCGCAGCGCGGTTTCCTGCGAGGAACCGCGATTGACCGAAACGCGCTTGCCTTTCAGGCTCTCCAGATTTTCGAACTTCTGGTCCTTGCCCGAGATGATGTCCATGTTGAAGGCGCTGTAGGGCTGCGTGAACATGACGGTCTTGGCGCGTTCGCCGGTCGGGGCGAGCGTCGCAACGAGGAAATCGACCTTGCCGGTCTGGAGCGCCGGAATACGCGCCGGCGGCGTCAGCGGTACGAGTTCAACCGGCAGCGACAGGTAAGAGCCGATCAGATTGGCGACATCAACGTCATAACCGGAAGGGTTGCCCTTCTCGTCCACCATGCCCATCGGCGGCGCGCCGGTGAGAACACCGATCTTGACCTTGCCGCGCGCGGTGATCTCGCTGAGCGAGACGGCATGGGCCGAGGTGGTGGCGGCTAGCGTTGCTGCGGCAACACCGACTGCGACGGTCATGTTTTTCAGAAATCTGGATATGCTCATGGTTTTTCCTCCAACCCTATAGTGGCTGCCCGAAGTGGGACAGCGGCCTTGCGCAAACCGGAAAATGTTCTCGATAACATTTTAACGCGATTGACTAAAAACTCCTCCCAAGAAACCGCGAAAGCACAAAACCAGATGAATTCCCTATGAAATTCAACAATTTCGGCTGGTTATCGATTTTCCTCTGCTCGACACCGTTTCACGTTCTTGGCAGGACCAATAATGCATGTTATCGGTATCATTGCAAGTCCGATCTACAGAACTGTTTCGGTCGGCATTCATTCGGGAGGAAACATGTACACACGCTCGGCAATTTTCGAAGGCAGGATTCACCCCGGTCGGGAGGAGGAGTTTTTCCGCATCGTCGAGGAGAAACTTCTGCCGGTCTGGAAGCGCATGCCGAATGCGCAGGCCGTGCGGGTGATGCGCACCGAGCGTACCGATCCGGACGCGGCCTCGATCATCATGGTGCAGGAAATCGACTATCCGTCGATGGAGGCGGTGGAGGAAGCACTGGTTTCGCCGGTCCGGCTGGAGGGCCGTGTGCTGACGGATGAGATGATGAGCATGTGCGACGGACGTTTTTACCATCTGGTCTACAGCCGCGTCGCATAAATCCGGTGCACGCCGCACCGATCTGCAATCATGCGGCGTGCTTTCCCCTGATATCTTCGTGTATGTCTTGTCCTGAACCGGTTCGAATTTAGGGAGACATGCTTTGATGGAGCGCACGCCCTTGGCCGCAGCGTTAGTCACGTCAAAAAAAGCAACCATGAGCGACGTCTCGAAACTTGCGGGCGTCTCCAAGATGACCGTCTCGCGGGTGCTGGCCGATCCGGCGCTGGTGTCTGAAGACACGCGCCAGAAGGTGATGAAGGCGATCGAGAAGCTCGGCTATGTGCCGGATAGAATCGCCGGATCGCTCTCATCCCGCCGCACCAATTTCATCACCGCCATACTGCCGACGCTCACCAACTCCAACTTCGCCGACAGCGCGCAGGGTCTCGCCAAGGCGCTGCGGGCGGCCGACTACCAATTGCTGATCGGTTATACGATGTATGATCTGCAGGAAGAGGAGCGCGTCATCCGCACCATGATGGAGCGCCGCCCCGACGCCATTGTCGTTGCCGGCACGGTGCATACCAAGATGGCGAGCGAAGTTTTGATGCGCGCCGGCATCCCGATCGTGGAAATCTGGGACGTTCCCGAACACCCGATCGACCATGCGGTCGGGTTTTCCAACTACGAGGTGGGAAGAACTGCCGCCAAACACCTGATATCGCTCGGGTTTAAAAGAATCGGTGCACTTGGCTCACGGGCCGATGGCGATGTGAAGGACTGGCGCGGCGAAACCCGCCTTCTCGGTTTCGGTGCGGCGCTTCGCGAAGCCGGCATTGCTGACGACCTCATCATCCGCGAAGGCAGCGCGCCGGTCTCTTACGACCACGGAGCAAAAACGCTTGGCTCGCTGCTGGCGAAGGAACCGGATGTCGAGGCCATCTTCGCCGTTTCCGACATCTCCGCCGTCGGCGCGCTGATGGAATGTCATAGGAGGGGAATCAGTGTCCCTGACCGCATTTCCATCCTCGGCTTCGGCGACTTCGATATCGGCCGGCAATGTTACCCGGCGATTTCAACGATCCGCGTCGACGCCCAGATGATCGGCCGCAAGGCGGGCGAATTGCTGCTGTCGATACTGGAGGCGGAGAAGGATGCCATTGTTCCCGAGGGTGCAAGGGTGGATGTCGGCTTCGAGCTGATCGTGCGGGAGACGACAAAGCGGCTGAGTAGGTGAGACTCTAACCAGGGGGAACGAGCGGCGGCCACTTGTTTCTTTTCCCCAAGGGGGAGAAGTCCGCGGCAGCGGGATGAGGGGGCAAGGCCGGCGATATGCAGTGAGCATACCCCCCCCTCATCCGACCCTTCGGGCCACCTTCTCCCCGACGGGGAGAAGAAACAAGTGGCGCCATCCTCACCCATTCTCGACGTCATCTTCGGGCTTGACCCGAGGACCCACGCCCCACGCGCAAGGAGCGAGTTCCGCTACCGCGCACCCCAGGTATCCGTCAGCCGATACCCTTCCGGCCAAGGATCAGAGGGATCAAGCATGTGCTGGTGGATGCCGGTGATCCAGCCGCGGCCGGAAATTTCCGGCAGGATTGCCGGACGGTCGCCGACCGTTGTCGTTCCGAGAATACGGCCGGTGAATGTGGAACCGATCAGCGATACCGCCGTCAGCGTTTCGCCTTCCTTCATCTCGCCGCGCGCATGCAGCACCGCCATGCGGGCCGAAAGCGCGGTGCCGGTCGGCGAGCGATCCACCTTGCCTGGCTGGATGGCGACGGCAGCACCAGCCCGCAGGCCTTCGGCCGTGCGCTCCACCTTGCCCGCGAACAGGCAGAAGGAAAAATGCCGCCAGTCCGGGTTTTCGGGATGGTCGAAGCCCAAAGCCTTGTTGGCGGCATTGGTGATGCGCACGCCGAGGCGGGCAATCTCATGCGCCTCTTCCGGCTTCAGACTGAAGCCCATCGCCTCGGCATCAACGATGACGAAACTGTCGCCGCCATAAGCAGTATCCACCTTGAGCTTACCCAGACCTTCGACCTCGAGTTCGGCATCGAGTTTCGCGGCAAAGCTCGGCAGGTTCTGCACGAAAATGCGCTCGGCCTTGCCGTTGCGGCATTCAGCGCGCACCTTCACCAGCCCGCCCGGGGCTTCCAGAAGCATATGGGTTTCCGGTTCCTGCATCGGCACGATGCCGCCATCCAGCAGCACGGTGGAGACGCAGATGGAGTTGGAGCCGGACATGGGCGGCGTGTCTTCCGGCTCCATGATGATGAAGGCGGCATCCGCGTCAGGATGTTTCGGCGGCACCAGCAGGTTGACGTGGCGGAACACGCCGCCGCGCGGCTCATTCAACACGAAATTGCGCAGGGTCTCATCGCGGGCGATGAATCGGCTCTGTTCCCAGATCGTTTCACCCGGTGGCGGCCTGACGCCGCCAACGATCACATCCCCCACCTCGCCTTCCGCGTGGGCGGAAATGACATGAACGGTCTTGATACTGCGCATTGAATTCTCCTCAAGAGCATTTCCAGCAAAAGTGCGTAGCGGTTTTACGTCCGGAAAATGCGGAAAACGAAAGATCGAGAGCGCGTCTGAACGCGCTCTAGGAAAGCCAGGCGGGAAGACGGGAAGCAACTCGGCCGGTCAGCGCGCTTTCAACGCAATCGGCAAGGCTGCCGAAGCGCACCGCGCGGCCGCTGAGGCCGGGGCCGTAATGGGCGTATTTGCCGGAATTGGTCATCAAGGCGCGGGTCTTCGTGGGAAAGACCGGCTCGGAAATCGAGCACCAGCAGAGATCAGGCAGCACCTGCACGCCGCTGCCATGCAGGCTTTGCAGCGTGCCGTCCTGCCCGGCTGCATCGATGACCTGCTGACCGGCAGTGACGATGACGGCGACATCCGCATGACGCCTGCGCCCGGCAAATTCAGCCGCAAGCGCGCGGCACTCCTCCAGCGAGGCATGCGGACTGCCGATGGCGACAAGCTGCACCTCTTCCGGCCCTTCGTTGAGAAGCGACCAGCCCGCGGCCATATCGGCAAGCGAGATGGTGACGGTATCGGCTGTCTCAAGAGGCGCAAGCCCGGCTTCCGGCGTTACGCCCTCGATATGCAGCATGGGTGCTGCGGAGGTGGTGCCGAAAGCAGCGCAGAGCGCCTTCAAATCATCCCGCGACGGTTTCGCGGGACCGAGGCCGCGCAAAAGCGGGATGCAATCGGGCGCAGCCTTGCCGGAGAGATAACCGACGAGCGGCCAGAAGGCGTCGTTGATGCCCTCAGGCAAAACCACATCGACAATGCGCTGCGGACGACGGTTCTCTTCGAGATACACGCCTGATAATGGCGCCCTGCCCGTCAGCGCAATGCAGAGATCGAGAAAATCAGGATGTTTGGCAGTGCGCGCGCCGAGCACCGTATTGGCGAAGATCACCGCGTTCGATTCAGCCCAGGCGATCGATTCGCCGGCACTCGGCGCGCTGTCGAGCAGGTAAGGCGAACAGGTGAAAGTGGGCCGACAGCCCATGCGCACATAGGTATCCGCCAGTCTCGCGGCCGGATCGCCGAAATCATCAGGCACGCCCTGCGCCCGCCAATGCGCCTTGTCCACCGAAATGGCGTTCATGGTCGTCGGCACCCGCACCCTGCCGCCCATGTCAGCCATCTTTTCCGCGAAGGTGAGGTTGGCGGGGCTGGCATAGATACAGCCGTCGATGTGACCCTGCGTGATATCGATAAGCGCAGACGCCCCCTGCTGGGCCGCCATGGCGACGATGATGCGCATGGCCTGGCGCACGGCAATGCCGTCGCGACCCTCGAGCATCGCCCGGTCCGCATCCTCAAGGTCGAGATGAGCAATTGCCGGCGGCGCGACGGCAAGCGACAGGCCATCGGCCTCGATGCTGTTTCCATCGATGCGGACATGGGCGGCCCGGGAAAAGCGGGTGAAATTTTCGGCGTCGAGGCGGATGACCGGCAGCGCCCTGTCGAACATTTCCGCCGCCACAAGTGCGCCGAGCGTCAGAACATCTTCCGCCTCACAGAAAACCAGCGCTGACGGCGCGCGGCCGGTGAGGATGAGATCGAGCAACACGCCGGAACCCGTGCACGAGCCGCGGCTGGTGGGCATGAACAGCACGCCGCCGGTAAGACAGGCGCCGTGCAGCGGGTGATGCACATCGATCACCCTGCCGGTGGCGGGATCGACACCGCCCCAGAAGCTCAGCGCCTCCGTCGTGGCGATCACGGGGCCCTCGGCCGCACCGGTCAGGATGCTGCGGGCTTCAGGAACGGCTGTTGTCGAAACGGCAGAAGACATCGGAAATCTCCCCAAAAGCATTCCCAGTAAAAGTGCGTAGCGGTTTTACGTCTGGAAAATGCGTCATAAAAAGCTAGAGAATTTTTGCGTTTCGAAGAAAAGCCAAAATTCTCTAGAAACGTTGCGGCGAAAATGCCCCTGTATCGATGGCGGGCTTTTGCCCCGTCAGAAGATCGGCGACGATGCGGGCTGTGCCTGCCGATTGCGTCAGCCCCAGATGCCCGTGGCCGAAAGCATAAACCACCCGCGCCGTGTGCCGCGTTTCGCCGATGGCCGGCAGGCTGTCCGGCAGCGACGGGCGGAAACCCATCCACTGCTTGCCGCCCTCGGTTTTCAGGCCCGGCAGGAAGGTTTTCGCCTTGGCCAGAAGCGCCTCGGAACGGGCGAAATTGGCCGGAAGCTCAAGCCCGCCCAACTCAACCGCGCCGCCGACGCGAATGCCGGAGGAAAGCCGCGTGACGACGAAACCGTGGCCGCCGAATGTCACCTGCGTGCGCAGATCGAAAGCCCCGGACGGCAATGTGGTATTATACCCCCGTTCGGTTTCCAGCGGAATTTTTTCCCCGAGTGAACGGGCGATGCGGTGCGAAAAGGCGCCCGCCGCCAGCACCACCTTGCCCGCCTTGCGGGTGCGCCCGTCATGGCTCACCACCTCGACACCGTCTTCAAGCGGTCTGAGCGCGGCGATATCGAGGCGTTCGATACGCCCGCCGATGCTGCGAAAATGCTCGGCCAACGCCAGCGTATAAAGCTTGGGATCGGCAATGGAATACCATCCGGGCGTGAACGTGCCGCAGGTGAAACGCGGCGCGATGCCGGGCTGTATCTCGGCCATCTGTTCGGCATTGAGATGCCGGAATTCGATACCGTGCCGCTCGCGCGCCTTCCAGCCGGGAAGCGAACTTTCGAACTCCGCATCGCTTTCATAGACCTGGAGGTTACCCTCCTTGCGCAGCATGGCTGTTGTCCCGGTCTTTTTCAGGAACGGCTCCAGCTCGGCCTTCGACAGATCCATCAGCGCCGTCTGGGCGGCGGTGGAATGTTCCACCTTCGATGCCGCACAGGCCCGCCAGAACCGGAACATCCACGGCGCGATCTTCAGCGCATAGGAAGGCGGCACGCTGAGCGGACCAAGCGGATCAAGCAGCCATTTTGGTGCTTTCCAGAGAATGCCGGGCGATGCCAGCGGCAGGATATCGGTGAAGGCGAAGGCGCCGGCATTGCCGGCGGACGCGCCCGCCGCCGGCCCCTCGCGGTCTATGACCGTGACCGAGAGGCCGCGGCCCTGAGCGGCGATTGCCGCCGAGAGGCCGACGACGCCGGCCCCAATGACGATGACATCGTTTGCAGGCATTACCGCACGCTCGACAGGAATTTCTGCGTCTCGGCATGCTGCGGCGCGCCGAAAAGCTGATCCGGCGTGCCGATTTCCGCCATCACGCCCTGATGGAAGAAGGCGACGCGGTTCGACACATCGCGGGCGAAGGCCATTTCATGGGTGACGCAGATCATCGTCATGCCCTCATCCGCCAGCATCTTCAGCGTATCGAGCACTTCGCCCACCAGCATCGGGTCGAGCGCGGAGGTGACTTCGTCGAACAGCATATATTCCGGCGACATGGCAAGCGCGCGGGCAATCGCCATACGCTGCTGCTGGCCGCCGGACATGCGGTTCGGATAGACCTTCAGCTTTTCGGCAAGCCCCACATGGGTCAATTGCTTGACGGCGATTTCCTCCGCCTTCTCCTTGGAAATACCCAGCACCTTGCGCGGCGCGAGCATGACGTTTTCCAGCACCGTCAGATGCGGAAAGGCGTTCCATTGCTGGAAAACGATGCCGACCTTGCGGCGCAGCTTGTTGAGGTCAGTCGATTTGGCGTGCACCTCGGTGCCGTCGATGACGATCTTGCCGCTGTCGATCGGCTCAAGGCCGTTGATGCAGGTGAGCAGCGTCGACTTGCCGGAACCGGAGCCGCCGATGATGGTGACGACCTCGCCCTTGTTGACGGTCAGGTTGATCCCTTTCAGAACCTCCAGCGGGCCGAAGGATTTGCGGACGTTTTCGATCTCAATCATTGGGGGACCACCGTCTTTCGAGATACCCGCCGAAACGGGCGATGGGGAAGCTGATAAGGAAGTAGATGGCGCCGCAGATCATCAGGATGGTCAGCGGTTCCTGCAGGCGGGTGACGAGTATCTGCGAGGCGCGCAGAAGCTCGATGAGGCCGAGCCACAGCACCAGCGCCGAATCCTTCATGACGCCGAGCGTGAGCCCGATCCACGAGGGCAGCGACACGCGGGTGGCAAGCGGCAGCACGATATAACGCATGTCCTGCGACCAGGTCATGCCGAGCGACCGGCAGGCGCGCCGCGTATTCGACGGCACCGCACCGATGCCGCCGCGCACGATCTCGGTGCAATAAGCCGCCGTATAAAGCGACAGCACCACGCAGGAGGTGGTGAATGGCGGCCAGCCGAGCTTGGCGATCGACTGGAAGGCATTGCCGAGCACCAGCTGGATGAGCAGCGGCACGGAGCGGAAAATATCCAGAATGAAAGTCAGCGGCAGCGACCAATAGGGGCCGAACTGGAAACGGATGATGCCGAAGATGATCCCCATGAGGGTGCCTGCCGTGACGGCGACGGCGGTGACAGCAAGCGTCATGCCGGCACCCTTGGCCAGGAAGGCGAGATCACTCCAGGTGAGAGCGGTTTCAAACATGGCTCACCTCTCTCAATAACGGAACAGACGCGCAGCCAGCAATCGGGCGGCGAGCGTGACGATCTTGGCGATCACGTAATAGATGACCGCGGCGAGTGCGAAGAATTCGAAGGTGCGGAACGAGCGCGCATTGAGTGCCTGCGTGACGCCGGCAAGGTCCGTATTCATGCCGACAGTGACACCGAGCGAGGTCATCAGGATCGCCCAGACCATCTGGTTGGTGGCGGGCAGGAAGGCGACGCGCAGCATCTGCGGCATGATGATGAGCCGGAAGGTCTGCATCGAGGTCATGCCGAGCGAACGGCCGGAGCGTGTCTGCGTGTCGGGGATGGCTTTCAGCGCGCCGCGGAAATTCTCCGCGAGATAACCGGCATTGTTAAAGGCGATGCCGACCAGAAGCGCCGTATAGGGGCTGAGGTGAATGCCGAAATTGCCAAGCCCGAAATGGGCCATGTAGATCTGGAACAGCGCCGGCGTGTTGCGGGCAACCTCCACCCAGATGGAGGCGAGTGCGCTTAGAATTCGGTTACCGGAAAGCCGGAACAGCGTCAGCACGATGGCGAAGGCAAGACCGATCACCATCGAGAGAATGGCAATCTGCAGCGTCACCACCGCACCGTCCAGAAGCTGCGGCAGAGCCTTCAGCGCCTGATTCCAGTGGAATGTATAGTTGAACATTAAGTGTCCCGCCTTTTCAGAAACGATCAACGGCGCGGTCATCTTGACCGCGCCGTTTACGAAAAGTCCTGATCAGCGATAAACGCCGTTGACGGTGAGCGAGGGAACTTCGCCGCCAACCCATTTTTCGTAGAGTTCGGCGTAACGGCCAGTGCGAACCTGCTGGTTGATGAAGAGGTTCAGGTAGTTGATCAAGCCGTATTCATCGCGGTTGGTGAAGAGCGCGACATAGTCGATGTCGTAAGGCGCCTTGCCGACCACGGAGATGCCGGCGAACTTGCCGCCCTTGACGTTGGACTGCGCAACCGTCGAGGTGGAAACGGTGGCGTCGATCTGGCCCTGGCTGAGCGCGAGGAACACATCGGCCTGCGTCTGGTACGGACGGAATTCGCCGACGCCCCATTCCTTGACCGATTTTTCAAGCGCGATGGCTTCGAACGTGCCGGCGGTTGCACCGACGGTCTTGCCCTTCATGTCTTCAAAGGACTTGATACCGGACTTGTCGTTGGCGGTAACGGCCATTTCGAAGGCGAAGTAAGGCACCGTCATGCCGACCGTCTTGGCACGTTCCAGCGTATCGGAGGTGGAAGCAACGCCGACATCGACGCGACCGGACATCAGGGCCGGAATACGCTCGGGGAAAGGCGTTTCGACGATTTCAGCCGTGACGCCGAGCGCCTTGGCGAGATCGTTGCAATAATCGACATCGAAACCAACAGGATTGTTGGCGTCATCACGCGCGCCCATGGGCGGGAAATCGAGCACGACAGCGCAACGCAGCGTGCCGGACGAAATGATGTCGTCAAGTTTGTCGGCCTTGGCCGGAGTAATAGCGAAAGTGGCGGCCAGCAGGCCGGCGACGATGACCGATTTTTTCATTCTTTATTTGCTCCCACAATTGGTCTGCCCTTGAAGGCGCGGTCACTATTTCCCCACGGGAGCGATAAATCAACATAAAAATACAAGGAGTATACAAAAAGAATTTTTTGCATGTGCGAACAATCGGGATTTTGTCAGGCAAGCTTTATGGAAAACGGTGCAGGAAAATGTGGAGCGATGCAGAAAGGCCCAACGCCCCTCATTCCTGTGCTTGTCACAGGAATCCAGTCGGCACGCGCCGGCGGAACGGGAAGAGTCTTTTCAGCCCAAAGACTTGGGCTGGCTGGATTCCTGTGGCAAGCACAGGAATGAGGGCGCGGGAAACGTCGTGGAAAACCGGGAGCTTTGCGCCTAGCGCTTTGATCTGCGCTCTCATAACACTTCACTGAAAAGACGAGTTGCAATAACATCACCTTTGTATACTTTATGTATTCAAAATGTGCGAGCCCGACATCGGAGGATTATGATGAGCGACACCACCACCTTGACCATTGGAGAGCTTTCGGCCCGGGTCGAAGCAATTTTTCGCAAGGCCGGTCTCAATGCCGTCCAGTCCGGAGCGATCGCACGCGTCATCACGGCCGGTGAGAGGGACGCCTGCAAATCCCATGGCATTTACCGCATCGAGGGTGCGCTCCGCACCGTCAAGGCGCGCAAGGTGAAGCCCGATGCAATCCCGGAAGTGGCCGAAGATGACGGCACGGCGATCGTGAAGGTCAACGCCAATGGCGGATTTGCCAACCCCGCTTTCGAGCTTGGCCTGCCTGTTCTGGTCGAGCGGGCAAAACGCTCCGGCATCGCAGCCCTCGTCATCAATGACTGCACGCATTTCTCGGCGCTCTGGCCGGAAGTCGAGGGCCTTACCTCGAATGGTCTTGCCGGGCTGGTGATGTGCCCGAGCTATTCCACCGTCGCGCCCACCGGCGGCGTCAAGCCGCTGCTCGGCACCAACCCCTTTGCCTTTGGCTGGCCGCGCAGGGACACTTCCCCTTACGTCTTCGACTTTGCGACATCGGTTGCGGCGCGCGGTGAAATAGAGTTGCATCGGCGCGCGGGAAAATCCCTGCCGGAAGGCTGGGCTCTGGATGCCGACGGCAAGCCGACGACCGACCCCGAGGCGGCCCTTGCCGGCTCCATGCTGCCCTTTGGCGGCCACAAGGGGTCGGCCATCGGCACGATGATCGAACTTCTCGCCGGCATCATGATCGGCGACCTGACCAGCCCCGAAGCGCTCGAATTTCTCGGCACCACCACGCTTGCCCCGACCCATGGTGAATTGATCATCGCCTTTTCGCCGGAAGCCTTTGCCAAGGGCCGCCCGGGCGATCCCTTTCAGCGGGCTGAAGTGCTGTTCGACGCTATCATCGGCCAGGGCGCCCGCCTGCCCTCCGGCCGCCGTTTTGCCGCCCGCGCCAAATCGGAAAATGAAGGCATTACGCTGACCGCTGCTGAAATGGGCAGCCTCGACCGGCTGCTTGAGAAGGGACTGGACGCGGTTTCCTGACCGTGTCGGAGAACAATATACATAATGCCCGCGGCCCGGTGCAGAGTTGACGGCGGAATCCGCAAACCTCTCCTCCGTCATCCTCGGGCTTGTCCCGAGGATCTGCAACGTATTGATTTTATTCACCGTGATTAGATCCTCGGCACAAGGCCGGGGATGACGCCGAGAGAATATCCACTCTTCATCACCAACTTCGTGGGGATTGTAGCCAGCAGAAAATTTAAACCGGACAGCCGTGGGACAAGTTCGGGGATGACGTCGAAGCCAAGAAACGCTCAAACCTCATAAATACAAAAAGGCCCGCATTTGCGGGCCTTTTGTTTTCACGTCAGCGACTGCTCAGGCCGCCTTGCAGGCCTGCACTGCGCCCGGAAGCTTGCTCCAGTCGGCGTACCAGCTGTTGAACAGCTTGAACTGCGCCTCGACATAACCGCGCTGGCTGTCCGTCAGGGCGTCGGTCTCGTTGAAGTGCAGCGTGTATTCCTTGTCGCCCTTCAGCACCATCATGTGCTTGAAATAGAGAACCAGATCCGGGCCCTCATCGAAGGACGAGAGAACGGCGAGCGCCTGTTCCAGTTCCAGCGCGCGGGCGCGGGCATCCGCATCACCCTTGGCGGCGGCCTGCGAAAGCTTGCAGAGGTGAATGACTTCCTTCGGCAGAACGTTGCCGATGCCGGTGATGGCGCCGGTTGCGCCGCAATTGACGAAGCCGTGGAAAACGGCGGTATCGACGCCGATCATCAGGGTCACGTCGTCATCGCGGCTGGTGATGTTCTCAGCGGCGTAACGCATATCCGCCGGGCCGCCGAATTCCTTGAAGCCGACGAGGTTCTTGTGTTCGGCGCGCAGCGCGAAGAAGAGATCGGCGCGGGTGGCGAAGCCATAATAGGGGCTGTTGTAGATGACGGCCGGAATTTCAGGTGCGGCCGCGAGGATGGCCTTGAAGTGAGCCTTCTGGGCGGAGATGACCGAACCACGCGACAGGACGCGCGGAATGACCATCAGGCCCTTGGCGCCGACCTTCTGGGCGTGGGCGGCATGGGCAACGGCAGATGCGGTGTTGACCGCACCCGTGCCGACGATGACGGGAATGCCGGCTTTCACGAGACGCTCCACGCCTTCCATACGCTGCTCATCCGTCAGGAGCGGCCAGTCGCCCATGGAGCCGCAATAGACCACCGCCGACATGCCATCGGCGATCAGTTCCTTGCCCTTGCGGACAAGCGCATCGAAATCAGGGGTGCGGTCATCCTTGCAAGGGGTCATCAAGGCGGGAATCACGCCGGAAAAAATGCTGGCCGTCATTACTAGCTCCTAAGGGACATGTTTTTCGGGAATGGACGCACGTCCGCGCCACCCTTTCGACAGGGACATTACTATCTTGTATTTTATTTGTCGACAAGAAATCGACAAGCTACAGATTTATTTCCAGCCGTTCGTTTCGCACCAGCAGTTTCTGCACCTGCCGCACGATCTGTTCGGCGTGCTCCCGCGCCAGCCTTTCGGAAAGAGCGATATCGCGAGCGGCAATCGCCGCGATCATCTCTTCATGATCATCAACGAAACGCTTGGGCAGACGATCATCATAGGACTGGTAATAAAGCCTGAGGATGCGCCGTCCCTCGTCCAAAAGCCGCTTGAACAGGCTGGTGAAATAGGGATTGCGCCCGGCTTCGGCGATGGAGAGGTGAAGGGCGGCGTTGGTGGAAATCATCGCCAGCGCATCCTGCTCTTCGACGGCGATGGCGAATTCCGCATTATGGGCGCGGATTCCGGCCAGATCTTCCGGACGGTGATATTGCGCGGCAAGCTGGGTCGTGACCCGGTACATCAAGACCAGCGCATCGAAATAGGTGTGCATGTTGAGGAAATCGATATTCGACACCATGGTCGAACGGTTCGGCAACGTATCGATCAGCCCCTCGCCCGAAAGCCGCACCAGCGCCTCGCGGATCGGCGTGCGCGACATCTTGAACCGTTCGGCAAGCTGCACCTCATCGATGGGGCTGCCCGGCGGCAGAACCAGATCGAGAATCTCGTCGCGCAGCAGATCATAGACCATCTTCACGCCGGAGCCGCGCTTGCGCTCGGCAGAAGCAATTATATCCGTCATCATCAAATCCCTCTTGTCGACATAAAGAGTACTATTATATTTTTTCGCAATCAACGCCGCGCAGCGCCGTCGCCTCTTCGAATGGTGGAATAATTGTTCAAAAACAACAAAAAGCCGTCGCGAAAATTGCCCGCGACGGCTTTTGATCGTTCAGTTTGTGGCGTGGGCGCTGTTTATACGGCATCGCCGACTAAAGAAGGCGATTTAACCAGGAAGCAAAGAGTAAGCCGCTTGTCTCTTCTCCCCGAGGGGAGAAGTCCGCGGCAGCGGGATGAGGGGGCAAGGGTAGAGATATTCGGAGAGCTAGCCCCCTCATCCGACCCTTCGGGCCACCTTCTCCCCGGCGGGGAGAAGAAACGCCCAGCAATGTCCCACCTCAAGCCAGCCTCAGTTGCGCAGGCCGGTGGCCACGACGGAAATCTTGAAAGCGCCGTCCAGCGTCGGGTCGAAGGAAGCGCCCATCACCACATCGGTCTCCTCGCTGACCGCCTCACGCACCAGCGTCATCGCTTCATCGATCTCGTAAAGCGTCAGGTCATTGCCGCCCGAGATGGAAACAAGCGCGCCGCGTGCTTCCTTCAGCGACGGCTCACCGAGCAGCGGATTGGCGATGGCAGCGGCCGCCGCTTCCGAAGCGCGTTTTTCGCCCTTGGCCTGCGCCGTGCCCATCAGCGCACGGCCGCCATTCTTCATGACATAGCGCACATCGGCGAAATCGAGATTGACGAGGCCTTCGCGCAGGATGAGATCAGTGATGCAGCGCACGCCAAGCGACAGGACCTTGTCGGCCGTCTTCAGCGCATTTTCGAAGGTGGTGCCGGCATCGGCAATGCGCAGCAGGTTCTGGTTGGGGATGACGATGACGGTATCTGCCGTGTTGAGCAGGTTGGCGAAGCCATATTCCGCAGCCCGCATGCGGCGCGCACCCTCGAAGCTGAAGGGGAGCGTCACGACACCGACAGTCAGGATGTTCTTCGCCCGGCAGGCTTCCGCGATGACGGGAGCCGCACCCGTGCCGGTGCCGCCGCCCATGCCGGCGGTGATGAAGCACATGTCGTAACCGCTCAGGTGATCCATGATCTCGTCGAGGGAATCGATCGCCGCCTGACGACCGACCTCGGGATCGGCGCCCGCGCCAAGCCCGCCGGTCAGTTCGGAGCTGAGCTGCACGAGCCGCGGTGCATTGGTCTTCTTCAGCGCCTGCGCATCCGTATTGGCGGCGATGAAATCCACCCCGCCGATGCCCTCGGCAATCATGTTGTTGATCGCATTGCCGCCGCCGCCGCCGACGCCGACGACGGCGATATTTGGCGTGTTGCGGGCAATGGTGGCGCGCGGAGACTGGGTCATCGTGTTATTCTCTTTCTAAACTCATAGGGTCCGGCGCCGTTTTTTGACCGCGGCACGCGAATGATCGGCAAGCTCTCAGCGCTTCCTCCCCGAGAGGGAAAGAGGCTGTAACGCTTTGAATTCTCATGCCGGCCTATCGTCCCATAATGGCGAAAGACCGGCGTTCCAGGGGGCGAAAGATGCTTCACGGCGACGTTCTCCGACCCCTTCCCCGGATGAAAACCGAACCGAATCAACTGCTTCGCTTCCTAGAGGTGATAGCCGAAAAGGCACGCCGTTTACACTCCATTCACTATGTTTATCTCACTTTGGAACGAGTTACGCTGACAAGTGTTTGCTTGCCGACCACGCTGGAGCGGCGGGCGATAAAACGGAACCCGCCCTCCCCGCTCCAGGTTTAGTGGAAGCATCGGATGCCTGGAAAACCGCGCTGCACTTTCGGTCCGATGCTCTGAAGCACACAGAATGGAGACAGGCATATGTTGGCAGACGTCTTGCAGAACGAACCGGGTTTCCGCACGGAACAACCGCGTGTGCTGATCGTGGAAGACGAGTTCCTCATCGCCATGGATATAGAGGATTCCATTTTGCAGGCGGAAGAAGAGGCAGATGTCATCGGCATCGCCAACCGGCTGGAAGAAGCCGTGGCGCTTGGCAGCCGAGCTGATATTGCCTTCGTAGACGTCAATCTTGCCGATGGACAGACCGGCCCGGAAATCGGGCGGCGGCTTTCCGAAGACCATGGCGTGGTGGTGATCTTCATGACGGCGAACCCCGAAGTCGTCGTCAATCTCGGCATCGGCGCCGGCGTGATCGCCAAGCCCGTGCCGCAGGATGCCGTGGAGCAGTGCCTTGCTTATGCCCTTGCCAGACGCGCAGGCACCCATGCCATAACGCCCATCGGCATGATGGCTTTCGACTAAGATAATCCTGAAGATAAAGCGAAGTTTTCGAAAACAAAAAAGCCTGCCGCGGGAGGAGGTGCGGCAGGCTTTTTGAAAAGATGAACAGCGATATGGGAGGAGGAAAACCGCTGTCCCCGGGGCAATCCTTTGGGAGGAGGAGTAGGATCACCCGCATTACCGAAAGGATGTGGGAGGAGGTACATCCGTTTCGATGATTGCAAGATACCATTTTTCTGCGCGTTTGACAGGCACAAGGTTGCAGCACAGATATGCGCTTGGCGCATGGCGATATTCATCGTCGAAAATTCCCGGCGATTGGTTCGCTTCAGTCGTCCTCGGGAGTGGAATGACATCGCTTTACACATAGTCAACGTCATCCTCGGGCTTGACCTGAGGATCCCCACCGGTGGAAAGCAATGGACCCCCGGGTCAAGCCCGAGGATGACGCAGGAGAGGTGTCCAAAACAAAAACGCCCGCAAAGCGGGCGTTTGGGGATTCAACAGCGGCAATATCGTTATGATTACTTGCCGACGGCGGCGCGGGCGACGCTGGTGATCTGGCTGCGATCGATACCGAGATCGTGCAGTTCACGGCTGCTCATACGGCCGAGTTCGTTGATGGTCTGACGATATTTGCGCCAATTGTTGAAGCTGCGTGCTACGTTCATGACATTACCCTTTCTGAGGTTTAGGTGACGTCAGTAACGTTTTCGTCCCGGCGTCCTTTGATGTCCTCTATATGCGCTTTTCGATGACGCATTAACAGGCAGAATAAGGCAATCCACCCATGCACTACACGCACGGGTTCCCCATGAGGGTTTGCGGCGAAAAAGAAACGTGACTGAAATTCAGACAGTTCACCGGGCGTGGGACCGTCCCTGCCGCTCAGAACTTGTAGCGGACGCCGAATACGTTGGCGTTTGTGGCGCCTTTCATATTGCCCAATGTTTTGCCACCACCGGAACGGTGATGAAGACGCCAGAAGAATTCCGTCGAGGAATCCTCGCTGAAGGACACGTTGATTTCCGGCCCCAGATAAAACAGGACATTGGCATTGCCGTCGTCCTTGATTTCCTGTTCGCGCTCGCGGCCCCGCTGCGCATCCGTGACAAGGCTGAGGCCGGCGGTAAAGCTTGGCGTGATGAACAGCCGCTCTCCGAGCCTGATCTGCTCGTAACGCGCAACCGGACCCACCCAGACCTCACCCGTAAAGCCCTTGCCAAATCTGGCAGCGACGCCGATTTCGCCGCCGAGTTTCACATTGCCGATATGGTAGGGATAAAACTGGTAGCCGCCGCCCAGAATGGCGTTGCGCTCATATTCCACAGGAAAGAGGGCTGCACTTTTCAGCATGTCTTCTTTCGTCAGGGCGCCGCCGAAACCGAATATCGCTTCGCTGGTCTCCGACGTCATATCTTCCGACGCGAGAGATGGTGTTGCCGCCAGAGCGATCATGGCTGCCAGTGAAAGACGTGCCGCAATATTCATTTTGCTACTCCTGAACAAAGCCCGCTTACTCAGCCGTCCTCATAGGCATATTCACGGAAGGCGAACATACCGTTACCGAACACAATTAATTCAACTTGCGCGGAAATGGGCAGAACAAGCGGAAAATCCGGCTGTTGTCAGCGCAGGAACCGCCTGAAACGGCGAAGCGCAAAAACGAAGAGCGCGGAGCCGATGGCCAGCAGCGCCAGCAATTGCGGCCAGACCACATCCAGCCCCGCCCCTCTGAACAGCACCGATTGCGCCAGAATGACAAAATGGGTGTTTGGCGCAAGAAGCATGATGTACTGGATGATATCAGGCATGCTTTCACGCGGCGTCATGGCGCCCGAGAGCACCTGCAGCGGCAGCAGGAACAGGATCAGCAACATGCCGAATTGCGGCATGGAACCGGCGACGGTCGCGAGGAATATGCCCATCGAGGTCATGGCGAAGAGTTGCAATGCCGTTCCGAGCAGGAAAAGCGAAAGCGAGCCTTCGATCGGAATGGCGAGCAGCCCCCTGACGACCACGAACAGGGAAAATGCCGAGGCCACCAGCACGACGAGGCCCATGGACCAGACCTTGCTGAGCATGATTTCCAGCGGCGTGACCGGCATGACCAGCAGATGCTCGACCGTGCCGTGCTCCCGCTCGCGAATGAGCGCGGCCCCCGTCAGCACGATCGACAGCATGGTGATGGCGGTGATGATATTGTTGATCGAGCCGAACCAGGACTTGTCCAGCTCCGGGTTGAAACGGGAGCGCAGGGTGAGGTCCACCGGCACCGCAGTCGCACCGCGATAACGGTTGACATATTCCTGAACTTCGCTGGTCACGATGCTCTGCACATAACCGCCGCCGCTGAAGGCCTGGCTCATGCGGGTGGCGTCGATATTGAGCTGGATGGCGGGTTGTTGGCTCGCCATCAGCCGGCGCTGGAAATCCGGAGGGATGTTGAGCGCGAAAGTATCGAGCCCGGCATCCATGCGCTTGTCCATTTCCGCGATGGAAATCTGCTTCGGCGGTGCGAAATAGGGTGGATAAAACGCCGTACTGATGCGGCCGGAAAGCGGTGACTGATCCTCATCGACCATGGCGATGGCGGCATTGTTCAGCGTTTCCGGCAGCGCGCTGGAGCCGGTGTAGATCTGCAGCGTGAAGGCATAGACAATCAGGAGCAGCAGCATGCCGTCACGCGCAAGGCCACGCAGTTCCTTGATGCCGAGCTGGAAGATGTTGGACGAAAACAGCCTCATGACGCCTGTTTCCTCAAAAGTGCGGCACCGGCAATAAGCAGCAGCGGAATGGCGATGATGAGCGGCAGGAACGAGCCGGAAAGCCCGGCGAAATCAAGCCCCTTCGAAAAGGTCCCGCGCGAAATGGTCATGAAATAGGTGGCCGGATAGATGTTGCCGATAAAGGCGCCGGCGCCCTGCAGCGAGGAGACGGGATCGATCATGCCCGAATATTGCGTGGCCGGAATGAGCGTCAGCAGGGCCGTGCCGAAGATCGCTGCGATCTGGCTCTTCATGAAGGATGACATGAGAAGGCCGATGGAGGTGGCGATGATGACGTAGAGCAGCGCTCCCGCCGTATAGGTGAGATAACTTCCGGTGAAAGGCACCTGGAAGACGAACACCGCAAATGCCGTCAGAAGCAGGAAGTTGAGCATGCCGAGGGCGACATAGGGAAGCTGTTTGCCGATCAGGAATTCCAGCCGCGTGGTCGGCGTCACATAGAGATTGACGATGGAGCCAAGCTCCTTTTCCCTGACGACGCTGAGCGCCGCCAGCATGGCGGGAATAAGCATGAGCAGCAGCGGAATGACCGCCGGCACCATGGCGACGAGGCTCTTGACGTCGGGGTTGTAACGATAGCGCGTCTCGATGCTGAAGCTGTTCTGTGTGGCGGCGCTGCCGTAAATCTCGGCGGCCTTCCGCGCAAGCCATGTCTGGTGCATACCCTGCACGTAACCGCGCACCGTCTCGGCGCGCTGCGGCATGGCGCCGTCGATCCAGGCGCCCACCTCCACCGTCTTGCCGCGCAAGACATCCCGGCCAAAGCCGGGGGGAATTTCAATGGCAAGGCTGAGTTCCCCATCACGCATGCGCCGATCCATATCGGCATAGTCGCGGATCGGTTCCTTTTCGATGAAATAACGGGAACCGGCAATATCGAGCACGTAGTCACGGCTGATGGTGGAATCGTCACGGTCCAGCACCGCGAAAGTCAGGTCCTCGACATCGAGATTGATGCCGTATCCGATGACAAACATCAGGATGACGCTGCCGAGCACCGCCAGCGTTCCGCGAATGGGATCACGCTGCAATTCCAGCGCCTCACGGCGGGTATAGCTGAACATGCGCCTGAAATCGAAAAACCTCTTGCGGACGGGGGCGGCATGTTGTGTCGTGGGCACCTCAGCTGCCGGAGCGGACGGTGCCACAGGTTCCGCCTTTTTCACACCCGAGGCATCCTCGAGATAGGCGACAAAAGCCTCTTCAAGCGTTGCGGCATTGCGGCTTTTGGTAATCGCATCAGGCGTATCGCTGATCAGCACCTTGCCGGCATGCATCAGCGAAATACGGTCGCAGCGCTCCGCCTCGTTCATGAAATGGGTGGAGATGAAGATGGTGACATTGTCGTTGCGCGAGAGATCGGCAAGGATTTGCCAGAACCCGTCGCGCGCCACCGGGTCGACACCGGAGGTCGGCTCATCGAGGATGAGAATGTCAGGCGAATGGATCATCGCCACCGCCAGCGACAGCCTCTGCCGGATGCCGAGCGGCAGGTCGTCCGGCAGGGTTTCCATAACCGCGCCGAGATCGAATCGCTCCGCCATTTCGGCGATACGCGGCTGAATGGTGTCTTCCGGCAGCTTGAAGAGTCGGGCGTGAAGATCGAGGTTCTGCCGCACCGTCAGTTCTGAATAAAGCGAGAAGGCCTGGCTCATGTAACCGACGCGGTGGCGGATCGCCATGTCGCTCGCATCCACCTTGTGCCCGAAGAGCTTGGCCTCGCCTTCGCTGGCCGCCAGAAGCCCGGTCAGCATCTTCATGGTGGTGGATTTTCCGCAGCCGTTCGAACCGAGAAAGCCGAAAATCTCGCCGCGCGGAATCTTGAAGCTGACATTGTCGACGGCGGTGAAATCGCCGAAGCGCATGCTGAGATGCGACGCCTCGATGGCGTAATCGCCCTCACCGGTCACCTTGCGCGGCGCGATATGGACCTCGTGGTAACCCTTGCGCTTTTCTTCGGGAAGAAGCGCGATGAAGGCTGCATCGAGATTGGGTGCCGAAGTGCGCTCGAGAAGTTCGGCGGGCGAACCGGTAGCCAGTATTTTGCCGCCATCCATGGCGACCAGCCAGTCGAAACCGGCGGCCTCTTCCATATAGGCCGTGGCGACGATGACGCTCATGCCCGGACGCCCGGCCCGGATGGAATCGATCAATTCCCAGAACTGCCGGCGCGACAAAGGGTCTACGCCTGTGGTCGGCTCATCGAGGATAAGCAGGTCCGGATCGTGGATCAGCGCGCAGCAGAGCCCGAGTTTCTGCTTCATGCCGCCGGAAAGCTTCATTGCGGGGCGATCGGCGAATGGTTCGAGGCCGGTACTCTTCAGCAATTCGGCAATGCGCGCCTGCCGCTCTCTGCTGCCCTGTCCGAACAGCCTGCCGAAAAAGTCGATATTCTCGAAGACGGACAGGGTGGGGTAAAGGTTCTTGCCAAGACCCTGCGGCATATAGGCGATACGCGGGCAGGTATCCTCACGGTGGCGCGGATCGGACATGTCGCCGCCCAGAACCTCCACCTTGCCCTTCTGGATGGCCCGCGCGCCGGAGACGAGCGACAACAGGCTCGACTTGCCGACGCCGTCAGGCCCGATAAGCCCTATCATCCGTCCTGCGGGAATCTCGACCGATATGTCGGCCAGCGCGACGGTGCTTCCGAAGGTCAGCCGCACATCGGTCAATCGCGCGACCGGTGCATGCCTGTCATTCGTTGCGGGAGGCGCGACCATGGTGGCCACCGTCACTTGACGAGATTGCGTTCGAGGTTTTCCGGCCAGGCGGCCTGCGGATCAAGCCGGACATAGGCCATGCCGGGCAGTCCGGTTTTGACATACTGGATATATTTCTGCAGCAGTTCCTGCGGGATTTGCGCCCGCACCCGGAAGGTGAGCTTCTGGCGTTCCTCCTCGGTTTCAACCGTCTTCGGCGTGAACTGCGCGACATCTGCGACGAAGGAAACTTTCGCCGGGATGGTGTATTGCGGTGCCGCATCCAGTATCAGGCGCACATCGGAGCCCATGGACGTGCGGCCAGCCTCTGCCGTCGGCAGGAAGAAGGTCATGTAGACGTCTCCGAGATCGACGAGGTTGAGAACTCGTCCACCGGCGGACAGCACCTCTCCCGGCTGGGCGATCCTATATTGCACGCGGCCGTCGCGGGGCGATTTCAGCGTCGCATCGGCTATGTCAGTCTCAATGCTTTCAATATCGGCCTGCGCCGCATCGACAGCCGCCTCGGCATCAATGATCTGCGCTTTGGCCGCGTTGATTGCCGCATCGGAGGCGGCAAGCGAGGCCTGCGCGGAGGCGAGTGTGGCGCGGGCGGACAGCTCGGCGGCTTCACCGTCGTCGACGATCTGCTGCGAAACGGCATTGCCCGTCAGCAGCTGCTTCGAGCGCGCATAGGTCTTGGAGGCGGAATCAAGCTGGGCCTTGCGCTGTTCCACGATCGCCAGCGCCGAGGTCTTCTCCGCCTCCCGCTGGGCGACAAGGCTGTTGGCCGTATCGATTGCTATTTTCGCACGGCGAAACTGTGCTTCCGCCTGACGCTTCCGCGCTTCCAGCTGGGCGGTGTCCATCTGCGCCAGCACCTGCCCGGCCTTCACGAAATCGCCTTCGCGCACCATGATGTCCTGAAGGCGACCGGCGGTCTTGGTGGAAATGTCGATCTCGACCGCCTCGATCCGACCGTTGCTGGACGCGAAACCGGAAGGCAGCCCCTCCCCCTTCAGCTTCGACCAGGCAAAGTAAGCGGCAACGGCAACAGCCAGAACCACCAGACCAATGAGCAAGCCTTTTTTAGACATCCGTCTTCCCCATGAACCCTTCAGGTTTCAACCGTAATACGCAAAAACCGAAGAAGCCAGCCACCATTGCGTTTAGAATTCGCACCCGACATTTCTTCTGTTTGAGGAAATGGTCCGGGTCATGCGGCTGTTTAAGTGAGGGTGCACTTCGTGGCTTTGACACAAGTCAAGTGCATGAGAGTTTTCGGGCAGCGATTGGAAACGCCATGGGAACCCAGCACCGAAAGTGATGGACAGCATGACAATCCCTCCGTCATGCTCGGGCCTGTCCCGAGCATCTGCTACCCATCAATTTTCGCTACGTGGTTGGATCCTCGGGACGAGCCCGAGGATGACGTCGATATGGAAAGAGGCGTGTCGGTGAACGGCCGCAGACGAAAGCCCGCGACTTCCAATTTACCGCCCCCCCCATTTCACACCGCCCGCGCCCGCTTCACCTCCACCTGCGTCCATTCCGGCAGCCAGTCACGATGCGCGACGAGGAGATCGTCGACCAGCGACCAAATCTGGTCGAGATCGAGTTCCGCCGCCGTATGCGGGTCCATCATCGCGGCATGGAAGATATGCTCGCGATTTTCGCTCATCAGCGCCCGAACCGTCAGTTCCTGCACATTGATGTTGGTGCGCATCAGCGCTGTCAGTTGCGGCGGCAATTCGCCGATGAAGGTCGGCTGTATGCCGTTATGATCGACCAGGCAGGGCACTTCCGCCGCGCAATCAGATGGCAGCGAGGTGATGCAGCCATTGTTGCGCTGGTTGCCGTAGATGACAGAAGGCTCGCCGGTCCAGACCGAGTTGATGATGGAGGAAGCATATTCCTTCGATTGTTTGACCTCGATCTTCTCGGCCGAACGATAGGCCGCCGCCTGCCCTTTCCAGCGCTCGATCTGCTCGATGCAGCGCTTCGGATATTCATCAAGCGGGATGCCGAATTTCTCGATCAGGTCTTCGCGTCCTTCCTTGATGAAATAGGGCGTATATTCGGCAAAATGCTCGGAACTTTCGGTAACGAAATAGCCGAGCCGCGTCAGCATCTCGTAACGCACCTTGTTGGGGCAGCGCGGGTTCCAGCCGGGTTTTGGCGCGCGGCCTTCGCGATAGGCGCGCACGAGATCGGGATAAAGGCTCCTGTAGCTGCCATCTGGCTGGCGATGTTCGAATTCGAGGAAAAACGCCATGTGATTGATGCCGGCCGAACGGTAGCGGATTTCCCCGTATGGGATATCGAGATCATGGGCGAGTTCCATGGCCGTGCCCTGAACCGAATGGCAAAGACCCACCTGCCGGATCGTCGGGTACTTCTCGGCAATCGCCCAGGTATTGATCGCCATGGGGTTCACATATTGCAGCATGATCGCGTTCGGGCAGACGGCCAGCATGTCCTCGCAGATCTTCCACAGATGCGGCACGGTGCGAAGACCGCGCATGATGCCGCCGACGCCGAGCGTATCGGCAATGGTCTGGCGCAGGCCATATTTGCGCGGCACCTCGAAATCGGTGACCGTGCAGGGCTCGTACCCGCCTATCTGGAAGGCGACGACGACGAAATCCGCGCCGGCAAGCGCCTTTTTCTGGTCGGTGTAGGTCTCGGCCTTCGCCTTTGCCCCCAGCGTCGAAATCAGCTTGTTGACGACGATGGCGCTTTCTTCCAGCCTTTCACGGTTAATATCCATGAGTGCGATGGTGGCGCCCGAAAGGGCCGGACGCTGCAGCACGTCGCCGACGATGTTCTTCATGAACACCGTTGAGCCTGCGCCGATAAATGTGATCTTGGGATCTCTTGCCATGTCTACCTCCGGCATTGGAATTCAAGCGATTTCGAAGGCGGCCCGTACAAGCCGCTGAGTATATTCTGTTTTTGGGTTTGTCAGCACATCCTCGACAGGACCTTGCTCAACGATCTGCCCGCGCTGCATGACGATGACGCGGTGGCAGAGCGCGCGGACCACTTTCAGGTCGTGGGAGATGAACAGATAGCTTAAGCCCCGCTCATCCTGCAGCTTACGCAGCAGATCGATGATCTGCGCCTGCACGGAAAGATCGAGCGCCGAGGTCGGCTCATCGAGCAGGATGAATTCCGGCTCCAGCGCCACGGCGCGCGCAATGGCGATGCGCTGGCGCTGGCCGCCTGAGAACTCATGCGGGAAACGTGAGAGGATGTTACCGGGCATGCCGGCCGCCTCCAGCGCATCACGCACCCGGTCCAGCCTTTCTGCCTTGGTCCGGCCAAGGCCGTTGATGATCAGCCCTTCCTCGATGATCTGGCCGATTGTCATGCGCGGATTGAGTGATGCGAAGGGGTCCTGAAACACGATCTGCATGCGCGAACGCAGGGGGCGCATCTCAGCGCGGGAGCGGCCATCCACCCTCTCCCCATCAAAGATCACCTCGCCGCCCACCGGTTCGTTCAGCCGCAGCAGGGATTGGCCGAAGGTCGTCTTGCCGGAACCGGATTCGCCGACGAGGCCCAGAGTCTCGTGCCTGTTGAGGGTGAGCCCCAGGCTGTCGACGGCGATCAGTTCCTTCAGTTCCGGTTTGAACAGTCCGCCATAACGCATCATGAAGGAGACACGCACGCCGCTTGCCGTGAGCAGCACGCCGGAATTCTCCGGCAGCGGCTTTGCCGTTCCCTGCGGTTCGGAAGCGAGCAGCCTTTTCGTGTAGGGGTGCTGCGGTGCTGCAAACAGCTGTTCGGTGGTGTTATGTTCGCGCATCTCGCCATGCTGCATGACGTAAACGTAATCGGAAAACTGCTTCACGATCGTCAGGTCATGGGTAATGAGAACCACGGCCATGCCGCGTTTTTTCTGCAGATCGCGGATAAGGTTGAGAATCTGCGCCTGCACCGTCACATCGAGCGCGGTGGTGGGTTCATCAGCAATCAGCACATCAGGATCGTTGGAGAGCGCCATGGCGATCATCACACGCTGCCGCTGGCCGCCGGAAAGCTGGTGCGGATATTGTTTCAGCCGCGCTTCCGGTTCCGGTATCTGCACCTGCCGCAGAAGATCGAGCGCCCTTGCCTCCGCTTCCTTGCGGCTGAGTTTTGAGTGCACCCGGATCGCCTCGACGATCTGACTGCCGATCGTATAGATCGGGTTCAATGAACTCATCGGCTCCTGAAAGATCATCGAAATGCGATTGCCACGCAGCGCCCGGCGCTGGCGTGACGAGAATTTCAGGATGTCCTCGCCGTTGAAGCGCACCACCGCCGATTTCGAAATCGTCGCCCGTTTCGTCAGAAGGCCCATGACGGTGCGGGCAGTGACGGATTTTCCCGACCCTGATTCACCGACGATGGCGATCGTCTCGCCGCGATAGAGCTGGAAGGAAATATCTTTCACCGCCTGCACCGTTCCGTGCTCCACCTTGAAGGTCACGGCAATGTTGCGGGCATCGATAATGGCGTTGTCCTTGCGGTCATCGGCATCGAGGCGGATGGCGGGGGCGTAGGCGTTGTTCAGGGCAGCTACCATGTCACGCTCCTCTCAATAGGGATCGACGGCGTCACGCAGGCCGTCGCCCAGCGCGTTGAAGGCAAAGACGGTGACCAGCACGAACCCGACCGGCGCGAGGATCCATGGATAGGAACCGATGACGGAATAGGTCGCGGTATCCTGCAGCATCAGCCCCCAGGAGATGAGCGGCGGTTTCACCGCAAAACCGAGGAAACCGAGGAAGGATTCGAGCAGCACGACGCTCGGAATATGCAGGGTGACGGCGACGATCACGTGGCTCATCACATTCGGCAGAATGTGCTGGAAAATGATGCGCCGGTCGGTGGCCCCGACGGCAATCGCCGCCCGGACATAATCAATACGCGCCAGCGCCAGCGTCTTGCCGCGCACCTCGCGTGACATCTGCGCCCAGCCGAGCGCCGACATGACGCCAACCACGAAGACGAGGAAAACGGTGGTCGGTGCGGTGACGGGAATGAGCGATGTCAGCGCGAGATAAAGCGGCAATTGCGGAAAGGCGAGCACCACCTCCACGAAGCGCTGCACCCAGGCATCCAGCGGCCCGCCGAAATACCCTGATATCAAGCCGACACTGGTGCCGATGACAGTGACGATGGCGACGACGCTAAGCGCAATCGCGAGCGAGATGCGCGAACCGTATATGGCGCGCGACAGCACATCGCGTCCGAACTTGTCGGTTCCGAGAAAATGCACCGGCTGACCGTCGGTCGAGCCGAAGAAGTGACGGCTCATCGGGATGAGGCCCAAAAGCCTGTATTCCGCGCCTTTGACGAAGAAGCCGAGATAGACGGGATTGTCGTAGTCCGGCCCGACGATAGGCTGGAACGTCACCGGATCGAGTTCTTCGGTCTCGGCAGTCGCATAAACCCGGGGGAAAGGACTGATATTGCCGTCCTTGTCAGAAAAACGCACCACCTGCGGCGGCGAGAAGCTGGCATTGGTTTCCAGCGGGTTCATCGGCGCGAAGAAATCGGCGAAAATTGCGATCAGGATCAAGAGCACGACCAGCACCAGCCCCAGCATGCCGGTGAAGGACCGCCTCAGACGCCGCCATACCAGGGCGAGATAGGACTCGTTGCCCTGCGTGCCGCGTTCGGGCTTGGGGGTGGCGGTGGTTTCGGTCTTCATGTTGTCAACGGCCACCATCTCAAGCCCTCCCGAATTCGCGAACGCGCGGGTCGAGCATGGCGAGCAGCATGTCGGCGATGATGTTGCCGACGATCAGCGTGGCGGCGAGCACCATCATGAAGGTCGCGGTGACGTAGACATCGCCCACCGCCATGGAGCCGACAATGGCCGGACCGACGGTCGGCAGCGCGAAGATGATGGCGGTCTCGATTTCGCCGCTCAGCATATAGGGCAGCACAACGCCCTGATACATGACGAGCGGGTGCACCGCATTCGGCACGGCATGGCGCATGATGACCGCACCTTCGGAAAGCCCCTTGGCGCGCGCTGTCTCGACATATTGCGCATTCAGCGTATCGAGCAGATTGCCGCGCATCACCCGCATGTTGTAGGCGAGGCCGCCGAAGACGGCGATGGCGACGACCGGCCAGACATGGCTGACCAGATCGACAAACTTGCCCCACGACCACGGCGCACCGCCATATTGCGGCGAGAAGAAGCTGCCGATCTCAGACACATCGAAATGAAACACCATGAGATAGACAAGGATCAGCGCCATCAGGAAACGCGGTATCGTCATGCCGAGAAAGGCGATGGTGGAGAGCAGGTTGTCGACCCAGGAATATTGCCGTGTAGCGGCCCAGATTCCGAAGGCGATGCCGAGAACAGATGCGAAGATGTGGCAGACCAGCGCCAGCGCAATGGTGCGCGGCAGGCGTTCGCCAACCACATCAGCGACCGGCTTGTTGTAATAGAAACTGTAACCGAAATCGCCGCGGGTGATGATGCCGCCGATCCAGTTGAAATATTGAATGACAAGCGGCTTATCGAGGCCGTGTTCGATACGGTACGCCTGCGCCTGCGCTTCCGCCTGCTCGAAGGACGCTCCACCCTGGTTCATCAGCTGTGAGCGGATGTAGTCTGCATAATCTCCGGGCGGCGCCTGGATGATGGCGAAAGTCACCACGCTCAGGATCAGCAGCACCGGAATGGCGGAGCCTATGCGTATCGTCAGGAATCTCAGCATCGAACGGTCTTCCTCCGTTTGGGCGGGCCGTGATGGACAGCGGTCCGCCGGGTGCCTCCGGCCGCGCTTCACGCGCGACCGGTACCGGGTGTTCTCCGGGAGGAGTTCTTCAAGTCTGGCGCATTTCCGGACGGAAAACCGGGGTCCAGTTTTCCTGGAAATGCTTTAGTTGATCGGCCCGCCCTCGCCCGGCTTGCCGGGAAGCTGCTGCGGGAAGAGTTCGTATTTGCCCTGCTTGTCGGCTGCGACCCACAGGCGTTCACGGATGATGGAATCTTCGGCCCAGTTGAACATGAAGATCGGCGTACCCTGCGGCACGTTGGAGAACCGCTTGTTGACGATGAGCGCACCGGGATATTCGGTGAGGCCAATCGTATAGAGGTTCTGCGTATAGACCTTCTGATATTGCTTCATCAGTTCCGCCCGCTCGGCATTGTCCTGCGAGGAAATGAACTTGCGGACCAGATCGGCCATCTCTTTCTCGAACGGCATCAGATCCAGCTCCTTGCCCTCGGGCGAGCGGTGGTTCCAGCTTGTGCGGGGGCCGACGGGTGCCAGCTGCTCGGTATTCTGCACCACGGAGGAAAGCTCGGTGGAATTGCGGCGCACCAGCCAGTCGAACTGCCCGCCATAATGGGCGGCATCGCGCTGGTTGGAATCGAGGCTGTTGATGACGACGCGCAGGCCGAGTTTCGCCATCTGGCCAACGAGACCTTCCGCAAGGCTCTTGTCCGTCGCGTAGCCGTTATTGACGAGAAGGGTGATCTCGACATTGCGGCCGCCGAGCGTTTCCTTGGGGAAATTCAGGAACCCATCGCCATCGGTGTCCTTCAGGCCGATTGAGGCGAGCGAGGCCTTGGCGGCTTCGAGGTTGAAGGGGTAATAGACCGTGGAGGCGCGATCATAGAAGCTGGTGCCAGACGAAATGCCGCCCGGATAGATCGCCGTGAAAGGCCCCTTCACCAGCGAGTCGCCGATCGCCTTTCGATCGAGAGCGGAAGTGACCGCCTGGCGAAATACCTCATTGCGGTTAAGCTCACGGATGGCCTGTCCGCGCTCATCCGGATTGCCCCAGCCATTGGCGGAAAAGTTCATCTGCAGATTATAGCCGATGAGGCGCGGCCCAAAGGCAAGGCGGGCCGGCGCATTGGGATCTGCGGCGCGTTTCAGCGAGGCAACGAAATTCTCCGGCTGTTCGAGGTTTGAGAAATCGCCAGAGCCCGCAACGGCCTGCACATCGCGGTCCGCCCAGGTAGAAAGCTTGTAGTGGACCTCGTTGAGATAGGGCAGCTGTTGGCCCTTTTCATCGACCTTCCAGTAATAGGGGTTGCGCCGCAGCACGATGAGATCGTCCGGCCGGTAGGACACAGGCACCCATGCGCCCATGACCGGCATGTTCATATACTCAGGCGGGAAAGCGTTCTTGAACTGGTTATAGGTGTTCTTGGAATATTTCGGATGCTGGGGTTTCAGAATATGCGACGGCCCGGGGCAGAAGCTCGGATATGCCATGGTGTAGAGATATTGCTTGGGAAAGGCAGCCTTGAAGGTCCATTCGACGGTGTAATCATCGACCTTCTTCAGCGTCGTTCCCTCACCGAAAGCCTCCGGCGAGGCGCCGCCGCCAAGCGGTGAAACATTGGGGTCGATGACGGCATCTTCCCAATAGAATATCACATCATCGGCGTTGAAGGGTTCACCGTCCGACCACTTGGCCCCCTTGACGAGATGCATCGTCAGCTTGTGGCCGTCTTCGGACCATTCCCAGCTTTTCGCCAGATTGGGCAGCGGCTCGGTATCCTTGGCATCCACCTGGAAAAGCGGCGCGGTACGCGTCAGGCATTCGGAAAGGGCGATATCGATGCCGCCCCAGCCCTGGCTCTGGCCGGCAATATAGTTCCAGCCCTCCGGCCGGCCGCCGACCACATGGCGCATGGTATCGCCATAAACGCCCATGCCATCTGGCATGTTGCCGGTCTTGTAGACCAGCGGTTCTTCCGGCAGGCGTTCCTTCAGCGGCGGCAGCTTGCCGGTCTTTTCGAATTTCTCGCTGACCCAGTCCGGCTCGCTGTAATCAGGCAGCGCCTTGAATTCGAGGATCGAGTCGCGCGCCACGTAATTGATCTTGCCTTCGGCCGGAAATTGCGGCGGCTCGGGCGGCGTGGTGGTCTCGAAGGCATTCGCATTGAGTGCGATCATCGAAACACTGAGCCCCAGTGCCGAGATGATACCGATCCTGCGTTGAAGTAACATCGTCATTCCTCCCAAATGGCAGCTCTTCGACCGCCCACCCTCTGTGATCGTTCCGGTCGTGGCGGCGAACTCCCTTCCGCCGCCAGACCTGTTCCCATGTCTTTTCCTCAAACAGCCTTTTTCAGCGCCGATTTCTCGGCGCGCAATTCCTCGATGGAACGCACGTTGCGGCGTGCGGCGCCGGCCCAGTCGCGGGTCTTGACGCTCGATGTCGCAAGCCGCTCCTTCGCCGCCGGTACGGCATCGGCATATTGCGGCAGCCAGCGCGCTTGCGCGACAACCATCTCGTCCACCATCTGCCAGACCTCCTCCGGCGTGGCGACGGCGCCCACCAGCGGGTCATGCAGCACGGCGAGCTTCAAAAGATCGATATCGCCGCTCACCGCCGCATGGACAGACATGCGCTGCACATTGATGGAGGCCATGCAGGTGGCAGCACAGGCTTCCGGCAGGGTCACACCCGACACCATGTTAATGCCGAAACGGTCGACAAAGCCTGGCGATTCGATGATGGCATCCGCCGGCAGATTGCTGATGACGCCATTGTTCTTGACGTTGAAATGGCCGCGATAGACCCGCCCCGTCTCCAGCGCTTCCAGAATATGGCTTGCGTGTTCGTTGGAGCGCTTGGCCGGATCGATCGGCTTGGCGGCTGAGGCGAGGAACTGCGGAAACTCCGTTTCGAACCAGTTGCGCGTCTCGGTGGAGTGACGCAGATAACCGCCGGTTTCGCCGTGAATCCAGTCGGACATGTCGATCCAGCGGGAGATTTCATCCGGGCGCTTGCGATACCACGGCAGATATTCGGAGAGATGGCCGTTGCTTTCGGTCGAATAGACGCCGAAACGCTTCAGCACGTCGATGCGCAGCTTCTCCTGCTGCGAAAAGACCGGATGCGCTTCGAAGGCCGCGACCAGCTCATCCTTGCCGATCTTGCGGCCGTTAAGCCTCAGATCGATGAACCATGTCTGGTGGTTGATACCAGAGCAGATGTAATCGAGTTCGGAGGGGGATTTCGCGCCGAGGATTTCGGCAATCTGTTCCGCGCCATGCTGCACGCCATGGCAGAGACCGACGGTATCCACCTTACCATATTCGATGGCCGCCCAGGTATTCATGGCCATGGGGTTGGCGTAGTTCAGGAATTTCGCACCCGGTGCTGCGACTTCGCGTATATCCTTGCAGAAATCGAGAATGACCGGAATGTTGCGCTGACCATAGAGAATGCCGCCAGCGCAGATGGTATCGCCCACACACTGGTCGATGCCGTATTTCAGCGGAATGCGGATGTCGTCGGCATAGGCTTCGAGCCCACCGACCCGCACGCAGCTGATGATGTATTTCGCGCCCTCCAGCGCCCGGCGGCGGTCCGTATGCGCGGTCACCTTTACCGGAAAACCATTGGCCTCAACGACCTTGTCGAGGATCGCCCTGATCATATCCAGATTGTGCTGGCTGATATCCGTCAGCGCGACTTCGATGTCGCGAAACTCCGGTACGCACAGGAGATCGGTGAACAGTTTTTTCGTGAAACCGACGCTGCCTGCGCCAATAATAGCGATTTTGAAACTCATAACGCCACCTCTGTTGCAAATCGAACGGGTGAAACGGGCCGAAGGATCATGAAATGGCGCTGCAGGAAAATACCCGTAAGAATCCCGGAAAACCGGCCTTCCTCCCAAATTTTTCAGCAACAATATCCCGCTGGCTGTCTCCTCGGATCGGGATTATGCGTATAAAGTTCGATAGAACCAGAGAAGGATTATGCTTTCATGGGTAATTTTGTGCTGCAGGATTTGATCGATCAGGGGCCATGCATGCGAACCGTCTCGCTGCCGCGCGGCCGCCAGACGCTGCACACCATGCCGACCAGCAGCGGTTATGAAATCCGCCGCAGTGGCAATTACGACTGGGACGGGCGCAAGCGTGGCCAGACGCCTTTCACCGTGCTGCAATATTGCATCGCCGGACAGGGCAACCTCCGTTACGAGAACCGCCACTATGTGGTGAGGCCGGGCGAAACCCTGCTGCTGCTCATTCCCCACAATCACCGCTACTGGCTGGAAGAGGGCAAGGAATGGGAATTCTTCTGGATTTCCATGAATGGCGAGGAAGCTTTGCGCATTCACCGCAATATCCTCTCTGTCACCGGCCCCGTCTTCAAACTCAAGCCCGAGACGGTGGACCAGCTCGCCGAATGCTGCTCAAGACTCGTCAATGGCGCGGAGACGCCGGGCGCTGCCTCGGCCGTCGCTTACGAGGCGGCGATGACGCTTTATGATGATGTCTTCGGTTCGCACCCTTCCTTCGGCGGCGAATATCGCACGATGCAGCAGGTGCTGAGCTACATAGACGGGCACCTTGGCGAACGGCTGTCCGTCAGCGACCTTGCTGATGTGGCGGGCTTGAGCCGCGCGCATTTCTCCCGCATCTTCACGGCAAGCGAAGGCATGCCGCCTGCGGAATTTGTGCTGCAACGACGCCTGCGCCGGGCGGCCAAGCTTCTCACTTCGGCTGCGAACATTCCCATCAAAGAGGTATCCGTGCTTTGCGGCTTCGAGGATCCGAATTATTTTTCCAAGGTCTTCCGCAGGCTCTACGGCACCAACCCGAGCGAATTCCGCACCACCGGCATGTATGCGAGCGTTCGGCAGAACTGACAGAAAATGCGACTTGGTTTTGACATGTTTCAGGCGATTAAGGATAGGCGTTACGCCCTTTTTGGAGACTAATCGAGGTGAACAGCAAAATCCGGACGATCCTCGTCTTTCCGATCAGGGCAATCATAATCTTCGCCCTTGTTCTCGACGGCATTTTCCGTCCGCTCTACCGGCCGGTCATCAGGGCCATATCGAACCTGACATTTATCCAGCGGCTGGAAAGCTGCATCGAGCGACTGCCGCGCCTTGCCATTCTCCTCTGTCTTGCCGTTCCCTTTGCGATTGCCGAACCGATGAAGATCGTCGGCCTCGTCCTCATTGCCCATGGTGCCTTCAAGTCGGGTCTGGTTCTGACGATCCTTGCCCACCTTTCCACCTTCCTGATTGTCGAGCGCATCTATCATGCGGGCCGGGAAAAGCTCCTCACCTATGGCTGGCTCGCCTGGATCATGCGCTATGTGCGTTTCGCACGTTCGTTTTACGACCGCTTCAAACTTGCAGCATTGAACTGGATTCGGCTCCGCGTCCTTGCGCAATCGAGATAGAGCGCACCCGTCTCAGCCTTTGCGGCGCAGCCTTTTCAGCAGATATTCCGCAACGGCAGTCGATTGCAGCGACACGAGAATAATGACGATGCCGAACACCACGCGGGTTTCAGGCACTTCATCGAACAGAAAATATCCGACAGCAATCACAAACAGGATCGACAGATAGCTGACAGGCGCAAGCACGCTGGCATCCGCGATACGATAGGCCCGCAGGAAACAATATTGCCCCATCTGCGCCAGCAATCCGATGCCGAGCAGCGGAACCCAGTCGAATGACGCAACCGGTTTCCATGTCCAGATCGCCGGGACGGCGGTAATGACGGCGAGGCCCACCGTGTAGAACACCATCATGACCGTGGTGTTCTCCTGCCGCAGCGCGCGGGTCTGGATCACCGCAAACGCCCCGAACACCACCGACACCAGAACAACAATCACGCCCGCGCCAAACTCCGTGCCGCCCGGCCCGATAACGACCAGAACGCCGACAAATGCAAGACAGGCACCCGTCCAGCGAAAACGGCTCACGCTTTCGCCAAGAAAGGCAACGGCCATCGCCATCGTCACCAATGGCCGGGAGAAACCGACGGCATTGACGGTCGCAAGCGGCAAAAGGGTGATGGCGATGAAATTGCTGGTGAGTGCGATGGCGTTGCAGCAGATGCGGAAAATGTTGCGCCAGGGATATTTGACGCGCAGCATTTCGCCCCTGTGCCGCCAGATGAGCGGCAGGATGAACATCAAACCGATCATCGCCCTGATAAAGACCAGCTGGAAGGCGGGATAGGTGACGCCCTGCGCCTTGACGAGCGCAGTCATTCCGCCCGCAACAAGGGTCATGTCCAGCAACAACCAGCCAATGCCCGCGCGCGTATCCGTCTCGCGCGGGTTTTGCTGTTCTTCGCTCTGGGTGTCGCCATTCACGCCGGCTGCACAAGATTGGCCATGAGGCGGAAGGCCCCGGGCACAAGCTTGTCCATCTGGTGGTGCAGCACGAGGCTGGTATGGGTATGCCGGCCCTTGCCGATGACACCCGAAACCAGCGCACCCTTGAGCGGCTGTTCATCGACATCATGCATGGCGAGCAAGGGCTCGTAGACATCATCCCAGCGCGCGGCGAAATAGAGCCCGCGTTCCTTGTCCCAGCCCGCCCAGTCGGCAGCATCGATCCTGTTGGGGCCGGCAAGCAGCGGATGTTCGGGCGCCAGCACCGTTACCTCAGCCTGCGGGTCGGTCACACGCCAGCGCAAGGAAGGTTTGCCGATCTCAAGCCGCCTCACAGGCGTCGTCTCCGGGTTCCATCCATCGGTCGGCCGGTGATAGAGCGTGACGAGATGGCCGCCATCCTCGACGAAACGGTGAAGCCTTTCCGTTGCGGCGGCCAGATCCTTGCGGATGCCGAAGGCAAAAATGCCGATAACGATCGTTGTGAAGGACGACAGGTCACCGCCCAGCGCCTGGGCATCGAGTTCGGTGACATCAAGACCCATGCGCGACAGCCAAAGACCCACCCTGTCGGCACCGCCACCGACATAACCGACGCGTGCGCCCTCGGGCAGCTTGAGGTCCAGTGACAGGATTTTCAAAACGGACGGCGTCAGAAACCTTGCCCTGCCGATATGCGGATAGGCGATGGGCGTGATCTGGAAAGCGGGTTGCGAACCGACAAGCGCTTCGATCTGGGCAAGGCCTGCCTTCGCATCGCCGGTGCGTTCCGCAATCCAGTCGCCGCCGTTTCTGCGCAGGTTCCAGCCGCCCGTATTCCTGAACGACAGCGGCGCATCGGCGCCCTTTACATGCGCCTGAAAGACATGGAGGTCCTGCCCCTTTCCAAGCGGAACCAGAAGGGCATCCGGCGCGATCGTCAGCGACTGCGCGGGCGTTACGAAAAACGGTTCTTCCAGATCGAAGGCGGCCGAGACCTTTCTGCCTTCAACCGTTGTGGAAAGCAGCACAGAGGCATGACCATTGCCGCCCGAGGCTTTCCAGTCGGGCTGATAAAGCCCGGAAACAGCAGCATCCTTATCGGCGACAAGCGAAAAGACCAGCGCCTCACCACGCGACTGAACGGATGCCGACACCCCTGATGGCAGGACCGGCGTGACCTCAACATCAAGTTCAGCCGCCCTGTCTGAAAGCTCCACCGAAAGAACCGACGTTCCGCCCGGAACGATCTCTGCCGGCTCGGCATAGGCCCGTTCGAAAACATCGAGCGCCGTCAAGATGGCGGCGTCGACCTGCGCCCGCTTGCGCGCGATCCGATGGCCGTGCAGCTCCTTGAAATCCGCAGCTGCGGCCTCGTCAACCGTCTGCAAAAGCGCCGCCGCCGCAAGAAGCGACGCCGTGATCCGCCGCCTGTCGGGAAAGGCCGAGATTGCTTCGCTTATTGCCCGCTCGGCCTTGACCAGCGCCTTTGACAATTCCGCATCCAGCCCCGCAAAGGCCGCAAGGTCAGACAGGCAAGACGGCAGGCTGTCGAAGATCGAGTGCTCCTCACCCGCCGCTTCATCGGCGAGTTCCAGATGCAGCGGCCAGTTCTCCTGCGCCCGCTTCGGCCAATGCCCCATTCCCTGCGACGCATGATAATAACGCGACCATTCGCCGATGCGGTCATATTGCGCACCGGTGGCCGCCTCCTTGCCCGGAGCATTGACTATCAGCGTAGTCTCCGGCGGCGGCACTTCGTCATCATAGGTATCGCCACCGCCAGACCATGCGGGGAGGTAATATTTGGCCACCTTCCACGGTTTCAGCCCCTCGGCGAAATGCTCGGGATAGGCCGCAGGATCCGCCGCCAGCGCGATCGCGCTTTTCGCCGCCCGCGTCATGGCGCGGTGGTGCCCGTGCTGTCCCGGCACATCGAGAAATGTCGGAATGACGATATCCGGCCGCTCCTTGCGGTAGGCGCGAACCAGCCGCTCGACAATGCGTTGCTGCCCCCAGCGGCCGAAGGTCTGGTCGCCATCCTTGGAAAAACCGAAGTCGTGAATGATGTCCGCCGGACCATGGCCAAGCCAGCTGATATCAGCATCGATGACGCGGGCAGCCTCCTCCAGCTCCCGCGACCGGATGACGCCAAGCGCGCCCAGCCGTTCCGGCCCCAGCGCATTCTGCCCGCCCTCGCCGCGTGTGGAGCAGGCGATGATGATCCGCATACCCAGTTCCATGCGGAAACAGGCAAGAAGTCCATTCTGCTCGTCGTCGGGATGTGCGCCGGTGTGCATGACGGTGACGGTGGATTTAAGCGCGCTCAGCTTGCGATGCAGGCGAATGAGCCACGGATCGGCCATCTGCCGTTCGATGCGCTCCCGAGGGTTAAGCATGGGCGGTCTCCTCCAATATTCAGCCGGGCGCCTGCGCTGCAGCTCCCGGGGATGTCTCGAGTTTTGGTGTGACGATGTCGAACAGCGGCAAGGCGGCGGCACCGAGCGCCGCAGTCAATTGCCCGGACTTGCCGTGGATGACCCGTGGCAGTTCCCGTTGCCGCCGGCTCGCGACCGAGGTCGGCAAAGGCCCCATCCGCGCAATGATCTCGCTGATGATGATCTCAGGCAGCGCGCCGCCGAGAATGACCGTCTGGGGATCGAGAATATTCTCGAGCATCGCAACCATGGGCGCGAGATGGACGGCTGCCTCCTCTATCCATTCCATCACCACCGGATTGCCAGCCCTGAACAGGGCCTCCAGATCATCAAGTTCCGTATCCGCGACACCGGCGCAGACAAGCTTTTCCTTCAGCACATAGACTGAGGCATAGGCCTCCAGGCACCCTCTTTGCCCGCAGGAGGGGCAAGGCCTTCCCTTCGGTGAAACGGTCACATGGCCGATTTCGCCGGCATTTCCGAACGCACCGCGATAGGGCGCGCCATCCTGAATGATGCCGAGGCCGATACCGACGCCGAAATAGATCATGCAGAAATTCGGGATGGCCAGCCCCGCACCGAACAGCCGTTCCCCGACCGCTGCCGCAGTCGCATCGTTTTCGACCACGACCGGCTGACCGCAGGCTTCACCCAGCATCTGCCGGGCATCGATGCCGCCCCAGCCGGAAAGCGTCGTCGGCCCCACGGAGGTCATGCCATCAATTTCGAAGGGACCGGGCATGACGACCCCGGTGCCAAGCAGCCTGCAGCCCAGATTTTTCGCGACAGCGGCATGCTCGGCGGCAAAGGTCTTGAATATGGCGTCCGGTGTCGTGTCCTTGAGAGGGGTAACACGATGAGTACGCAACACGCCGGCAAGATCAAGGCCTACGGTGACCATATGGTCGGCGGCGATTTCCACACCGATCGTCGCGCCGCCATCCGGATTGACGGCGAACTGGATCGGCGGCTGGCCCCTGCCCGTGCGACGACGGCCGAGTTCCTTCAGCAATTCCTCGCCCATCAGTTCATCAACGATATTGGCGACCGCCTGCGGCGTCAGATGTGTGATCTTGGCAATCTGGGCGCGGCCGAGCGATCCGTGCCGCCGGACGATGTCTAAAACGACTCGCCTGTTATGTTCGCGGCTCCGCTCAGGATTTTTTCCGATTGCTACGGGATAAGCGTCCACCGTGTGCACCGTCATCTCTTCAACTTCCCGTCTCTTATAAAATTCATAGCGTCGAATTGACGATAAGCGCAATATAATAATTCAAGTAAATTATCTTATTGACAAACGCGCGCCTTCAGAGAACCGTAGAGGGCGACCGGGGGTCAGGCTTGTTTGGAGCGGAAGAGGAAACTCCGCAGCCGGCAAATCGATGAGCGCGCGCGAAAGCGCGGATAAAGGGAACGATCGCTCCGCATCCGGAAGACCGGACGGAGGAAATGGAGGCTTACATGCGCAGGGCAACTCTGTTCGCCGGCTTGGTTGCCGGTTTCAGCACATTTGCATTCAACGCCGCGCAGGCGGTTGAAATCGAATATTGGCAATATGTCTTCGACACACGCGTAAAAGCCATGGACGAGCTGATCGCGGAATTTCAAAAGGCCAACCCTGACATCACCGTCAAGCAGGTGACCTTTCCTTACGCCGACTACCAGACCCGCGTGATTGCCGCCAACATGTCCGGCAAGGGGCCTGACGTGATGCAGCTGTTTTACGGCTGGCTGGACAAGTTCGCAGCCGGCGGCATCTTGCAGCCGCTGCCGGCAGACGCTTTCCCGCATGACAAGATCGAAAGCGAATTCTTCCCCATCATCAGCGCCATGAAGCGCGGCGACGACTACTACGGCCTGCCGACAGCGGTTCGTTCGCTCGCCCTGTTCTACAACAAGAAGCTCTTCACCGAGGCCGGCCTCGATCCAGCCAATCCGCCGAAGACGCTCGATGAGTTCGTCGCAGCCGCGGAAAAAATCGCCAAGCACGACGCCGCCGGAAACCTCACCGTCGCCGGGTCCACGCTCGATATGGGCGGCCAGGATCACCAGTGGTGGCGTGAAGTTCTGATCCGTCAATATGGCGGCGAGCCCTACACCGACAATGATCGGAAGGTCACCTATAACAGCGAGCCGGGCGTTCAGGCCCTGAAATTCTATACCAGCCTGCAGCTTGAAAAGAAGATAGGCCAAGTGGGTTTCATGGATGAGGGCCAGGCGGCCTTCCGCGCCGGCAAGGCCGGCATGACCATCGACGGCACCTTCCGGCTGGGTTCGTTCCGCACCATCAAGGATTTCGACTGGGGCGTGACCGAACTTCCCACCAATGACAAGAATATCCGCTCCAACTATGCCAGCTACTTCGCCAATGGCATCAGCGCCAAGACCACGGGTGAAGAGCTTGAGGCCTCCAAGAAGTTCCTCGCCTATATCTCCTCCCCGGAAGCCATGGCGATCTGGCTGAAGACGGTGGGCGAGTTGCCGGCACGGCGCTCGGCGGCGCTGACCGAAGAAAACCTGAAGGACCCGATCTACGCGCCGTTCCTGAAGGGCCTGGAATATGCCCATACGACACTGTTCATGGATGAGGCGGCCCAGCGGCAGAACGCCATCGACATGACCAACCGTGTCCTGCTCGAGGGCCAGTCGGTCGAAGATTCCATCAAGCAGGCCGCCGAGGCCGAGCAGGAAATCATCGACGCGGCGAAACCCTGAAAACCGCAGGTCCCACCATGACAGCGATAGATCAACAGGGGGCGGCATCCGGCCGCCCCGGCGGCCCCTTCGGGGATCGCCTTTCCATGCGCACGAAACGGCTTTTGTGGATCTGGAGCTTTCTGGCGATCCCGATCCTCTTCTACAGCGTCATCCGTTTTTACCCGACGCTACAGGCCTTCTATCTGTCCTTCACCAACTGGGACCTTCTGCGGCCAGCGAAGTTCATCGGCATCGCCAATTATGTGAAGCTGTTCAAGGACCCGCAATTCTGGAAGGTATTCAAGAATACCTTCACCTATCTCATCGTCGGCACGCCGATCAGTCTCGTGCTGGCTTTTGTCATCGCCTTTTATCTTGACCGGGTCCGCATCCTGCACGGTTTCATCCGCGCGCTTTATTTCCTGCCCTATCTGACGACCGCAGCGGCCATGGCCTGGGTCTGGCGCTGGTTCTACCAGCCGCCGCCGATCGGCATCATCAATGATGTGCTTGGCATGATCGGCATTCCGCAGCAGCCCTTCATCCGCTCCACCGATCAGGCGCTTTATTCGGTCATGGTGACAGCCATCTGGGCGGGGCTCGGTTTCCAGATCATCATCTTCATGGCGGGCCTGCGCGCCATTCCGACGACATTCTACGAAGCCGCCCGCATCGACGGGCTCGGCGAATGGGCGATCCTTCGAAAGATCACGCTGCCGCTCCTGAAACCAACCACCGTTTTCCTCGTGGTGTTTTCCTCCATCGGCTTCCTGCGCATTTTCGACCAGGTCTACAACATGACCACCAATGATCCGGGCGGACCGCTCGGCTCAACCAAGCCGCTGGTGCTGATGATCTACCAGACCGCGTTCAATTCCTATGCGATGGGCTATGCCGCAGCACAGACGGTCGTCCTGTTCACCATTCTTCTTGTCGTATCGCTGGTCCAGCTCTGGGTCCTGAGGGAAAAGAAATGAGCGAAGCGCCGCCACTCTCCCACGCCCGCATCCGCCCCGGCCGCATCGTCACCTGGACGCTGCTGTTCATCGGCGGCCTGATCATGGTCTCACCACTGCTCTTCATGTTCTCGACCTCGTTCAAGACGGCGGACCAGGTCTATGATCTCAGGCTCATCCCGGCCGCGCCGACGCTTGCGAACTATATCACGGTCATGGCCGACGGCCGTTTCCTGCGCTGGTTCTTCAACTCCATGCTGGTCGCGGTCATCGTCACCGTTTCCAACTGCTTCTTCGACAGTCTGGTCGGCTACACGCTGGCGAAATTCGAGTTCCGCGGCCGTTATTTCATCTTCCTCGCCATCCTGTCCACGCTGATGATACCGACCGAAATGCTGGTTATTCCGTGGTATCTGATGTCCAGCCAGCTGGGCTGGCTCGACAGCTACTGGGGGATCATGTTCCCGGGAATGATGACGGCGTTCGGCACCTTCCTCATGAAGCAGTTTTTCGAGACGGTTCCGAACGACTTCATCGAGGCCGCACGCGTCGACGGTCTGAACGAATTCCAGATCTGGTGGAAAGTGGCCCTGCCGCTGGTAACGCCTGCTCTTTCGGCGCTGGCAATCTTCACCTTCCTCGGCAACTGGACCGCCTTCTTCTGGCCGCTGATCGTCACGACAAGCAAGGAGCTTTACACCCTGCCAGTCGGTCTTTCGAGCTTTGCCGTGGAACAGCAGATCCAGTGGGAAATGATCATGACGGGCGCAGCAATTGCGACCATCCCCACCCTCATCGTCTTCATCGTCCTGCAACGCTACATCGTTCGCGGTGTGATGCTGGCGGGCCTGAAAGGATAACATCATGGCCGATATCAACCCGCGCCTGTCCGACACCAGCAGGTTTCCCGACCCTGTCTACAAGGAAACCGTGCTGCGCCCGCTTTTCGATGGCGCCAAGAACCACCATGTCGACGGCTTCCGCCGCATCGACCGCGCGCATCTCGTCATGCTGCGCGAAACCGGAATTCTGGATGCCGAAACGGCGGCGAAAATCGCCGGCGCGCTCGAAGACATCGACAGGACCATCGAGCCGTCGGAGCTGGTCTATACCGGCGAGGTCGAGGATTTCTTCTTCCTGATCGAAAAGGAACTGAAAGCCCGTATCGGCGTCGATGTCGCCGGTCGCCTGCACACGGCCCGCTCGCGCAACGATATCGATCACACCCTGTTCAAGATCGGCCTCAAGGAAAAGATCGACACGCTCACCGCCAAGGCGCGTGTTCTGCTGAAAGCGCTGATCGATGCCGCCGAGCGCAATCAATCCACCCTGATTGTGGCCTATACGCATGGGCAGCCGGCCCAGCCCACCACTTTCGGCCATTATCTCTCCGCCGCCATCGAAGTCCTCATTCGGGATATCGACCGTTTCGCGGAAGCTCGCCGAATCGTCGATCTCTCACCCATGGGCGCCGCCGCCATCACCACCTCCGGCTTTCCCATTAATCGCGCCCGCGTCGCCGAGCTTCTCGGTTTTGCCGCGCCGCTGCGCAATTCCTATTCCTGCATCGCCGCCGTCGACTATACGACGGCGACCTATGGCGCGATCGAGTTGATGTTCCTGCATCTCGGCAGGCTCATTCAGGACTTCCAGTTCTGGACGAGCTTCGAAGTCGGCCAGATCTACGTGCCGAATTCGCTGGTGCAGATTTCCTCGATCATGCCGCAGAAACGCAACCCGGTGCCGATCGAACATCTGCGCCACCTCGCCAGCCAGACGTTCGGGCGGGCGCGAACCATGCTCGACGTGATGCACAACACGCCCTTCACCGATATGAACGACAGCGAAGGTGAAACGCAGGGCATGGGTTACGAGGCCTTCGCTTCGGCCGGCCGGGTTCTCGATCTCCTCGCCAGCCTTGTCGGCCAGATCAGCATCGACCCTGAAAGGGTTGACCAGAATATTCGCCGTTCCTGCATCACCATCACGGAACTGGCGGATTCACTCGTCCGCATCGAGGACCTGTCATTCCGCCAGGCCCATGAGATCGCCGCGACTGTCGCCAAGAGCGTTGTGGCGCTGAAGGGCGATCTGCCGAATGACGGCTACCAGCCGTTCCTCAACGCGTTCGAGGAACTGGCGGGGCGCAAACCCGGCATCAGCGAAGAAAAGTTCAGGCAGATCGTCTCGCCGGAGCACTTTGTCGCGGTACGCGGCCGCTTTGGCGGCCCTGCCCCCGAACCGATGCGGGAGGCGATTGCCGCCTATCGCGGCAAGCTTGCTGCATCAGAGGCGGAAGCAAAACGATCCGCCGATCACGAGGCGGCAAAGGCCGCCGAACTGGCAGAGAAATTCACCGCCCTGACGGGAGCGCGATAATGGCGACAATCGAACTCACTCAACTCGTGAAGCGCTACGGCAAGGTGGAGGCGGTCAAGGGCATCGACCTTGCCATCGAAGATGGCGAATTCGTCGTTTTCGTCGGCCCCTCCGGCTGCGGAAAATCGACGACGCTGCGTATGATCGCAGGGCTCGAAGAAATCTCCGACGGCACGCTGAAGATCGGCGGGAACGTCGTCAACGAGAAAGAACCGAAACAGCGCAACATCGCGATGGTCTTCCAGAACTATGCGATCTACCCGCATATGACGGTTCGCCAGAATATTGGCTTCGGGCTTTATACCGCAAAGCTCGACAAGGCGGAAAAGAACCGGCGTATCGAAGAGGCCGGGCGGGTGCTGGGGCTTGAGGCGTTGCTCGACCGTCGGCCAGCGGCTTTGTCTGGCGGCCAGCGGCAGCGCGTCGCCATCGGCCGCGCCATGGTGCGCGATCCCGCAGCCTTTCTTTTCGACGAGCCGCTCTCCAATCTCGACGCCCAGCTGAGATCGCAGATGCGTATTGAAATCAAGCGCTTGCACCAACGTCTTAAGACGACAACCGTCTATGTTACCCACGATCAGGTGGAAGCCATGACCATGGCGGACCGGATCGTCGTCATGAAGGACGGCCATATCCTGCAGGTTGGCACGCCGACCGAACTCTACGAAACACCCGTCGATGTGTTTACCGCCCGCTTCATCGGCAGCCCCTCGATGAATCTCCTGCGAGGGACCAAAACAACCAACAGCGTTACGCCCTCCGCCACGGGCGAGCTTTTACTCGGTGTGCGGCCGCATGATCTGCTGGTTGGAGAAACCGACGCCACACAGGGAACGTTTACGCTTGAAGGAACGGTAACGGCGGTTGAGCCTCTTGGCCCGGAAACACTGGTTCATCTGGACACCGACACTACCTCGGTGATCGCAACCTCTAGAGGCAAATCCATTCCGGCAGTCGGCACCCGGCTGCAATGCCGGGCGGAAACAGGCGCGCTCTATCTTTTCGATGCGAAGACGGAAAAGCTTCTGGGCCGCGCATGATGACAACAGAAAAATCAGCCGTCATCAGCATTGGCCGCATCTATTGCGACCTCATTTTCACCGGGCTTGACGAATTGCCGGTGCTCGGTCGGGAACTGTTTGCACGCGACATGGAAATCGCCGCCGGCGGTGGGGCTTTCATCGCCGCCGCGCATCTCGCCCATATCGGCCGTCCCGCTGCGCTGCTGGCAAGGCTCGGCACCGACACCTTCTCGCGCGATATCGGTGAGAAAATGCAGGAGAGCGGTGTCGACCTGCAATTTCTGGAGCATTCGGCGGATGCGGGGCCGCAGGTCACGGTGGCGACGGTGGTTGGCCACGACCGTGCATTTTTGACGCGCCGCGCCGGCGCTGCCCGGCCTTCGACACTGGATGCCGCCCTTGCGTGGGACAAGGCACGTCATCTGCACATCGCCGAATTCGCTACTTTGCACGAAATCCCCGATCTCGTCGCGCGCGCCAAGGCGAGCGGATTGTCCGTCTCGCTCGACCCGAGCTGGGACGCCTCGCTGATCTACGACAAGGGTCTGCTCAGGGCCTGTGCCGGTGTCGACGTTTTTTTGCCCAATCTTGAAGAGGCCGAAGCAATCACCGGGCATTCGGAACCGGAAACGGCTATCCGGAGATTGGCGGAGGCTTTCCCGATCGTCGCCCTCAAAGGCGGCGCGGAGGGTGCATGGGTATCATCTGCAGCCGGGATTCAGCATAAAGCCGCCCAAAAGGTCCCGGTGGTCGATACGACCGGCGCAGGCGACGCCTTTAATGCCGGTTTTCTTGATACATGGCTTCAGGGTCAGAACGAACAGCAATGCCTCGAAGCCGGCATCGCAGCGGGCAGTCTTGCCGTGCAGGCGGCAGGCGGTGCACCGAAGGTGACCGCCGCTGCGTGAGACGCCCTGCCCACATCACTCCCCGCGCGGAAAACGCTGGTTCTCTTCCAGCACGTTAAGGTCCATGTGGTTGCGCATGTAGCGTTCGGAGGCCTTTTGCAGCGGCTGGTAATCCCACGGGTAATAAGCGCCGTTGCGCAACGCCTTGTAGACCACCCAGCGCCGCGCCTGACTTTCCCGCACGGCAGCATCGAAAACAGGCAATTGCCAGCGCCGGTTGATTTCGCTGGCAAGCGATGAAAGCACGGCACTGAAAGCGGGATCGCCGGCAAGGTTGGTGCGCTCCTCGGGATCAGCCTCGATATCATAGAGGAGCGGCGGATCGGCTTCGCAGACCGAGAGCTTGTAGCGGCCTTCCCTGATGGCGACGAGCGGCGCGATCGAGCCTTCGGCGGCATATTCCATCGGCACCGGGCCGCGCTCTCCAGTTCCCGCAGCCAGCGCCGACAGGTCTTCGCCATCGGTCCAGCGTTTGAGCGAGGTGATGTCGAGGCCCGCAAGCCCGCAGAGCGTCGGCGTGACATCGAGCGTCGAGACGGGCGTGTCGATCAGGGCCGGCTGCCAGCCGGGTGCGGCGATCATCAGCGGCACGCGGGCGGAGCCCTCAAAGAAACACATCTTGAACCAAAGTCCACGCTCGCCCAGCATGTCGCCATGGTCGGACAGGAAGAGGATGATGGTGTCCTCCTCCATCCGCGTCGCTTTCAGCACGTCGAGAATCTCGCCGATCTTCTCGTCGATATAGGAGATATTGGCGAAATAACCGCGCCTTGCACGGCGTATCTGCTCTGGCGAAATATCGAAAGCCTCATGATCGCAGGCTTCCAGCAACCGTTTCGAATGCGGATCCTGCTCCTCGAAGGCAATCGCCGATGTCTGCGGATCAAGCGCCGGGCAATCCTCGTAGAGATCCCAGAATTTGCGTCGCGCCACATAGGGGTCGTGCGGATGGGTGAAGCTGACGGTCAGGCACCAGGGGCGGTCATCGAGCCGGCGCGACAGATCGTAGAGCTTGCGGGTGGCGTGATAGGCCACCTCGTCATCATATTCCATCTGATTGGTGATTTCAGCGATACCCGCACCGGTGACCGAGCCGAGATTGTGATACCACCAGTCGATCCGTTCGCCGGGCTTGGTATAATCAGGCGTCCAACCGAAATCCGCCGGATAGATATCCGTCGTCAGACGCTCTTCGAAGCCATGTAATTGGTCCGGTCCGACGAAATGCATCTTGCCTGAAAGGCCGGTGTAATAACCCGCCGCCCGCAAATGGTGCGCATAGGTCGGAATGTCGGAAGCGAATTCGGCAGCGTTATCATAGACCCGCGTCCGGCTGGGCAACTGCCCGGACATGAAAGAAGCGCGGGCCGGCGCGCAGAGCGGGCTTGCCGTGTAAGTGTTGGCGAAGCGGACAGACCGCTCCGCCAGTGCTTTCAGATGTGGTGCGTGGATAAAATCGGCCGGACCATCGGGAAAAAACGTCCCGTTGAACTGGTCGGCCATCAGGATCAGGATATTGGGACGCGGCATTTCGACTTTCCGGCTTAGAGACCAAGCTTGCCTTTGACGGCGTCCGCACCCGGCTTGCCATCCAGCGTGGTGACGCCTTGCAGCCAGCCATCCAGCACCTTCGGATTGGCCTTCAGCCAGGCCGTCGCCGCCGCTTTGGAATCCTCACCGCCGAGAATGGAGCCCATCAGGCTGTTTTCCATGCCGATATCAAACTTCAGGTTCTTGAACAGCGTCGCCGCATTCGGGCATTGCTGCGCCCAGCCGGTGCGGGCCAGCGTATAGACTTCGGCGCCGCCGAAATTCGGGCCGAAATAGGCGTCACCTCCGGAGAGATAGGCGATATCGATCTTCTCATTCATCGGATGCGGCGCCCAGGCGAGGAAGACCACGGCCTTCTTGTCCCTGCCCGCCCGTTCCACCTGCGCCAGCATGGCCTGTTCGCCGGATTCAACGAGCTGCCAGCCTTTCAGGCCGAAATCATTAGCGTCGATGATCTTCTGGATATTCTGGTTGGCCGGCGCGCCCGGCTCGATGCCGTAAATCTTGCTTTCGAACTCATCGGCATGTTTGGCGAGATCGGCAAAATCCTTCACGCCCTTTTCCGTCATATAGGAAGGCACCGCCAGCGTGAACTTGGCGCCCTCCAGGTTCTTCGTCATCACCTCGGCCGCTTTCGCCGCGTTCAGATCGTCGACGAAGGACTTCTGGGCCGGCATCCAGTTGCCGAGAAAGACATCGATTTCGCCATTTTTCATGGCCTGGTAGCCGATCGGCACCGAAAGCGTCTTGATGTCGGCTTCATAACCCAGCGCATCGAGCACGACGGAAGCGATACCGTTGGTAGCAGTAATGTCGGTCCAGCCGGGATCGCTGAGGCGAATGGTCTTGCAGGCGGCGTCATCGGCCGCCTGTAGCGGGGTGGAGAATGCCGCCACGGACAGAATGAGACCGGCGGCGATGCGGTGCAGATGAGAAACGGTTTTCATTGCGGCTCCCATTTTATTAGTCCAGTTTATTGAACACCACATTGTTTTTGCCTGTGAAGCGGGTATTTTTCGATGACTGATATAAGGAAATTTAATGTCTGACCGGCCGCTTGACCTTGGATGGATGCGCATTTTCACCGATGTCGCGCGCCGCGGCAGCCTCACGGCTGCGGCGGCATCGCTGCGACTGACCCAGCCGGCCGTCAGCTATCAGATGCGCAAACTCGAGGATGAGCTGGGCGTGGTTCTTATCCGGCGCAAGCATCGCGGCATCGAACTCACCGCCGAAGGACAAAAGCTGTTCGACATCGTCTCGCGTAATGTCGACGCCATCGATCTTGTCGCGCAGCAGCTTCGCCGGACGGAGGACCGGCAGACTATCCGCCTGCACACGGACTATGCCTTTTCGTCCCTGTGGCTCATCCCGCGCATGCATGGCTTTCGAGCGCTCAACCCCGACATAAACATCCAGATCGTGGCAACGCAGGACCCTCTTGGTCAGGGCAAACATGATAGCGACGTGATGATCATTTTCGGAACGCGGCAGGAAGCCGGCGAAGGGGCGGTGTTGCTGCTCTCGGAAAAGGTCACGCCGGTCTGCTCACCTGCCCTGCTGACCGAAACACCGGCACCCGCGACCGTCGCGGATTTTTCACGGCGAAAGCTCATCCACCTCGAAAACACCTCACAGGCGCACTGGTTCGACTGGGCTGCCTACTTCAAGCATTTCGGCGTGCATCGCGGTGCCGAGCATGATGGCGGCGATATCAGCTTCAACAATTACACCATGGTGGTGCAGGCAACCATCGGCGAACAGGGTTTCGCGCTCGGCTGGGCCGGGCTCATCGATCCGCTGCTCGAGGCGGGCGTGCTGGTGACCGCAGGCCCAAGCCTCGACGCACCGGGCCGCGGATACTGGCTGATGCGGCCGAAAAACAGCGATAGCGCGGTGAGAAAACTCACCGGCTGGCTGATTGACGAGCGGCGGTGACGCCGCCCGCCACCCTGTACGTTTCCTGTTCAGATCGGATAATGCAGCGGCCCGTCCTGCAGCGTGACCCAGCGTAGCTCAGTGAATTCCGCAATGCCCGCCGTACCGCCGAAGCGGCCGTAACCGGAAGCCTTGACCCCGCCGAAGGGCATCTGCGCTTCATCGTGAACGGTCGGGCCGTTGATGTGGCAGATGCCGCTTTCAATGCGGGCGGCAATGGCAAGCGCCCGTGCCTGATCCCTGCCGAAAATTGCGGCGGAAAGACCGAACTCGGTTTCGTTGGCGATGCTCACCGCCTCATCGATGCTGCCGGCGCGGATGATGGAGACGACGGGACCGAAGCTTTCCTCCGCATAAAGTCGCATGGCGGGCGTGACGCCATCGACGGCGATCGCATCCACCATCGTGCCATTACCGCCGCCGCCCGCGGCCAGCCGCGCGCCCTTGGAGACGGCATCATCCACCAGCGCCCGAATGCGCGATGTCGCTTCGGCGCTGACCAGCGAGCCGAGCGGTGTTTTGCCCTCACGCGGATCGCCGGCCGTGAGGCTCGACGCTTTTTTGGCGAAGGCCTCCACAAATGCATCGGCAACGCTGTCGAGTACGATGATGCGCTCCGTCGACATGCAGATCTGGCCCTGGTTCATATAAGCGCCAAAAGCGGCAGCCGCGACAGCCGCATCGATATCGGCGTCATCAAGCACGATGAACGGCGCCTTGCCGCCAAGCTCCAGCAAAGCGGGTTTCAGATAACGGCCGGCGGTTTCGGCAATCACCCGGCCAACGCGGGTCGAGCCGGTGAAATTCACGCGTCTGACGGCGGGGTGTGCGATCAGCGTATCGACGATCTTTGCCGCATCTTCCGGTGCATTGGAGACGGCGTTGAGCACGCCCTTCGGCAGACCCGCCGAAGCGACGGCTTCAATGATCAGCGCATGGGTGCGCGGGCACAGTTCCGAGGTCTTCATGACAACCGTATTGCCGCAGGCGAGCGGCGTGGCGATGGAGCGCACGCCGAGAATGACCGGCGCATTCCACGGCGCGATGGACAGCACGACACCGGCGGGCTGGCGCAGTGCCATCGCCATGGTTCCGGGACGGTTGGAAGGAATGACCTCGCCCTTGATCTGGGTCGTCAGGCTTGCCGCCTCCACCAGCATATCGCTTGCCAGTTTGACGTTGAACCCGGCCCAGGCATCGGTTGCGCCGATTTCTTCCTTCATCGCCTGGGTAATGTCAGGCCCGGCGGCGAGAAGCGCCTGTGCGGCAGCCAGAAGCAGGCGGCGGCGTTCACCGGGAGACGTTGCCGACCAGACCGGGAAAGCGGCCGCCGCGGCATCGGCTGCCCGGGTGGCGTCCTCCACCGTTGCCGCCGCAGCACTCGTCGCCACGTCGCCGGTGATGGGGTTGCTGCGTTCGAAACGCTTGCCGCTTGTGGCCGGGCAATGGTCGCCGCCGATGAAAAGATTGACTGTCTGCATGGTCTTCCTCCTGAATTCAGACAATGGCGGCGGTGGTGCCGCCAAGAAACGCCCGTTGCACGGCGGGATCGGCGGACAGGGCCTCAGCCGTGCCTGCCCCGACAATCCGCCCTGCTTCCAGCAAATATCCGCGATCGGCAAGTGCGAGGCTTTCGCGCACATTCTGCTCCACGAGCAGAATTGAAAGGCCGCTCTTCTTGATCTCCGCCAAAGCGGCAAAAAGCTCCTGCGTGACGATGGGCGCAAGGCCAAGGCTCGGCTCGTCCAGCAATAGATAATCCGGCGCTGACATTAGCGCACGCCCGATGGCGACCATCTGCTGTTCGCCGCCGGACATGGTGCCGGCAAGCTGCTGCCGCCGCTCGGCAAGGCGCGGAAACAGCGAGAAAATATGCTCTCGTGTCGCTTTTTCCGCTGAACGGGCATGGCGGGGATTGGCCCCGAGACGGAGATTGTCCTCCACCGTCAGCGCCGCGAAAATTCCGCGTCCCTCCGGCACCAGCGCCACGCCCCGCTCCACAATCTGATGGGCGGGGACAGCGGCAAGCGACGCGCCATTGACGCGCACTTCGCCGGAGACCGGAGCCACCATGCCGCCGACCGCCTTCAGCAAAGACGACTTGCCCGCACCATTGGCGCCAAGCAGCACCACCGTTTCGCCCTTGGCAACATTGAGCGATGTGCCGTCAACCGCGAGATGTTTGCCGTAGCGGATTGTCAGTGCGTCTATTTCAAGCATGCGCCGCTCCCAGATAGGCGGAAATGACCTGCGGATCGTCAAGCACCGTTGCCGTCGGCCCATCGGCGATCTTGCGACCGGCCGCCATGACCACGGAGCGCGGGCAGAGTGCGCGCACAGCAGCCATGATATGTTCCACCAGCAGGATCGTCGTACCCTCGGATGCCAACCGCCGGATCAGCGCTATCCCTTCCTGCAGTTCGGTGGGATTGAGACCTGCAAGCCATTCATCCAGCAACAGAAGATTCGGTTCGCCCGCCAGCGCACGCGCCAGTTCAAGGCGTTTCTGATCGATATAGGTGAGGTCGCCGGCCGGCATGGTTTCCCGCCCGGCAAGGCCTATTCTTTCGAGGCAGGCGCGCGCGACCTTCTCCGCCTCGATACGGGACAGGCGTTGTGGCCCGAACATGGCCGATACGGCAACGTTTTCAAGCAGGGAAAGCGACGGCAAAAGCCGCACGAGCTGGAAGGTGCGCGCCACGCCGGCGCGCGCAATCACATCCGGCCGCCGGCCTGCAATCTCCTGCCGTTTGAGCCGGATAGACCCTTCAGTGGGCTTCAGCGCCCCGGAGACGAGGTTCATCAGCGTCGTCTTGCCGGAACCGTTTGGCCCTAGCAGCCCGACGACCTCGCCGGCCTCGATGGTGAGGCCAAGGCCATCCACCGCCTTCAGCCCGCCAAAGGTCTTGCGGATATCAGTGATTTCGAGAACGGCGCTCATGCGGCTTTCTCCTTTTTGCGCAGCTTCTCCAGCGCCGCCAGCACCCCATCCGGCAGAACAAAAACGATGAGGATGAAGAGAGCGCCGAGAATGATGGAAAAATGATTGGGGAAGTTCGCGCCCAGCCACTCGAACAGCAGGAACAGCGGCACCGCACCGAGAATGGGTCCCCAGCGGCGTGTGGCTCCGCCGAGCAACGCCATGATGACGGTGAGGAACGATACCTGCGGATTAAAGACGATGGCCGGCTCGATATAGACCCAGCGCGGGGCCTGAATGGCGCCGACCAGCGTGATGATCGTGGCGGACAGCACGAAGAGCGTCAGCTTGGTGCGGGCCAAGTTGATACCCGCATGGGCGGCCACGACCTCGTCGTCACCGATTGCCTTCAGCGCCAGTCCGAGCTTGCTGCGGTCGATGAGGATCGCCAGCAAAAGTGTGACGACAGCCAGCGCCAGCAATTGCCAGAGTACGTGTTGCGGCTCCAGCGGCAAGAAGATGTAACGCCCGAGCGTGCCGGTCACATTCACCTCATACCAGGTGATGAGCTGGCGGATGAGCTCGGCAAGACCAAAGGAAAAGATCACGAAATAAATGCCGGCGACGCGCAGTGTGGAAAGCCCGACGACAAGCGCCAGCGCCGCGCCGACAAGGGCCGCACACAGGAGCACCAGCGGCCATGGCAGAACCTCGCTCAGCACCGCGACCGTATAGGCCCCGACACCGAAAAAGGCGACGGTGGCGAGCGAAATATAGCGCGTCGGGCCGGAGAACATCGCCCAGGCGGAGGCAAGCGTCGCATAACCGAGAAGGCCGATAATGACGCCGACGCCATAGGCATCGAAAAAGAAGGGGGAAAGCGCCAGCAGTGCAGCTGCGGCAAGGCCGATGAGAAGCGGGATCATTTGCTCCTCCTTGCGAAGATGCCTTCCGGACGCCAGAGCAGCACCACGAGAAAGAGCAGATAGGTGGCGGCAAGCGTGAGGCCGGGATCGACATAAACGAGCACGAAGGTTTCCACGAGACCGAGCAGCAGGCCGGCCACCAGCGCGCCAAGCAGATTGCCGACACCGCCCATGATAACGACGACAAGCGCCTTCATGGTGAAGACCACGCCATAGGAGGCGGAAAAGGTCTGGTACATCGAAATCATCACCCCGCCGGCCACGGCGAGTGCTCCGCCAAGCGCAAAGCCGATCGAGGCCACACGGTTCACATCAATGCCGACCAGCGGCGCGGATTTGGGCGCAAGCGCCACCGCTCGCAGGTTGAGGCCCCAGCGGCTGTGGGTGAGCGCCAGATAAAGCCCGCCGCCAATCGCAACCGACAGGCCAAAGGACAGGAGCCGGTTCAGCGCCACGGTCGTGCCAAAGATATCGACGCCTTCGGCAAGATAGGAATAGGAATGGTAGTTGCCGCCGAACGCCACGAGCATGATGCCCTGGATAACGAAGAGCAGCCCGAAGGTCGCCAGAATGGAATCGACTTCCAGGCGGCCGGAGCCGCCCGAACGGCGCACCAGCGGCCGCATCATGACCCGGTAGATCACGAAAGACAGGGCGTAACCGAGCGGCACGATGATGAACAGCGACCAGAGCGGCGACAGGCCATAGCTGGAAAACAACACGAAGGTGATGAAGGCAGCCGCAATCAGCACCTCGCCATAAGCAAGGTTCATGATGCGGGCAATGCCATATTGCAGCGAAAGTCCAAGCGCGATCAGCGCATAGGTCCCTCCCAGCATCAAGCCGAAGATGAGGGTGGATAAGAACAAGGGAATGTCTCCAGTATGGAAGATGGCCGAAGCCTTCCGGCCGGGGTTCGCGGCCCCGGTCGGCAAAGGCTCACCATTGCGGCTTCGGAACGACCGGCTTGGCCGCACCCGGGCGGTCTGCGGGCGCAATCGCCACAAAACGCTCACCCTGCCATTGCCCGGCCCACCAGAGCTGGCGAAGCTGGTTGTCTTCAAGCTTGACCGGGCCGATGACGGTGTCGAAGCTTCCCGTCGAAAGTTCATTTGCCACCGCCACCTTGTCGAGGCCGACGCGCTGGATGGACTGGGCCAGCATTTCGAGGCTTGCATAGGTGATGGCGCTTGCCCAGCTGTCCGGCTTGGTGCCGATGAAGGCTTCGTGGCGTTTGAAATAATCCTCGATCTTGTCGCTGCTGCCATCGACGCCGCCGATGCTGATCACGCCCTCCTGCTTGCCATCGGAGACCTTCGGGAAGATCGGGAAAGCACCGCCGACGCCGACATAAAGGACCTTCGGGTTGAACTTCGCCGTCTGCGCCTGTTTCGTCACCGCAAAACTATCGGGCGGATAGGAAAAGGCGATGAAGCTGTCCGCACCGCTCGCCGCCGCCTCGTTCACAAGTGCTGCGAAATCGGAGGTGCCGACCGGATAGGTCTTGTCATAGGCAAGTGTGAAACCCGCTTCCTTCAGCGCCGGCCGCGCGGCCTTGATGAGATCGATGCCGAAACCGTCAGCCACGGAAATCACCGCGACCTTGTCGTTGATCTGGCCGGCATCGCGCGCAGCTTTCAAGACATCGGCGAGCGCATTGGCATAGTCATGACCACCGCCCAGCATCCAGAAGCTCTTTTTCCAGCGCGCCGCGAAATCGGGCGCCTTGTCGGTAACGCCGGTCACGGCCAGCTGTGGATAACCAAAACGGTCGTAAAGCGGTGCGACGGCCAGATTGAAGCCCGTGCCCCAGGGCGGCAGGATGAAATCGACCTTGTCCTGGCTCGCCAGACGCTCGGTGAACCGCACCGCATCCTCGGCCGAGGAGCGGTCGTCATACTCGACCACTTCCACCGGCAGGCGCTTGCCATCCGGCAGGGTCAGGCCACCGGCATCGTTGACCTCTTTCACCCATAATTTGTAGTTCGGAATGGTGGTGATGCCAGCACCCGTGGCATTGGCGCCGCTTTTTGAAACGGCATAACCGATCTTCACCGAGGTACGATCCTGCGCAATGGCGTGACCGAAAGATACCGCCGACAAGGCAGCACCGGAGAGCAGGCAGAACAGCGTTCTGCGCTTCAGATTATTCATGATGTTCCTCCCAAAGCGCCTTATCGGGGTTGCCGTTCTCCTCAAGGCTTTCCCCTGCGCTGATCAAAGTTTAGCAATGACAGCCGCATATAAAATGCACTAATGTAGTGCATTATTGTACTTTTGGAGGCCGGAATGCCGCTGCATAGCCAGATTGCCGGCAATCGCGTGGAGATCACGGCGCGCACCCTCGCCTCGACGCTGCGCATCTCCGAGTTCCGGCTGGAATCGGACAGCGCCCATCTGCTTCTCCTGTCCGCCGGGGAAGCGGAAATTCTCCAAGGTGAAAAGACGCTGCCCGTTGTGGCACCGGGGCTCGTCTGGTTGCCCATGGGCCCCACTGGCCGCCTGCGGCTGACTGCCGGAAGCCGTGGATCTCTGCTGAGGACGAGCGAAATCGGGCTTGCCCATGCGATGCCCACCGGCACGAGTGCGAGCGCCGTGCGCAATATATTGCAGCGTGTTCTGACGCAGGTGCCGGCGGAAAGGGACCGGCAGGAACTTGCGGGTTATCTCGAGACCATCGCCAGCGAAAATGTCCGCGCGACAACCGGTTCGGACACGATCATCGCCAGCCTGCTCTCCGTCACCCTCATTCGCATCTGCCAGCACGCCATCGCCGATATTGCCGCGGCCGTCTCCACGCCCGGCAGCCTCACCGAGCGTTTCGTGCTACTGGTCAGCCAGCACAAACGCGATCAATGGGGCGTGGAAGACTATGCAAGGCAACTCGGCGTCAACCGCGAACGCCTTGGATTTGCGGTGCGCAAGGCGACGGGGCTTTCGCCGCAGGCCTATATTCACCGGGAACTGCTGTCCGAAGCGCGGGACCTTCTTCTGAACTCATCGCTGCAAGTGGCTGAAATTGCATTCCGATTGGGATTTCAGGACCCCGGTTATTTCAATCGCTTCTTCACCCGCAACGAGGGCACGTCTCCCGGCCGGTTCAGGAGAACGGCAACGCGAATGCAGAACGTGCCGCCGCCGTCTTATGCGGCCTGGCCATGACCTGACAGGCGGGGCTGAGAATTAGGCCGCTTCCAGTTCCTTGATATTGGCAAGGTCCGCTTCCAGCCTCACAGCCGCCGCCTTAATGTCGAAGGCGTTCTGCAAGTTCAGCCAATATTCCGGTGTGGTCTTGAAAAACTTTGCAAGGCGCAAGGCGGTGTCGGCGGTGATACCAAGTTTCTCTCCCGCAATCCGTTCTATGCGGGTGCGCGGAATATTGAGGTGCCTTGCAAGGGCGTAAGCCGACATCCCCAGCGGCTCAAGATAGAGTTCCCGCAGGATTTCGCCCGGATGGATCGGAGGCGATTTACTGATTGTCATGCTCGCTGGCCCTCCTTGGCCGATTTTTCATGAGCCTCTCCACGAGAATTCCAGACTAGTGATAGTCGGTTATTTCCACGCTTTCCGGCCCTGCTTCCGTCCAGACGAAGCAGATGCGCCACTGCTTGTTGATCCGGATCGAATATTGGCCCTCACGATCGCCGGACAGCTTTTCCAAACGATTGCCGGGCGGTGAGCGAAGGTCTTCTACCGTGGTCGCCGCATCCAGGATCGTGAGCAGCTGCTGGGCGCGGCGTACGAGATCGGCGGGAAAGCCCTTCTTCACAGATCCGTCGTCAATCGATGCGGTCAGCTTGTTTTTGAAAGAACGGATCATTGCTGGCCTCGTGATGTTGGTATCATAAACAGATACGCACAGAAGTCAACAGAACCGTATCTTAAAGAGATACACCTATTGCCACCCCGCCACCGTCCGATGCCGCCCGATCGGCAGCATCATCGGCTTGCCAGAGGTCGGATCTTCGATGACCCGGCTTTCGATGCCGAAGACGTGGCGGACATTCTCCTCTGTCAATACGTCCTCCGGCGTGCCGAAGACATGCAGCTTCCCGTCCCTCATGGCGACGAGATGATCGGCATAACGGGCTGCGAGATTGAGATCGTGCAGCACCATGACGATGGTGGTCTCGCGGGCGTGGTTGAGGTCGGTCAGAAGATCCAGCACCTCGACCTGGTGGCTGATATCGAGGAAGGTGGTCGGCTCATCCAGCAGCAATATGTCTGTCTGCTGGGCGAGCGCCATGGCGATCCAGACGCGTTGCCGCTGGCCGCCGGAAAGCTCGTCCACCGGCCGCTCGGCCAGTTCCACCGTATCGGTGGCGACAAGGGCTGCGGCGACGGCCTCGTCGTCCTGCCGCGACCAGCGGGCGAACAGGCCGTGATGCGGGTGCCGGCCACGGCTGACGAGATCGGCAACCACGATGCCCTCCGGCGCTATCGGCGATTGCGGCAAAAGGCCCATGCGCCGTGCGAGATCGCGTGAGGGAAGACGATGGATCGATTTCCCATCGAGCAGAACCTGACCGGCGCACGGCGCAATGAGCCGCGACATGCTGCGCAGCAGGGTGGACTTGCCGCAGGCATTGGCGCCGACGATGACGGTGATCTTCCCGCGCGGGACAGTGAGGTCCAGCCCGTCGATAATGAGGTTTTCGCCATATCCGGCCGAGAGGCGGCTTACGGAAAGGGAGTGGCCAGTCATAACGAGCCTCCGCTGCGGTTGACCCGCACGATAAGGTAAATCAGATAGGGTGCGCCGAGCGCCCCCGTGACGACGCCGACCGGATAACGGCCCGGCAACAGAAACTGGCCGCAATAATCGCCCACCAGCACCAGCGCCGCCCCGACCAGAGCCGCAGGAATGAGCAGCGAGCCGTTGCTGCCGACGATGCGCGCCGCAATCGGCCCGGACAGGAAAGCGACAAAGGCGATCGGCCCGGAGACCGCCGTTGCAAAGGCGATCATGCCCACGGCGGCGATGATGACGATAATGCGGGTTCGTCCCACCCGCACGCCGAGCGCTGCTGCAGCATCATCACCCAGTCTCAGAGCTTCCAGATCACGCGCACGGCTGAGGAGCAGGCCGCCGAACAGGATGAGCGCGATGGAAAGCGGCAGCAACTGGGCGACCTTCGCGCCGTTGACGCTGCCTGTCAGCCAGCGCATCGCCTCCTGCAGCGTCCAGGCCGGCGCGACGGAGAGAATATAGGCAATGAAGCTTTCAAGCATCGCCGACACGCCGATGCCGACGAGGATCAGCCGCGTGCCGGCCACGCCGTTTCGGAAGGACAGGAGATAGACCAGAAGCGCAACGCCGAGACCGGCGGTGACGGCGAAGACCGAGACCAGCGGCCCGCTCATCTGCAAAACGACGATGGCGAAAACGGCCGCGGCACTCGCGCCGGAGCTGATGCCGATGATGTCGGGGCTGGCGAGCGGATTGCGCAGCATGATCTGAAAGGCGACGCCGCCGAGCCCGAAGCTCAGGCCTGCGAGAACCGAAAGCAGCGCGCGCGGCAGGCGCAACTGCCCGACGGTGAAGGTGACGCCGGCAATATCCTCCCCCAGCAGAACGCGGATGACATCACGGGGCGGCGTGAAGGATTGCCCGAGCATCAGCGTGATTGCGAAAGCGGCGATCAGGATCACCGACAGGACAGCGATGACAAGGCGACGCCGGCGCTGGCGGGCGTGACGGTTGAAGACAAGAGTTTCGATGACGGGAGCGCGCATGGTCACAATTCGCGCACCCTCTGGCGTCTGACGATCCAGATGAAGAAAGGCGCGCCGACAAGGGCGGTGACGATGCCGACATCAAGTTCGGACGGCCGCGCCACAATGCGCCCGACAATATCGGCGGCAAGCAGCAGACACGCCCCGCCTAGCGCCGAGAACGGCAAAAGCCAGCGATTGTCCACGCCAACCAGCAGGCGGCAGAGATGCGGCACCACCAGCCCGACAAAACCGATCGGCCCGCAAATGGCGGTGGCCGCGCCGCAGAGCAGAATGGCGCCGAAGGACGCCACGGCTCTGGCTGCCATGACATTCTCGCCAAGCCCGGCGGCGAGTTCGTCTCCGAGCGCCAGAGAATTCAGCTTGCGCGCCGAAAGCAGGCTGATGATGAAGCCGGCGGCGAGAAAGGGCAGCACGGTCTCGATGCGCTCGAAGGTCGCCCCACCGACGCCGCCGATCTGCCAGGAGCGGATGCCGCCGGCAATATCGCTGCGCGGCAGCACGACGGCGATGACGAGCGAGGAAAAGGCGACGGAGGTGGCGGCGCCCGCAAGTGCGAGTTTCAGCGGGGTCGCGCCGCCTCGCCCCAAAGAGCCGACAACATAAACGAAAACCGCAGATGCCCCCGCCCCCGCAATTGCGGTGATGATGAAGGCCTGCGCCGTGGCGATGCCGAACCAGACAATGCCGATGACGACGGCTAGCGACGCCCCCATGTTGACACCGAGAATACCGGGATCGGCAAGCGGATTGCGGGTAATACCCTGCATGATGGCACCGGCCAGCCCGAGTGCGGCCCCGGAAAGCAGGGCGAGCAGCGTGCGCGGCAGACGCACCGCAACCGCCGCTTCGGCAACCGTCTCGACGCGACCGCTGAGCCCGCCAAGAATATCCACAAAAGAGACGTCACGCGTGCCGATGGCGACGGAGAGCGCACAGAGCAGCGCGAGAAGCGTCAGCACCGCGCCGAGCCATGCGGTTCTCGCGCGGCTGGAGCGGCCGGCGAGCAGCACCGTTGTCGCTTTGCCGGGTCCGGACATTGTCACTGCGATTTCCCGGAGGATTTGTCGGCGGCCTTCGCCAGGAGATCGGCATAGTCCTTCAATACCCATGAAATCGACAGCGGTGTGGGGTTGGAGGCCGTGCCAAGCGGATCGCGGCCGAGCATGACGATGGCATCATTGGCGACGGCCGGCATGCGGGCGAGAAGCGGATCGGTGCGCATGGCGTTCAGCAGCGGCTGGCTGCCATAGGTCACGACGATATCGACATCGTCAAAGGCATCCACACGCTCGGCGCTGACGCCGGCGGCGAATTGCCCCGGCTTCGTCGCCTCCAGGACGCTTTTCGGCGAGGCAAGCCCCAGATCGGCGAAGAACTTCACCCGGGTGTCATTGGCCGTATAGAAATTGACGACGCTGAGATTGGTGGCATCGAGATGGGTGACGAACATGGCCGACTTGCCCTTCAGCTGCGGGTGGCCGGCGACGACCTGCGCGATTTCGCCCTCGATGCGTTTGATCAGCGACTCACCTTCCACCGCCATGCCGAGTCCGGCGCTGTTGAGCCGGATCATCTCGCGCCAGTCCGTCGCCCAGGGGGAGACGGGATAGGCGACAACAGGGGCGATCTGGCTCAGCGTATCGTAATCGGACTGGCTGAGGCCGGAATAGGCGGCAAGGATGACATCCGGCTGCGTTGCCGCCACGGCCTCGAAATCGATGCCGTCACCCTCGTCGAACAGAACAGGCTTTGCCGCGTCGAGTTCGGTGAGCCGCTTTGCCACCCATGGCAGCAGGCCGTCGCCATCATCATCGCCGAAATTGGCCGCCGCAAAACCGACGGGCACGATGCCGAGCGCCAGCGGCACCTCATGGTTCGCCCAGGCGACAGTTGCGACCCGCTGCGGTTTCTTCGCAATCGTGGTCGTACCGAACGCATGTTTGATGACGATGGGATAGCGGGCCGTCTCCTCCGCCGAGGCCATATCAGGCGCGATCATCGACAGGAAAAGTACAAATACCGGCACGAGGCAGCGAAACGGGCGAAGCATGGCGAAGCTCTCAAAGGTTCAAAAGTGGACTTGAACTCTCAGCTTCAAATGCCCCCGTCAAGCCCAGGCAAGAAATGCCGCCGCAACAGCGGTGAAATTTCCGGGGTTTTGTACAAAACCGCAAAAAGTTACAATACCGGAGAAAGTTTCTCAAGTTATTGGGCGCTTCGAGAGTGGGTCGTGAAAACGGCGATCGGGGCATCAAGGTCTGGAACATACCAATGAATATCGAAACCGAAGGCAGACACCGCAAAACCGCGCGACGTCGTTACCAGGATGCGGCCCTGCTTGCCTGCACGGCGCTTGCCGCCACCCTGCCCGGCTCCCTGCTGGCGCAGGAGGCCGCCAATACAGGCGGCAGCACGGTTCTGGAGCGCATCACCATCGATAGCGGCGATAATGACCAGAAGTCCATTGTCGCCACCCGCACCACGAGCGGCAGCAAGATGGCGACCGATATTCTCGACACACCCGCCTCCGTTTCCGTCATCACCGCCAAGGAAATGCAGCAGCGCGGCGTGCAGACCGTGGAAGAGGCGCTGCAATATACCGCTGGCGTGACCACGGATTTTTACGGCTCCGACGACCGTTTCGACTATTTCAAGATTCGCGGTTTCGACGCCTATACCTATCGCGACGGGTTGACGCTTGGCCGTCCCTTCGGCGCGCTGCGCGAAGAAACCTATGCCTATGAGCGCGTGGAAGTGCTGAAGGGCGGCAATTCCACCACCTTTGGCGTCTCGGATCCCGGCGGCTCGGTGAATTATTCCACCAAGGTGCCGAAACGCACCCGTTTCGGTGAAGCCTATGTGACCGGTGGTTCCTATAGCCGCGCCGAAACCGGCTTCGATTTCGGCGACAACATCACCAGCGACGACACGCTGTCCTATCGTCTGACAGGCAAGCTCAGAAATGCCGATGCGGAATATGACTATTCCCGTGACGACGAGAAATTCTTCATGGGCGGCCTGACCTGGCGTCCCACTGATGTCACCAGCCTCACCGTCGTTTACGATCATCTCAACAAGGATGGCGTTCCCGGCGGCGGCGGCCATCCCGTCGGCTCGCATTTCGACCGGAGCCGCTTCTTCGGCGAACCGGACTACAATTATCGCGGCACAAACCGCAATTCGTTAAGCGTGATGTTCGACCACGATTTCGGCTCGGGCCTGACCCTGAGTTCCAATGCGCGCTACAGCAAGGCGAATACGGACTTCGGTTACGCCTATATCTCATCCACGCCGACCAATGGTTCGACCATCGCCAACCGGTCCTATTTCGGCAACGACACCGAGACCGAAAACTTCCTGATCGATACGCGCCTGCAATATGACACGCGGTTTGAAAATGTCGAAAGCCGCAGCCTCGTCGGCGTTTTTTATAACAATTACGAATCAGGCAGCAAAAGCTACTTCGGTGCTGCGCCGAGCATCAACTGGATGAACCCGGTCTATACCGGCGCGCCCGCCTCGGTGCCGCTCTATGCCAGTTCCCTGACCGACCAGAAGACCAGGGCGATCTATCTCCAGCAGGACCTGACCTTCTTCGACAGGCTCACCGTCAGCGCCGGCCTGCGCAACGACTGGATCGACACCGACCAGACCAACCGGCTTAATGGCACGACGGCAAGCGGCGACATCAGCGAACTGACCAAGCGTATCGGCGTATCCTACAAGGTCACCAACGAAATCGCGCCCTATATCAGCTACGCCGAATCGGTTGTGCCGGCATCCGGTCTCACCGTTGAACCGGAGCGCGGCGAGCAGATCGAGCTCGGCGTGAAATACCGGCCGGACGCTTTCCCGGCCCTGTTCACCGCTTCGATCTACGATCTGAAGAAGAACAACATCACCGTCACCAGCCCGATCACCAGCCTGCCGACCACCATCGGCGAAGTGCGCGTGCGTGGCCTCGATCTTGAAGCCAAGGCGGAGGTGACAGACAATCTCAGCCTGACGGCGGCCTATTCCTATCTCGATGCTGAAATCACCGAAAACGGAACGGGCGGTAATGTCGGCAACCGACCGCAATTCGTGCCCGAGCATCAGGCTTCACTGTGGGTCAATTATACGCTGGAAGGCAATGACTGGCGCGGCGACATGACCTTCGGTCTCGGCGGCAGATACACAGGCGCCTATTATTTCGACAATGCCAACAAGGTCGAAACCGGAAGCAGCGTGACCGTGGACGCGGCATTTAGCTACAAGATTCAGGAAACCGCCTTACTGGATGTCAATGTCTCCAACCTGTTCAACGAAAAACACGTTTCGTATGGCGGGTTCGGCGCTGACTTCTATAATCCCGGCCGGGCGTTTTCTGTGACTTTGCGAAAGACATGGTGAAAATCTATATTAGCAATATTTTTCAATATATTGCACATATTTCCTAACACACTACGTCATCCTCGGGACAAGCCCGATGATGACGTGGAGAGAGGCTCGAGGAATGCGCCAAACCGCTGAACATGGGCGGCGCAGGGCCGACCCGCTATCAAAGCAGCCTGTGCAGACGCCGCCAGGCGGCCGGCGTGTTGCCCACGGACTGGCGGAAAGCCTTGGTCAGATGGGCCTGATCGGAAAAACCGAGCTGGGCGGCGATATCGGCCACCGTCAGATCGCCTTCCAGCAGAAGCTTCTGGGCGGCGTTGATGCGCCGTTCCAATTGCCATTGCAGCGGTGTCTTGCCGGTGGTCTGGCGAAACACGGTCGCGAACCAGCTTTCCGAAAGCCCGACAATATCGGCCATCTCGGCAACCGTCATACGGTCGTCGCCACGCTTTTCGACCTGGGCAAGAAGCTTGTTCAACTGCGCCTGCGTCAGCCTGCCATTCACCTGCTCAGGCGCAGGGCCGGGAATATCCAGCAGCCCGGCAACGATGCTGCCGACCAGACTTTCCGCATAGACCGCATGTTTCGAGGGTTCGGCCAGTTCGTCGACAAGCAGGCCGGCAAGGGTTTCCACCGAACCGATATCCTGTATCTCGACCGGGCGGCGCAACGCCGTCATCGCCGCCGAACTGCCGACCGAAGGTGACAGGAAGCGCAACAGCCGATCCTTGTGAATATGCAGGTTGAGATGCGAAAACCGGTGCGTGGCGTTGCTGCTCGTCCACATCGGTACGCCGGCCGGCACATAAACCGCCCGCGTCATCGGTCGCGAATGGTTGCTGAACTCGCCGTTCCGGTTAGACATGCTGATGCGCGAGGAGACATCATTGAAAAAAATCATGATGCGCGGATCGGCGGCCAGATAATAACCCTTCGCCCCCATCTGGCTTTCCGCCTCCCAGAAGGCACTGACCAGCCCGTCCAGCTGACGCCATTTCACCGGCGCGGTGACGCTGATGCCTTCCGTGTGCCAGGTCATGGAATGCCAGAAACTCAATGCGGGTACCGTCCGGTTGTCGGGTCTGGGTTGAGGATATGGAAAGACGGGCGCTTCGCACCAGTCATCGCGCTCTGCCCCAATAACATGACTTATCAATTCATGTTAATAGCAAAGATTGTTATGAAGAGAAACATTCGCTGACGCGACCGCGCTGGAACCTCTGCCCAAGACACCCGTTGAACTCCTGACAGGAACGCAACAATGGAGACTATCATGGACAGCAAGAAGGAACCGGGCAACTTCGCAGACAAGAAACGCGAAGAGAAGGGTCACGGCGTCATCGTTGCCGGGCCGGATGCGCATGAAAATGAGAAAAGCGGCAAAGCGCCGTCGGAGAAGTCCGAAAAATCCTCTCCCAGCAAACCGGTTTCGTCTTCGGACCGGCGATAGGGCGACACACTCCCGCTGCGAGCGGAATGCTGAGGCTAACAACCTCCCTCGCCGGATCGCGTGGTGACTGATTCAGCCTCGCCGACCTATCGGTAGCAAAAACACCTCCCCGATCGCTCAGGGAGGTGCATCTTCATTTGGCGGTCAACCTTTCCTTACAGAAGGTCGAAACGGTCAGCGTTCATCACCTTCGTCCAGGCGGCGACGAAATCACGCACGAATTTCTCCCTGCTGTCGTCCTGTGCATAGACTTCCGCATAGGCGCGCAGGATGGAGTTCGAACCGATGACGAGGTCGACGCGGGTGGCCGTGTATTTGGCTGCCCCAGTCTTGCGGTCACGAATCTCATAGAGATTGTTGCCGGTCGGAACCCAGGAATAGGCCATGTCCGTCAGCGTCGTGAAAAAGTCCGTCGTCAGCGCGCCGGGCTTGTCGGTGAACACGCCATGCGCCGTACCGGCATAATTGGTGCCGATGACGCGCAGGCCGCCGATGAGCACGGTCAGTTCCGGCGCGGTCAGGCCCAGAAGCTGCGCGCGATCCAGCAGCAGTTCTTCGGGGCTGACAACATAGTCCTTCTTGACCCAGTTGCGGAAACCATCCGCCAGCGGCTCAAGCGGAGCAAAGCTGTCGGCATCCGTCTGCTCGGCGGAAGCGTCACCACGGCCGGCCGCAAAAGGCACGGCAATGTCGAAGCCGGCCGCCTTGGCCGCCTGTTCCACACCGTAATTGCCGGCGAGAACGATCACATCCGCAATGCTTGCGCCGCTTTCACGGGCAATCTGCTCCAGAACCGAAAGCACGCGGGAAAGACGGGCGGGCTCGTTGCCTTCCCAGTCCTTCTGCGGTGCGAGGCGGATGCGCGCACCATTGGCGCCGCCGCGCTTGTCCGAACCGCGGAAGGTGCGGGCGCTGTCCCAGGCGGTCGAGACCAGATCAGCAACGGAAAGGCCAGACGCCGCGATCTTCGCCTTGACGGCAGCGACATCGTAGCTGGTGGAGCCTGCGGGGATGGGATCCTGCCAGATCAGGTCTTCCGCCGGAACGTCAGGGCCGATGTAACGGGACTTCGGTCCCATGTCGCGGTGGGTCAACTTGAACCAGGCTCGGGCGAAGACCTCGGAGAAATGGTCCTGATCATCCCTGAACTTCAGCGAAATCTCGCGGTAGATCGGATCAACCTTCAGGGCCATGTCGGCATCGGTCATCATCGGGATGGTGCGGATCGAGGCATCCTCGACGTCGACAGGCTTGTCTTCTTCGGCAATGGTGATCGGCGCCCATTGCGATGCACCGGCGGGGCTGTGGGTCAAGGTCCATTCATGCTTGAACAGCATGTCGAAGAAACCATTGTCCCACTTGGTCGGCTCGCTCGTCCAGGCGCCTTCGATACCGGAAACAACCGTGTCGCGACCAATGCCGCGGCCCTTGGTGTTGATCCAGCCAAGACCCTGAAATTCCGGGCCTGCGGCTTCCGGATCGGGGCTGAGGTTGGCGGCGCTGCCATTACCGTGCGACTTGCCGATGGTATGACCGCCGGCGGTGAGAGCCACGGTTTCCTCGTCGTCCATGCCCATGCGGGCGAAGGTCTCGCGCATCTGCGCCGCCGTCGCCAGCGGATCGGACTTGCCGTTTACGCCTTCCGGGTTGACGTAGATGAGGCCCATCTGCACGGCAGCGAGCGGGTTTTCCAGCGTCTCGGGCTTGGTCACGTCGCCGTAACGGCCATCGCTCGGCGCCAGCCATTCCTTTTCGTCACCCCAATAGGTGTCCTTTTCCGGAGCCCAGATGTCTTCACGGCCGAAGGCGAAACCGAAGGTCTTCAGACCGGCGACGTCATAGGCAATGGTGCCGGCGAGCGCGATCAGGTCGGCCCAGGAAATCTTGTTGCCGTATTTCTTCTTGATCGGCCACAGCAGACGGCGGCCCTTGTCGGTGTTGACGTTATCCGGCCAGGAATTGAGCGGGGCAAAACGCTGGTTGCCGGTGTTGGCGCCGCCGCGACCGTCAGTCACGCGGTAGGAGCCCGCCGCATGCCAGGTAACACGCGCCATCATGCCCACATAGCTGCCCCAGTCGGCCGGCCACCAGTCCTGGCTGTCGGTCATCAGCGCACGCAGATCGGCCTTCAGCACCTCGACGTCGAGCGTCTTCAGGGCTTCGCGATAGTTGAAAGAGGTGCCGAGCGGATTGGTCTTGGTATCGTGCTGATGCAGGATGTCGAGGTTCAGCGCATTCGGCCACCATTCGGTAACCGATTTACCGGAGGCCGTGTTGCCTCCATGCATGACGGGACACTTGCCAGCCAGTTTTGAAGTTGCGTCCATTTCGCCCTCCGATGGGTTTAGCAATTAAACGAAATAATCAATTCGACATGTGCAGCCTGTTGGAGCCAGAGCCTGCGGCAGGTCATGGGAAACCGTGCAGCGAGGCTGGTGATCTCTGACAGCTACAGCTTCTTTCTGTCATGAAGATGACTAACAGCCGGGTTCCATAATTTCCAATTGTATATTCTAAAGGCTGCGATATGCTGAGCTTATGATTGCGCTCTCCATGAAACATCTCCGTTATTTCGACGCTCTGGCCAAGATCGGCCATTTCGGCCGGGCGGCGGAGGCATGTGCGATTTCCCAGCCGGCGTTGTCGCTGCAAATCCGCGAACTGGAGGAACTGATCGGCGCGCCGCTTGTCGAACGCGGCAGCCGCCAGATCCGGCTGACGACGCTTGGCGAAGAATTTGCCGAGCGCACCCGCTCGATCCTGCGTTCGGTGGACGAGCTGCAGGATCTGGCGCGTGCGGGCCAGGGCCCGCTCAGCGGCCGCCTGCGCATCGGCGTCATCCCGACGGTCGCGCCTTATCTTTTACCACAGGTCATCAAGACTCTCACCCGACATTATCCCGGACTGGAGGCCCGCCCGCGCGAGGCGGTGACGCAGAAGCTCATCGAGGACCTGCTGGAAGCCCGGCTCGACATGGCGATCGTCGCCCTGCCCGTTTCGGAGCCCGCGCTGGAAGAGGTTCCGCTGTTTTCGGAGGAATTCATTCTGGTGCGGCCGATGGAAGATGCGGGCATGCCGGTGCCGAGCGCCGACAAGCTCGGCGAAATGCGGCTTCTGCTTTTGGAGGAAGGCCATTGCTTCCGCAATCAGGCGCTTTCCTTCTGCAGCATGACCAATGCGCCGCCGCGCGTGCTGATGGAGGGCTCCTCGCTCTCCACCCTCGTGCAGATGGTCGGTGCCGGCATCGGCGTCACGCTCATTCCGCAGATGGCCGTCGATATGGAAACGAGGCAATCCACCGTTTCGGTATTCCGGCTTGCGGAGCCGCGCCCGTCGCGCACCATCGGCATGGTCTGGCGCAAGAGCAATCCGCTTTCGGCCCAGTTCGCCCATATTGCGGAGATCGTCCGCGAATGCGGCCTCCAGAAGCTCGGCCTCGCGGCATAGGGACTTGGCTCGGAAGATCGCGCGCCGTAATGCGCGCGATCTTCACATGGAGCGGCTGGCCTATCGCGAAGCGGCTTTCACGCGCCCGTCGTCGGTCCATTGCGGCGGCGCGCCGAACTTGTCGGCCACCATGCCCTTCAAGCCACGTGACCGGCCATAGGCATCGCACTCGACATATTTCGGTTTTCCGCCCAGAGCCGACCGGATTCGATGGCCGGAGGGAATAGAGAGGTTCAGGCCGTCGGAAACTTTGCCTGTCACGAGAATACGCGAGAAGTAGTTGGAGAAATCGGTGGCAAGCTCGTAAGCGTCGCCGATTTCCGACGCGCGGGCGTTACCAGTGATGGAATTCGCGCCCTTGGACCAGACAGCCGCCGCACGCTGAACGCCGCCACTATCCACCGCCTCGGCCTCAACGGCCAGCCCGCCAAGCCCGAATGGGAGACGCGGCACGCTGACCGGCAGGACGAAGCCGCTGCCGAGCGTCACCGCCGTCGATACCCCGGCCATGGTCTTGTCGGTCGGCACCAGATCGGTGATGACCGTGCGCACCGTCATATCTGCCGGCTGTCCAAGAGCGGCGATCCGGTATTTATCGCTGAGCGCCACGCAGATGGCGCGATCCAGCGCATTCGAAACAAGGGCACGATCCTTTTCCGATGTGATCCGCGACGAGGCGGCGAAGGAGAAGGTGGTCGGCACGATGGCGACGGTCTTGACCCCGGCCAGCCCGGTGGCGTCCACGAAGGTTCGCGATTTGGTGAACTTTCCCTTGGCCGGGCTGAGCTGCGCATAGGAGGTAAGCGTGCCACCTTCTTTCAGCGGCACGGAGGTGCAGCCGGACATGATGATGGCGAAGGGCAAGGTGGCGAAGGCGACACCGCGGCTGCGGGACGCCTTGTCGCCGGAACCCCGGGCAAACAGATTCCACTGTTGTTTCACTGCACGTACTCCGGTTGGGATGATTGATCCTGTGCCCCGCACGGTACGACAGCTAAAATTGCGGCAACATTACAATCACCGGCCTCTGAACAGCGCGCAACGCGACGATCAGAAACGTAACCGGAAGGTGCTTCCGAAAGCGCTGCTATCCAGAAAGATTCGCCCGTTATGGTTGGCGACAATCTGCTTGACGAGGCTGAGGCCAAGCCCTGCCCCGGTGCTGCGCGGTGTGATGCGGTAAAAGGGCTCGAAAATCCGTTCCCGCTGGTCTTCGGCTATCCCCTGCCCTTCATCGGAAATCGCGATCTCACCATTGGCGAGAACCGAGATATGGATCATCCCCCTGTTGCCACCATAATCGATGGCATTGCGTACGATGTTGCTGATGGCGCGCGGCAGGGTGAAGGGGTTGCCCATCACCTCATATCGCGCGATCTGCGTATCGAAGGAGATGTCATAACCCGCCGAAAGCGCAAGCGGCGCAAGATCGGCGACGACGGTGCGGGTCATCTCGACGAGCTCCACCGTCTCGCGCCGGTCGTTCACCTGATCGTTTCTTTCGAAAGCGAGAAGCTGTTCGGTGGTTTCGCCAAGCCGCGCGACATCCTCCATCAGGCGTTGCTGTTCCGGCCCCGGCAAGCCCTCTATCCGGGTCTGCATGATCGCAATTGGTGTTCTCAGTTCATGCGCCGCATCGATGAGAAAACGCTGGCGCGCCCGAAACTGCTCTTCCAGCCGCTCGAGGATGCTGTTGAAGGCAAGGATCAGCGGAACCACCTCGCGAGGCACATCCTGGACGGGAAGCTTTGAGCCCGGCCGGCGCGGATCGATCTCGGGGGCCTTTTTGACGACGGAACTGAGGCCGGAGAGCGCCTGGCGCACGATGCGGGGAACCGAGAAGAACACGGCGGGCAGGATGACAGCCAGCAGGGGAACGTAAATCTTGTAGGTTCCGGCAAGAAGCGTCAGGAACTGCCCGCCTACATGCGTCGTTCCGCCGAACATGACCCTTACCGCACCCCATTTCGTTTCCATGCTTTCAACCAGGGCGACCTCGACGATGCCCTTTCCTCCACGAATATCGGCATCCGTCATCAGATGCAGATACCGCGACAATTCCTCATAAACGGCAGGCACGGCGCCGTAGGTCACCACCCGCCCATCCAGCGTGGAGGCAACGAACCAGAGTGTTGAGTTTTCCGCCTTCAGGGCCCGCAATGCCGGGCTCTCGGTAATGACCAATCCCTTTTGCGGATCGAGCGAAAGTGAACCATCAAGCGTGGCCGAGAGGTCGTCCCAGAGCGCAATATTGGGGGAAAGCATCATCACGCCGTAAAAACAGAGCCCGATGATGACCACGGCAATCATGGCAGAGACGACGACGCTGAGCTGCCAGCTCAGTTTCCACCACAAGGACGGGTTGGACGTGCCCTGCGCTTTCATGCTTCTTCCTTCAACAGATAACCGATACCACGAATATTATGGACGCCGACGCCTGCGGATGCATCGAGCAGGCGTTTTCGCAGCCGCGATATATGCGCGTCGAGCGCATTGGACTGGATCTCTTCCTCATAATTATAGACCGCTGCCTCGAGCGTGGAGCGCAGCACGGATTTGCCCTTGCGTTTCGCCAGCGCAATGAGAACCGCAAGCTCACGTCTTGGCAGGTCGAAGGGAACCGAATTGATCGTGACGCTGAGATGGAGCGGATCAATGACGATGCGGCCAGCGGTGATCTGGGCCGGCGCAAGGTTTGCCGGCCTCCTTAGAACCGCGCGCACCCGGGCCAGCAACTCGCCGACGAGAAACGGCTTGCCAAGATAATCGTCTGCGCCGCCGTCCAGCCCCGCGATCCGCTCTTCCGGCTCGTTCATCGCCGTCAACAGAATGATCGGCGTGTCGATACCTGCGCGGCGCAGCTGCGGAATGAAGGAGAGCCCTTCCCCGTCAGGCAGGCGACGGTCGAGCAGGATGGCGTCATAGACGTGCTGACGCGTCAGCTCCATCGCATCGCCGAGCCACATCGTATGGTCGATGACGATCCCCTGCTTGCCGAGCGTCGCCGTCAGCGCATCCGCCATTTCCTTTTCGTCTTCGATCAACAGAAGTCTCATGCGTCACCGTCCCTTCGCCTTCCGTTTTCTGCCAGAAAGGTTGCGGCAGTATTGCGGCGAAGACGACGCTGGAGCATTTACAACCAGGATCCATAATGGTTTCACCTCTGGAAAATTCATAAAAACAGAGCTTGGATCATTAGACGGTTCCGTTTAGGCAGGCGCGCCCCGGAGGGTAATGCTGCTGCAATTATGGATGCCTATCCAGAAACCATCCGCCTCGACAGAGGCAATGCGACCGCCTGAGCGGCGGTCCCGGGATGGAAAGGATTTCAGCATGTGGATGAAGAGAACCATCAAGGCGGGGATCGCGCTTGCAGGTTGCGTTCTCGTTGTCACCGCTCTCGATCCGGCGCGCGGCGGCGTCGATGCGAATGAGCGTGTCAAAGGCATCGTGAACGGGCTCGTCGAAACCGCTTCGATGAGCCCCGCAGGCACGCCATTCGAGCTGACGGCCGCGGAAACGGCAAAGATCGGCACGCGCCCGATGGTGGAGCGGCTTGGCGTCAGCGGCGAGCTTCAACCGATCACCCGTGTGGTGATCCGCGCCCGTGAGGCCGGCAAGATCGTGGAAATGAATGTCCGCGACGGAGATACGGTGCAGGCGGGCAAGCTGCTCGTGCGTTTCGAAACCGATGAGTTGCAATCGACGCTTTTGCTGCGGCAGAGCGACCGGGATGCGGCTGAGGCCGAGCTGATGCTGGCGATGCAGGCCCTGACGAGAACCGAACAGCTTGCCCTGAAAAACATCGCGTCGGCAGAACAGCTCGACAAGGCAAAAAGCGATGTCGCGGTGAAGACGGCAAGGCTCCAGAGCCTTGCGGCGCAGGCGGATATCGCCCGCCTCGCCCTTCGCAATGCCGAAATCCGCGCACCCTTCAGCGGCACCGTCACCCGTCGGCTGGCCGAGGCGGGATCGCGAGTCGGTGCGGACGGCGAGCTTCTCACACTGGTCGATACCAGCGTGCTGGAAGCGAAGGTTCTTGTCGCCACCCGCGACATACCGCGCGTGGCGCTCAGCCAGACGGCGGAACTGGCGATCGACGGCCTTGGCGGCCAGATCGTCAAAGGCACGGTCGACCGCATCAGCCCGGTTGCCGAAGACGGCACCCGTTTCGTCGCCGTCTATCTGCGGCTTGCCAATCGTGACGGCCGGCTGTGGGGCGGAATGTTCGCCAGCGGATCGATCCTCCTGCGTGAAAAGAACGATGCGCTTGTCGTTCCCGCAATCGCGCTGCGCAAGGACGAGACGGGTTACCATGTGCTGAAGGTGGAGGATGGCCATCTTCGCCGCCAGACGGTCGCAGTCGGAGCGCGCTGGAACGATGGCGACCTGGTCGAGATCGCTGCCGGCCTGAAGGATGGCGAGACCATCCTCACCGCACCGCTTCCCGAACTGGGGCCTGACATGGCCGTCACCATCGACAAGGCAGGCTGAAATGTTTTTGACCCGCATATCCGTTACCCATCCCGTTTTCGCCACCATGATGATGGTGGCGCTTCTGGTCATGGGCGCCTTCTCGCTGCAGCGGCTTGGGCTGGACCAATATCCCAATGTCGACGTTCCCGTGGTGGTCGTCGTCACTTCTTATCCGGGCGCGACGCCGGAGACGGTGGAGACCGAGGTGACGCGGCCGGTCGAGGACGCGCTGAACGCCATTGGCGGCCTCGACGAGGTCACGTCCACCTCCTATGAGGGGCGCTCCGTCGTGGTCGCGAAATTCAAGCTCGAAGTGCAGAGCTCGGCCGCCGCGCAGGAGGTCCGCGACAAGATCGCCGCCATCGAGGCGAATTTTCCGAAAGACGCCAAAAAGCCCGTCATATCGAGGTTCGACCCCGCCGCCGAGCCGGTCCTGTCGGTTGCGATCAGTTCGACGTCGCTCGATGTGCCCGCCCTCACCACGCTTGCCGACCAGAGGGTGGTGCGGCAGCTGACGACCGTTGCCGGCGTCGGCCAGGCAACGCTGGTTGGCGCCCGCAAACGGCAGATCGATGTGACGATCGACGAGACGCGCATGCGCGCCCTTGGCATCGGAATCAACGAGGTGGTGAATGCGCTGCGCGCCGGCAACACCAACAGCCCGGCCGGAAGCGTCATCGATCCCGTCTCCGAACGGACGATCCAGGTACAGGGCCGCATCGAGGAGCCGCAGGCGCTGCTGGACATGGTGGTGGCAAGGCGCGGCGGCGCGGCCATCGAGCTTCGTGATGTCGCCAAACTTTCCGAAGGCGCAGCCGATGCCGAAAGCCGCGCCCTCTATAACGGCCAGACGGCGCTGGCGATCGACATCGTCAAGGTTCAGGACGCCAATACCGTTCAGGTGGCGACGGATGTGAGAAAGCGTCTCGATGCGCTCAACGCCGAGCTTGCCCCGCAGAACGTACAGCTGCGTATCGTCACGGATTCATCGATACCCATCCGCGAATCCGTCGGTCAGGTACAGACGACGCTGATCGAAGGTGCGGCGCTCGCCGTCGCCATCGTCTTCCTGTTTCTCAATTCCTGGCGCAGCACGGTGATTACCGGGCTGACATTGCCGATCGCCATCATCGGCACGCTCACGGTGATCGATTTCCTCGGTTTCACCCTCAATACGCTCAGCCTGCTGGCGCTGACGCTTTCCATCGGCATTCTCGTGGATGACGCCATCGTGGTGCGCGAAAACATCACCCGCCATCTGCATATGGGCAAATCCCACCTGCGCGCAGCCCTCGACGGCACCAATGAAATCGGGCTTGCGGTCATCGCGACAACGGCGACGATCGTGGCGGTTTTCCTGCCGGTTGCCTTCATGGATGGCATCGTCGGCCGGTTTTTCTATGAATTCGGCGTCACCGTCTCCGCCGCCGTGCTGATCTCGCTTTTCGTCGCCTTCACGCTCGATCCGATGTTATCAAGCGTCTGGTATGATCCGGACGCCCAACCCGATGCAAAACGCGGCCCGATAGGCCGACTGATCGCGCGTTTCGACCGCGGCTTCGAATGGACGGCCGGCCAGTATCGCCGCGCCATCGGCTGGACCCTGCGGCACCGGCTCGTCACCCTGCTTGTCACATCGGGCATATTTATCGGCAGCCTGTTCATGGTGCCGCTGGTCGGCACGGAATTCGTTCCGAATGCCGATGAGGGCCGCTTCCAGGTCAACATCACCGCGCCGGTCGGCTCCTCTCTGGACTATACGACCACCAAGGTGCGGCAGGTCGAGAAGGCGCTGAGGGAATTTCCGGAGGTCGAGATGCTTTATTCCACCATCAACACCGGCGGCGCCGCGGGCAAACATCGCGCCGCCATATTGGTGGGGCTGGTGCCGCTCGATACGCGAAGCCGAACCCCGCTCTCCCTTGCCGAGCCGGTTCGCAAGCGCCTGTCAGCCATACCTGGCATTGAGGTCACGATCCTGCAGAATGGCCTTGGCGGCGGCGAAAGCCCGGTACAGCTGAGCATCCTCGGCGACGACCGGGCTGTTCTTGAAAAAATCGCCGCCGGCCTGGTCGAAGACATGAAAAAAATTCCGGGCCTCGTGGACGTGACCTCCAGCGCCAAGGATGTGACCTCTGTCCTGTCGGTACGCCTGAAGCCTGCGGCGGCGAGCGATCTCGGCATTGCCCACGCCGATCTTGCCGCAGCACTTTCCCCCCTTATCGGCGGCGAGGATGTGTCGAAATGGACGGATAGTGACGGCAATACGTACGATATCGTCACCCGCCTGCCCGCCGAGCGGCGGTCCGACCTGGCAAGTCTCGGTGAATTGATGATTGCGACCGGCCGCACGGCGGCGAATGGTGCACCGCTGATGGTGCGTCTCGATCAGGTTGCCGATATCGGCATCATGCCGGCCCCCGCCGAAATCCGCCGCATCGACAATCGCCGCGAGATACTGGTTTCGGCCAATATTGCCGGCCGCACGCTTGGCGACGTGACGGAGACGCTTCAGGGCCTGACCGCCGGTCTTGACCTGCCGAACGGCTATCGCATCCGCTTCGGCGGTGACGCCGAAACCATGCAGGAAACCGTCGGCCACATGGTCACGGCGCTCAGCATGGCCGTCATCTTCATCTATATCGTGCTCGCCTCGCAGTTCGGCAGCTTCTTGCAACCGCTCGCCATCATGGCGTCGCTGCCGCTGTCGCTCATCGGCGTCCTCGTCGGGCTGATGGTCGCCGGCAGCACCATCAACATGTTCTCGCTGATCGGCTTCATCATGCTGATGGGCCTCGTGACCAAAAACGGCATCCTGCTGGTGGATTTCGCCAATCGCGAGCGGCGGCGGGGGCTTTCGCTGAACGAGGCGCTGGAGAATGCGGGCGTCATCCGCTTCCGTCCGATCATCATGACGACGCTTGCAATGATCTTCGGCATGATCCCGCTCGGTCTGGCCGTTGGCGGCGGCGGCGCGCAGCGTGCGCCGATGGCCCATGCGGTGGTTGGCGGCCTCATCAGTTCCACGCTGCTGACCCTGATCGTGGTGCCGACCATCCTGTCTTATCTGGACAGCATCATCAGGCGTTTCGCCCGCCTGTTACCGAAAGGGCCCGATGAAACGGGGCATTCGAACCATGAGACACAATCTGCCCAAAAGCAGCCGGCCTGATAAGGCCGGCTGGACATCAATCCGGCTGACAACGGGAAGGCGCCACCGCCTTCCCGTCATTCCGGATGGCGCGCCTGTCGTCATCTCAGCAAAAGAATCGCGGCCGGGCCCGCCAGAAGCAAAGCGATGGCGATAATCGGGTGGAGATAACGCAATAGGAAGCGGAGAACGGGGCGGCGTAAATTCATGCAACGGCTCCTGATGACAATCATCAGGCAAGGTTGGGCATGCCCTATTGCGGCGGCATTACAGTCCTGGCGGAAGGAAGGAATGCCGGCAGATGCGGTTACGGTGTCTCAGCGCTCCGGCGTTTCTTTTTGCCCTTTGGCCGGAAATCGACCAGCAGCGATTTCAGTTCGATATCACGAACGCGTCTTGCCGCTTCGTCAGGGCGCACCCATTCCAGCAGGCGTTCGCCGTGCTCCTTGAAGGTCGCGTCCGTTTCCGTCACCTCTATTTGGAAGACGTCGACCATGCAGGGAACGACATCGCCATTGTCGAGCATCTTGAGATAGGTATAGCGGCCCACCGCATCCTTCTTCACCCGGCCGCGCACACCCGCCTCCTCCCACGCTTCGATCGCCGCCGCCTGATGCGGTTTCTTGCGCTTCATCGGCCAGCCGCGCGGAATGATCCAGCGCTGACTGGTGCGGGACGTGACGAGGAGGATTTCGACATCCACGCTATTGTCGGCATAACGGAAACAGAGCGCGGCATATTGCTGCCGGAAAGCACCGGTGAAGAGCTTTTCGGGAACCGCAGCCAGCTGCTGGAGCAATGTGAGTGGACGGGCCGGACGGGTTTTCCGGCGTTTCTTGGAAGATTTCATATCCGTTGATAGTGCTGATTTTCCGGGTTGCATCAATGCCCCGCGTGCATTTATGACAGTTTTATGACAATCACCCCCCACAACTGATAAAGCGCCATTGAGGGCCAATTCGCATGATGAGTATTTTTCGCAAGCTGATGCCGCGCGAGGACCGTTTCTTCGACATGTTCAGCAAACATTCCGAAACCGTCATCAAAGCGGCTGAAGCCCTTGACCAACTTTTAAGCGGCATCAACGTCGAGAAGAACTGCGACCTCATCGTCGCCCTCGAGCATCAGGCGGACGAGATCACCCGCGAGGTGCTGCTTGCGGTCAGGCGGAGCTTCATCACGCCATTCGATCGTGGCGACATCAAGGACCTCATCCAGTCCATGGATGACGCCATCGACATGATGCACAAGACCGTCAAGACCATCCGCCTGTTCGAGCAGAGCGAATTCGACCCGCTGATGAAGGAGATGGGCCACGAGATCGTGCGCGCGGCGGGCCTGATTGCGGAAGCCATTCCGCTTCTCAACAAGGTCGGCACGAATGCGCATCGCCTCTCGGCCATCGCCGAAGAAGTGACCCGCGTCGAAGGCCGCTCCGACGAGCTTCACGACCTGGGTCTGAAGGACCTCTTCCGTCGGCATGGCGCGAGCGGCGATGCCATGGCCTATATGATCGGCAGCGAAATCTACGGCGAACTCGAAAAGGTCGTTGACCGCTTCGAGGATGTGGCCAACGAGATCAGCGGCATCGTGATCGAGAACGTCTGATGGATGTCGCGCTTGCCCTGCCGCTGCTCGTCGGCCTTATCGCCATCGCGCTGTTCTTCGATTTCCTGAACGGTCTGCATGACGCCGCCAATTCCATCGCCACCATTGTCTCCACCCGGGTGCTGCGGCCGCAATATGCGGTCGCCTGGGCGGCCTTCTTCAATTTCATCGCCTTCCTGTTCTTCGGCCTGCATGTGGCGGAAACACTCGGCACCGGCATCATCGATCCGGCCATCGTATCGCCGCAGGTCATTTTCGCGGCGCTGATCGGCGCCATCGTCTGGAACATCGTCACCTGGATTTTCGGCATTCCCTCCAGCTCCTCGCATGCGCTGATCGGCGGCCTCGTCGGTGCGGGTTTCGCCAAGGTGGGCTTTAACTCCATCGTCTGGTCGGGCCTGCTGAAGACCGTGGGGGCGATCTTCATGTCGCCGGCCATCGGCTTTTTTTTGGCGCTCGTTCTCGTGCTCGCCGTGTCGTGGCTGTTCGTGCGGCAGACGCCCTTTGCGGTCGACCGCACCTTCCGCGTCATGCAGTTCATCTCCGCCTCGCTTTATTCGCTGGGGCACGGCGGCAATGACGCGCAGAAGACCATGGGCATCATCGCCGTGCTGCTGTTCAGCCAGGGGCATCTCGGCGAGAGTTTCTATGTGCCCTTCTGGGTGGTGATTTCCTGCCAGTCGGCCATGGCGCTCGGCACGCTGTTCGGCGGCTGGCGTATTGTCCATACGATGGGATCGAAAATCACCCGGCTGAACCCGATGCAGGGTTTCTGCGCCGAAACTGGCGGGGCGCTGACGCTGTTCGGCGCCACATGGCTCGGCATTCCGGTCTCCACCACCCATACGATCACCGGCGCCATCGTCGGTGTCGGCGCTGCCCGCCGTGTCTCGGCCGTGCGCTGGGGGCTTGCCGGCAATATCGTCATCGCCTGGATCGTGACCATGCCGGCAGCCGCACTGATCTCCGCTGCCGTTTACGGGCTGACCTCGCTGTTCTGATAGCTTCATTACTGCCCGGATTTGCCGCTCCGCCCGGAACAAAAGCCACCCAGTGGCTGTTGTTCCGGGAGACCAATGCGGATCGCGGACATGGCACGGCAGGTTTTCTGGAAGGGTTATCTGAAGCTGTCACTGGTGACGGCCTCTGTCTCGCTGACGCCTGCGACGACCGAAGGCAACAAATACCGCTTCCACATCCTCAATCGCAAAACCGGCAATCGCGTCGAAAGCCGCTATGTCGACAGTGTCACCCACAGGCCGGTCGCCGCCAGGAACCAGATGAAGGGTTTTCCGCGCGGCGAGGATGACTACGTGCTGCTGGAGGATGACGAGATCGATGCGGTGGCGCTGGAAAGCACCCGCACCATCGATATCAAGACCTTCGTGCCAAAAGGGTCGATCGACTGGATCTGGTACGACCGTCCGCATTTTCTGCGCCCGGAAGACAAGATCGGCACCGAAGCCTTCAGCGTCATTCGCGAAGCCATGAAAGCGAACGATGTTTTCGGCATTGCGCGTCTGGTGATCTACCGTCGTGAAAGGGCAGTCCTGCTGGAACCTTCAGGCAAGGGCATCATCCTGTGGACGCTCCATTATGGCGAGGAGGTGCGCGAAAGCATCGACGCGCTGGAGCCGAAGATGAAAATCGACCGGCCGTTGCTGGACGCCATGGAAAAACGCATCGGCAAACAGGTCACGGCTTGGAAGCCAACTCTGGTGCAGGACCCCATTCAGAAAAAGATCAAGTCCCTGTTGAAGACCAAGGGCGAAGAGGTCTCCTCATCGACAAAGAAAACTAGCATGAATGCCCGCACCGGCGGCAATGTCATCAATATCATGGATGCGCTGAAGAAAAGCCTCGCTTCGGAAAAGAGAAGCTGAGGATCGGCGTCTTCACCGTGCCTTTTTCGGCAGCGGCTTGGCAGCGGCAAAAAAGCCGTCCCACGGGTCTTTTTTCAGCGCCGCAAGACGAGCCCCGATATTGTTGACGGTGAAATGGGCCGGACCGATCTCGGCTGTCAGTTCCGACCATTCGAGCGGCGCTGAAATGGCGGCTCCCGGCCGGGCGCGCGTCGAATAGGCCGCAACCGCCGTATTGCCCCTGCCGTTGCGCAGGTAGTCGATAAAAATACGGCCCTGACGTTTCGCCTTGGTGGCGACGGAAAGATATTTCTCCGGTTCGGCTTTCGACATATCCGCCGCCATGGCCTTGGCGAAGGCTTTTACCGGGGCCCAGCCCGCCTGCGGCTTCAGCGGCGCGACGACATGCAGTCCCTTGCCGCCCGAGGTCTTGACGAAAGCGGCAAGCCCGGCCTCTTCGAAACGCCGTTTTAGTTCCAGCGCCGCCTCGATCACCTCTTCCCATGCCACATCCTCGCCGGGGTCGATATCCATGGTGATCATGTCAGGCTTTTCCCAATTGGCGGTGGTCACACCCCATGGGTGGATTTCAAGCGCGGCAGATTGCACGAGCGCCATCAAGCCATCGAGATCGGTGATGCGGATCAGCGGCTCACCGCCCTTGTCCTTGGGGTCCCTGATTTGCTCGACCGCCTTGTTGATGCCGCGCCAGGCATGTTTCTGGAAGAAACGCTGCCCTTCTATACCCTCCGGGCAGCGCAGCAGTGCCAGCGGCCGGTTGACGACAAAGGGCGCGATGCGCCGCCAGACCTGCGCATAATAATCGGCAAGCCCCTCCTTCGTCACGCCATCGTCCGGCCAGTAGAGCCGGTCAGGATGGGTGAACTTGATCGTCGATTGCGGCGCCTTGGTATCGGACACGGCCTTCTCCTCGCGTTCGATTTCTTCTGCGGGCTTGTCTTCACGCAGCCCCCGGAAGGAGGCGTGGCGCAGATTGCCATCTCCAGACCATGCGCGAAACTCCACTTCAGCCACCAGTTCCGGCTTCACGAAATGAAGATCACGTCGGGCAAGCGCGGTGAGCTTCTCACCGAACGGGCTTTCCTTGCGCTCCAGCGGCTTCAACAGGCCAAGCAGCATCTCTGCCACGTCGCCCGTATAACCTGTCCCGACACGGCCGACATGGCGCAGCTCGCCATTTTCATAAACGCCGAGCGCCAGCGATCCGATCGCATGGTCCGATGTCGAGGAGACGGTGTAGCCACCGATAACGAATTCCTGTCGCATCGAGCATTTGGATTTTACCCATTCTCCCTTACGCCCGGAAACATATTTGCTGCTCTTGACCTTGGAAATGACACCCTCAAGACTGAGCCGGCAGGCATGGTCGAGGACAAGCGCGCCGCTTTCTTCAAAATGCTGGCTGTAACGGAGATGGGGATCGCCCGCCGGCAACAGCCTTTCCAGCAGCGCTTTTCGTTCGCTCAATGCCGCACCGCGCAGATCGCTGCCATCGAGATAGAGAAGGTCGAAGGCGTAAAACACAAAACGGTCGCTGCGTCCTTCGCTCAGATCCTGCTGCAAGGCGGAGAAATCGGAAGCCCCGTTATCGCGTTCCACGACGATTTCGCCGTCGATCAACACCGTTTCCACCGGCAGCGCCTTGATAGCGCCTGCCACGGCCACACCGAATTTCTCCGTCCAGTCCAGCCCGCTGCGGGTCAGGAGCTGGAGCTTGCCCTGATCGACACGCGCCTGCAGGCGATAGCCGTCAAATTTGATTTCATTCAGCCAGCGATCTCCGTCGGGCGGTTTTGGCTTGAGCGTGGCGAGCGCCGGCGGCACGAAGGACGGCATGGCCTGTTTGCGCGCGCCTTTGGGCAGCGCATGCGCCTGTTTTTTGCCCGACGTCGAAGCCGCGGCCTTTTTCGATACCGGCTTGGAATTCCAGGTATCTTTTGGCTTGGCAGCAACCTCCTCGACGCTGCGCCCGGTCTTTACGGATTCCGGCCGTTCCTCGAGAATATCCGCGCCGCCTTTATGTCTGGCTTCTTCGTCGTCGCCTTTGATCAGCAGCCAGTTTTCCCGGCTTTCGCCCGGCTTTCCGTGCATGCGCACCAGATGCCAGCGTCCCTTCAGCTTTTCGCCTTCCAGTTCGAATTCCAGATGGCCTTTGCGATAGCCTTTCCGGGCGTCACCGATCGGCTGCCAGAAGCCGCGATCCCAGACAATCACGGTGCCGCCGCCATATTGTCCCTTGGGGATAACGCCTTCAAAATCACCATAGCTGAGGGGATGGTCCTCCACATGCACGGCAAGGCGTTTGTCCTCGGGATCGAGACTGGGACCGCGCGTCACCGCCCAGCTTTTCAGCACGCCATCCATTTCCAGCCGAAAATCATAATGCAGACGGCGGGCATCGTGTTTCTGGATCACGAAGCTCGATCCCTGCTGTTCGGCCTTCGTACCCTTGGGCTCCGGCGTCTTGTCGAAACTGCGCTTGGCGTTATAGGTCTGCAATCCCATGGATCAGCCCGCTTTCCGCGACGCCTTGCGGCCTGCTGCCGTCGCCTTTTTCCCGGCTCCCGCCCCCGCGCTGCGGCGCAGGGCCTCCTTGAGATCGATGATATTGTCTTCCTTGCGCGGCGGTTGCTTGGCGATTTCCCGGCCTTCGATCTTGGCTTTCACAAGTTCTGCCAGCGCATCATTATAACGGTCGCTATAGTCTGCGGGATCGAACGTGCCGGCGCGCTTTTCGATGATGTGACCGGCGAGTTCCAACATTTCCTCATCGAACTCGATGTCGGGGATCGACTTGAAGACCGATGTCTGCGAACGGACCTCGTAGCTGAAATTCAGCGTCGTCGCGACGAGAGCCTTGCCGCTCGGACGGATCAGCAGGACACGGTTGCGGCGGAAAAGCACCGCTTCGCCGAGAGCTGCGACATTCTCGTCGTCCATCGCCCTGGCGAGAAGCGTCAACGCCTCTTCGCCACCCTCCCCGCCCGGCGCGAGATAATAAGACTTGTCGAAATAAAGCTTGTCGATCTCGTCACAGGGCAGAAAGTGACTGACGCGGATGACCTTGTCGCTCTCCGGCATCAGCTTCGCGATCTCGTCTCCCTCGATGACGATGTGGTCGCCATTGTCGAGCTCGTATCCCTTGACCTGATCGTCACGAAGAACCGCCTCTCCGGTATCACTATCAACATATTGCCGCTCGACGCGATGGCCGGTCTTGCGGTTGACGATATTGAACGCGATTTTCTCCGCCGAGGTCAGCGCCGAATAAAGGCCGACTTCGCAGTTGAAATCGGCAAAGGTCAGATGGCCTCTCCAGCTGGCTCTGCGGTTCATGTCCGTCGTCCCTCGTCATCGCTGCGGGAGGGCATTTCCCGGCGTCGGTCGCCGGCCAGAATGCGCTCGATGGCGGGCACGTCCGCCTCCGCCAGAACCGGCACCGGGTCGGACGCCATGGCTTCCAGCACCTCCGGCGAAAGGCCACCATTACGGATCACCCACTCCATCGCCTCACGGGTCTGCCGCTCCGCTTTCAACTGCGCATAAAGCGCCAGTATCAGCCGATCGCGGACATCGAAGCTCTTCAAGTTTATGTCTGAACGTTCTGCCTGCCGTTTCATCTCGAAATCCTCAAAGGCCATCCGGCATTGGCGGGCATCGCCTCAGGCAATGCCCCTGCCGCCGGTGACGCCATAAACCTCGCCATTGATGAAGCTCGCATCCTGCGACGCCAGCAGCACATAAACGGGCGCCAGTTCCACCGGCTGTCCCGGGCGGCCGAAATCGCTGTCCTTGCCGAAATTCTTCACCTTCTCGTCAGGCTGGCCGCCGCTCGGCTGAAGCACCGTCCAGAACGGCCCCGGCGCAACGGCGTTTGCACGCACGCCCTTTTCGATGAGCTGTTTGGCAAGCGCTTTCGTATAGGCGACGATACCGGCTTTGGTGGTGGCGTAGTCCAGCAGGATTGCGGAGGGCTCATAAGCCTGTATCGAGGCGGTGGTGATCACCGACGACCCCGGCTTGAGATGGGGAACAGCCGCCTGCGCAATCCAGTGCAGGGCATAAAGATTGGTCTTCATGGTGCGGTCGAAATCGTCGGTCGACAGTTCTTCTATGTCTTCGCGATATTGCTGTCTCGCGGCGTTGATGACCAGAATATCCAGCCCGTCGAGATCGCCGGCCGCCTTCTCTACCAGTTCGCGGCACCATGCCTCATCGGTAATATCGCCGGGCAGCGCGACCGCCACGCGACCTTCCGCCTCGATGAGCGCCACGACCTCCTCAGCGTCGGATTCCTCTTCCGGCAGATAGGAGATCGCCACATCAGCACCTTCCCTTGCAAAGGCGATGGCGACGGCGCGGCCGATACCTGAATCGCCGCCGGTAATCAGCGCCTTGCGCCCGGCAAGCTTGCCGGTGCCCTTGTAGCTTTTTTCGCCATGATCAGGGAAAGGCGTCATATTCGTCACCAGACCCGGCATCTCCTGGGTCGGGGTCGAAAAGGGCGGGCGCGGATACTGGCTGCGCGGGTCCTGCGGCTCGAGGCGGTCTGTCATCGCGGTCTCTCCCGTCAATAGAAGTTCATCCGAGGCGCGTTCATGACAGGGGATCAAACCACTCCCGTCAGGCTGGTCGTCGGCACCGCCGGGGCAACCGCAGCATGGACGCGCCACACGCAAGCCTAACGATCTGCCGTCGCTCTCGTTCCATCCGATGTGGGAAAGGCGGGGCGACGGCGTCCTGCGCCGTCGCCTCTTTTATCAAACGGAATGTTTCTTCCGCGTGGTGGTTCTTACGACCTGCGCGGGTGCGACATCCGGTTTGCCGAAGAGATAACCCTGCGCCTGCGCGCAGCCCTCGTCGACGACCATGCGATATTGCGCATCCGTTTCAATCCCCTCCGCCGTGACCGGCAGATCGAGGCTGCGGCCAAGGCCAATCACCGCGCGCACGATGGCGCGAGCATTGTCATCGTCGCTCATGGCGGCGATGAAACTGCGGTCGATCTTTATCTTGTCGAAGGGGAAGCTCTGCAGGTTGCTGAGCGAGGAATAACCCGTGCCGAAATCATCCATGACGATGGCGACACCGAGCGCCTTCAACTGGTTGAGGATGATCAGCGTCGTCTTGCGATCTTTCAGAAGGGCAGCTTCCGTGATTTCGAGCTCCAGCCGGTTCGGCGAAAGCCCGGTCTGCATCAGGACGGTGCAGACGACATGACCGAGATTGGCCAGCGAAAACTGCAATGGCGAGACATTCACCGCGACCTTCAGATGCGGCGCCCAGCCGGCCGCCTGACGGCAGGCCTCGCGCAGCACCCATTCGCCGAGCGAGATGATGATCCCACTTTCCTCGGCAATCGGAATGAAGACATCCGGCGGCACCACGCCCCGTGTCGGGTGCTGCCAGCGCACCAGCGCCTCGTAGCCGACGACCTGGCCGCATTCGACTGACAGCACCGGCTGATAGTTCAACAGCAGCTCGTTGCGATTGATGGCAAGCCGCAGATCCGTCTCGAGCTGGCGGCGTTCGCGCGCCTCCTGATCCATCACCGGGTCGTAGAAGGCCAATATGCCGCGCCCGCCCATCTTCGCGCGGTAAAGCGCCAGATCGGCGGCATGCATGATGCTTTCGTGATCCCGGCCGTCCCGCGGGAACACGGCGATGCCGATGCTGACGCCGACGGAGGTCGGATCGTTGGCGACATTCATCTTCAGTGCGAACATGCCAAGGATCGTTTCTGCCAGCAGGCGCGCCTCTTCCGCCCTGGTGTGGCGCGCGGTCAGGATGACGAACTCATCACCACCGAGACGGGCGACCACATCGCCTGCCCTTGCACATTCATCGAGAATGGCGGCGACCTTTTTCAGGACGCGATCCCCTTCGGCATGACCGAATATGTCGTTGACAGCCTTGAACCGGTCGAGATCGAGCGCCAAGAGCGCAAATTCGTCATCCTCGTCGCAATGCTCGATCTGCTGGTGAAGACGGGTCTGGAACATGGTGCGGTTGGAAAGGCCCGTCAGAACATCATGGCGGGCGAGATATTCGATTTCCCGCTGCGCTTCGCGCTTTTCCGTGAGGTCACGGATGGCCATCACCTCACAGGGGCGGCCGCGATATTCGATCGTACGCACGCTGAGTTCGAATATCTGCGCTTGCCCGGCACGCTCGCGCACCGCCTCCACCGGCGTGTGGCGTGGCAGATAAGCGGGCTGCCCGTCGATCGCCTTGAAGAGATCGTCGGGGTTCTGTCCGACCAGCGATGCTTCATCCCTGCCCAGAAGGCCGGCAAAACGGGTGTTCAGCTCCACGATCCGCCCATCGCGGACGACGGCGAGGCCATCAAGCGTCGCATCGACGAGACCCTTGAGATCGACGAGATAACGATCCACTAGGGCCGCGGCGGCGGTGGAGGACAGGATCAGGAACGTGACGCCGGAAATGGCGCAGATCATGATCAGCCGCGCGACATTGTCGGGATCAGGCCCGGATACGGACGGATCGGGCGAAAGCACCGTGGCCGACATGGTCGTGAAATGCAGCGCGCAGATCGCGAAAATCGCCGATGCGGCCGGCGCGGCGATGCGCTTCCAGGAACCGATGCGACAGAAAAGAAAAAAGGCCAGAAGGAAAGATACCCAGGCGACCGCAAAACCGCCCAGCACCGGTCCCCACCGGTAGCTGATCGTGGCGGCGACATCCATTCCCGCCATTCCGACGAAATGCATGACGGCGACCGACAGGGTGATGAGCGTGCCGACGATAACAGGGCTGTAAGCGGCCTGCGAGCGGGCGGTGAGCGCCAGCCAGAAACCGATAACGGCGAAAACCGCCGACAAAGCCGTGAAGGCGAAATCATAACCGATCGGAACCGCACCCTTATAGGCGAGCATGGCGACGAAATGCGTGGCCCAGACGCTCAGGCCTCCGGCAAAGGCGGCAACCAGCACCCAATAGGGCTTACGGCCAGCCGGACTTTCCTCCGCACGCAACAGAAGGTGAAAAAAAGCAAACATGCCAAGCAGGCAGATAACAGCTGCAAGAAGAACGACCGCCCGGTCGTGCTGTATGGCAACGCATTCCAAAACCGTGAACATGATGCACTCTCCCAGCCTCTGAAGAACCGCTCACGGTGGCACTATGGGAGTGGTTTATTTATAAATCTCTAATGCAACCCTTGATAATTGCATCAATATTTTTTCGCGCACGAAAAATAGTCCGGGCCGGCGTGCCAAGCTGTAACACTTTTGGCAAACCGACCCGAAAAAGTGATCGACGGAAGCCTTTACTTCCAGCTTCGATAATCTGCCGCGGTGCATCCGAAAGGCGCCGGACCATCGGCGAAACGCTCCTGCAGACGGGCGCAACCCCACTCGTTGAGTGCTGCCGGCAGCATGTTGTTGATGTCCATTCCGGGTGAGTTGAATTGCGACGGAGCGCTCGTGACATACCACAGCCAGTAACCGAACACCGCGACGATGATGACGGCAACGATGGCAACGAAAATGCCCAGTCTGCGCAGCAGGCCCGGTCCTTTCTTCATCGCCGCAGCCTCGGCCGCAGCAGCCCCCTGCGTCTCAGTCGCGACTATCGGGGCAAGCGATGCCAGAGCCTCCGCCCGCTCCTGCTCCGTAAGGTCGATCCGCTCCAGCTGATCATCGAGCAGAACCGGCAACGCGCTGTTGCCATGCAGGACCGCGAGCGCCACATCATGTTTGCCGGTATGGCCGACGACGACGGGAATGCGACCACGCTCCAGATGCGTAAAGGATTGCCGTTTGGTTTTGTCGTCCCTTACCGTATCGGCATAGGTCACGAAAAGACGGCTGCGTTTTTCGGCAACGGCCGTCAGCGCGACCGGGATGACGGTCAAAGGCGCGGGCTTGCGCAGCTGCAGACGAACCCGCAGGACACGAATAAGCGTGAACAGCATCGCAAGACTGCCGAAACCGAGCAGGGCGACGAACACGCCGAGCGTGATGATGCGGTTCCAGAGCATATCGAGGCCCAGCGAAATCGTTGCGAGTTCCGGGTTCTTCGCAGAAATGACCAGCCCGGTTTCGTAATCGCCGGAATGGAAATCGACGAACATGACCTCGACATCCTTCTTGTAGCTCACACCCGCATGTTCGTAGGAAAGATCCGCCTCGCAGGTCGTGAAGATCGCCTTGCGCGTCTTGCAGCTGCCGTTGATATCGCCGTTTTCAATCTCCAGCGGGTCTTTGCTGATCTGATAGTCCCGCAATATGCCCGGGCCCTCGGCCACGAGCATGACGACCGTGATCACCAGAAGCACGGGAATGGAGAAATAATAGGCTGCCGGCACCGAAATGACGCCACGTTTGAGGCTAAGCGGCCGCGACGGAAGTTTTATCTGTGCAAGGTTCATGGTCGTCAACGCATTCTTCGGGAGGTGGGTGAGCGGAGTTCGCGACTCTCGCCCGACGGAAGGAATAGTCATCGGACGGTCTAATCCGATGAAGTCCTTGAGAAAACCCCTGAAATTACGGGATGACGTGCGACAATCCTCTGCCGCGTCCGGGCTTCGCGGTTGGCCGCTGATAAAAAACGGGCGGTAAAACCGCCCGTCGCAGGTTTTTCAGAGACTGTGGTTTGCCCTTAGTCTTTCGTGACCTTTTCCAGCCGGGTCGTCTGGCTGGGATGGCCCACATAATCCTTCACGCGCGCATTCAGCACGATCGGCTCGAATCTCTCGAACATCGGCAGCACCGCCGGCTTCTGGGCGACGAACATTTCCTGCATCTGGGTGTAGATTTCCCCGCGCTTCTTGGCGTCCGGCTCCAGCGAGGCCTTTGCCGTCAGCGCGGTCAGTTCCGGAATGTCCCAGGCTGAGCGCCAGACGAAATTACCGGCATTGTTGGCGGCAAGCGAGTTGTCGGGATTGCTGGAAAACTGCTCCATCGAGCCCAGCACATTCGGCATGTAGGCGCCGGTCTGCGGAATGAGCAGATCGAAATCCCGCGCGCGGTGGGCGGCAATCACGTCCGAACCGTTACCCTGCTGGATATTGACCTTGATGCCGATCTCGCTGAGCGAGGCCTGGATCGCGGTGGCGAGGTCGATGCGTGGTGTCTGCGCGATCGTCTTCAGATTGAGCGTGAAGCCGTTCTCATAACCGGCCTCCTTGAGCAGGGCCTTCGCCTTCTCGACATCGAGCTTCCAGTCCGGGCTCGGAATGGCATATTCGAAGTTTTCCGGCACCGGCACCGTGCGCGCCCGACCGTAAGGACCCATGATGGTCTTTTCCATGCCCTTGTAGTCGATGCCATAGGCAATCGCTTCGCGGACTTTGGGGTTGGACAAGGGCTCCTTGCCGGCATTCATGGATAGGACGTAGAAGCCGCCCGTGGGCACACGCTGGATCTGGAAACCTTCCTTGTTGTTGAAGATCGCAAGGTCGGCAGCTGTCAGCGCGCTGGCGATGTCGATATCGCCGCGTTCCAGCATCAGGCGCTCCACCTGGCTTTCCGGCACATGGCGAACGATGACGCGGCGCATTTTCGGGCTGCCGGCCACATAGTCCTTGTTGGCCTCGAGAATGATGATCTCATTCGGCGACCAGCGATTGAGCGTAAAAGGACCGGAACCGGCGGAATTGGTTCTCAGCCAGCCATTGCCCCAGTCGCCATTGCTCTCATGTGACTTGAGCTCCTTGCTGTCGACGACGCTGGCGATGACCATGGCCAGACGGTAAAGAAGCAGTTCGGAGGTCGTTTCGCCGGAAAGATCGATGCGTACCGTTTTTTCATCCGGCGCGCTCACCAGCTTGTCGACATTATCGGCGTTATAGCCAACGCGCTTGAGGTTGGCTGCGGCCGCCTGGTTCATCTTCAACAGCCGGCCGAGCGAGTAGACGACGTCTGCCGAGGTTACCGGATTGCCCGAGGCGAAATTTGCCTCGCGAAGATGGAAGGTGATGCCCTTGTCATCTATCTCCCAGCGTTCGGCAAGCTGCGGTGAAACCTTGCCCGAACCATCGACCGAAATCAGGCGGTCATAGAGGTTGGACATGATTTCGTTGGCTTTTCCTTCGGTGGCCTGATGCGGGTCGAGCGACAGCACCTGGGCCAGCGAGGTTCCGATGACAAGCTGGTCGTTGGGTGTCTTGGCCAGGGTTGGCGCGGCCTGCAGCAGCATCGCCCCAAGGGCCGTGGTGAATGCGAGACGGATCAATGTTTTTTTCATACCTGCTCCTCCTACAGATCGGTAATTCGTGTCTGGAAAACGAGCCGGCGACGCAAAGGACGTCGCCGGTTTAATTCGTCAAAGATGTTTGTTATCAAGCGCTTCGATCAAGGCGGCGATGTAGCCGTAGCAGAAGGCGAAAGCGACACCGACGGCATCGCGCCCGGCAATCGTCGGCACATGGTCTGGCATGATCATGTAGCGATAGCCGAGTTCGTGATAGAGTTTCAGCGACCGCACCATGTCCATGTCGCCCTCATCGGGGAACGTCTCCATGAAGGAGAGTTTGCCGCCGCTGATATTGCGGAAATGGACGTTGAAGATCTTGTCGCGGCTGCCGAACCACCTGATGATGTCGTCGATCTCCTCGCGCGGATTGTCGAGCATCTCGCCGATCGACCCCTGGCAGAAATTCAGGCCGTGATAGGGATTTTCGCGCATCTGCACGAATTTCTTCAATCCCTCGACAGTGCCGAGCACACGCGTGACACCCTTGTAACCCGGCGGGGTATAGGGATCATGAGGGTGGCAGGCGAGACGCACCTTGTTGCTTGCCGCAACCGGCACGACGCGTTCGAGGAAATAGTCGATGCGTTCCCAGTTTTCGTCCTCGGAAAGAACGCCCGCGAGGCCCGGCGCGGCGTCATGATCCGCCTTATCCCAGCGCCAGGCTTCATTAAGCGATCCGCCACGTCCGCGTTCCATCTCCGTGCGCGGAATGCCAATGAGGTTGAGATTGTATTTCGCCGCAGGGATACCGGCCCTGGCGATATCTTCTATCATCTTGCAGACCGCATCGATCTGCCGGTCACGGTCCGGCCCCGCCAGCAGGATATCGGGATACGACGCCTGTTCGATGGGCCGGGACGGCAGCGGCAATTGCACCATGTCCAGGACAAGGCCAAAGCTTTCGACCTTGTCACGGTGGCGTTCAAAGTCCTCGAAAGTCCAGCTCGCGGGCTTTCCGGGCGGATCAGCGTTGATGTTTTTGACGCCGAGCTGCGCCCAAACCTTAAAATCCTCGTCATCGCGCGCAGCAACCTGGGTGCCGACATACATCGATTCTCTCCTCTCTCCATGCAAGTCATCATATGACATCGCATGAAATAAGATGAGTGTCGAGATGCTATTGCGCTTCCGAGAGCAACCTGTATCGGCGCTGGCTCGCAAGCATATGTTCACGCATGGCTTTTCGCGCCGCGTCGGGATCCTGTTCGACGATGGCGCGCAGGATTGCCTCGTGCTCGGCCTGCACTTTGCGAAGATAATTCGCGTCACCGGTTTCCGGCAGCGTCGGGAACTGCCCGCGCGGTATGGAGCGCGAACCGAACTGACGCAGCGCCTCCAGATAAAAGCGGTTATTGGTGGCGATTGCGATGGCCGTGTGAAACTCGTAATCGGCATCGACCGTGGTTTCGCCCGCATCGATGGCGCGGGCCATTTTCCGGTGCGCCGCAGAGATTGCGGCCTCCTGCTGGGCTGTGCGGCGATAGGCGGCGATTGCCGCCGCCTCGCCTTCCGTTGCAAGCCGGAACTCCAGCATTTCCAGCGTCTCTGCAATGGTGCCGACCTCGGATTGCGTCAGTTTCACGCCGGCCCATTCACTGGTATTGCTGACGAAAACCCCCTTGCCCTGAATGGGAACGACATAGCCGGCGGAACGTAAATCCGCGATCGCCTCGCGAACCACGGTGCGGCTCACGCCATAGCTGCGCTCAAGCTCCGGTTCCGTGGGAAGCTGATCACCGTTTTTCAGTTTTCCACTGCGAATTTCTGCGCTGAGATTATCGATGATCTGTTGCGCCCGCCTCTCCCGCGGCTTCACCCTGTCGCCCATCATGCCATTCTTCCCTCTTGCAGAATACGAATCCCTTCGCTACTCATATGATGACATGACAGCACGTCATATGTTTTCATGTTAACTCAGGGAGGAGTTGGGATGAAGTACCATCGAGAGTTTTTGCAAAGGAGAATTGCGCGTCTGCGGCGAGCAGCGTGCAAAGGCTTCACCGCTGACGGCGTTCTTGCAGGGAAGTACGGCCAGCAATGACGGAGATCTCACTGCGCGGGCTTGGACATCGTTTTCTGCAACTGATCGTCAGCCTCTTCATCCTGCTCTGCATCACCTTCATCATCGGCCGGGTCATGCCGACCGATCCGGTCGGGGCGATCGTCGGCGAACTTGCCGACCCCAAGGCCTATGAGGCCATGCGAGCGCGGCTGGGGCTTGATCTGCCGCTTTACCAGCAGTTCTTCATCTACCTGCGCGGCCTGCTGCATGGCGATTTCGGTATTGCGATCCTGACCGGCAATCCGGTGACCCGGGATCTTGCGCAGGCCTTCCCCGCCACTTTCGAACTCGCCACGCTGGCGATCATCATCTCGACGGTCGTCGGTGTCCCGCTCGGTCTTGCCGCCGCCCTCTTCCGCGATACCTTCATCGACAAGTTCGCGCGCGTTTTTGCGCTTGTCGGGCATTCGATACCGGTCTTCTGGTTCGGCATCGTCGGGCTGGTGATTTTCTACGCAAACCTCAACCTTGTCGCGGGCCCCGGCCGGGTCGATGTCTTTTACGAAGGCCTTGTGGAACCCAAGACGGGATTGATGCTCATCGACACCCTCCTTGCGGGCGAGACGGAAATCTTCTGGAACGCGCTTGGACACATCATCCTGCCCGCCATCATCCTCGCCTATATGGCCATGGCCTACATCACCCGCATGACGAGGGCCTTCACCCTCGAACAGCTCAGCCAGGACTATGTCATCGCGGCACGGGCAAAGGGCGTCAGCCCAGCACGCACCATAACTCGCCATGTGCTGCCCAACATCGCCGTGCAGCTCATCACCGTCCTGGCGATCTCCTATGGAAACCTGCTGGAAGGCGCCGTGGTCACGGAGATCGTCTTCTCCTGGCCTGGCATCGGCCAGTACATGACGAATGCGCTGCTCATCGGCGACATGAATGCAATTCTGGCCGCCACGATCGTTATCGGCTTCATATTCATGCTGCTCAACTTCTTCGCCGATCTGGCCTATACCACGCTTGATCCCCGTACACGGGAGGCCGCCCGATGACCGATATCGCGCATAACAATACTGTTGATCGACCCAGCGCCCTGTCGCGCCTGTCGACCACCACCATGCGGACGCTTCGAAAGCTCGCTGACGAACCGCTTGGCATGTTCGGCTTCGCCATTCTGGCCATTCTGGTCGTGGTCGCCATTTTCGCCCCGCTCATCGCGCCTTACGATCCTGCCCGTCAGGCGCTCGAAAACGCGCTCCAGCCTCCCAGCTGGGCGCATCTGGCCGGAACCGACGAATTCGGCCGCGACATTTTCAGCAGGCTTGTCTACGGCACCCGCATCACCATCCAGACGGTTTTGTCAGTCTCGATCATCGTTGGTCCGATCGGCCTTGCCATTGGCGTGATGGCCGGTTTCTTCGGTGGCAGAACCGACGCGATCCTGATGCGCGCGACCGATATCGTCCTGTCCTTCCCGTCGCTCGTGCTGGCGCTTGCCTTTGCGGCCGCCATGGGCGCCGGTCTCGGCACGGCGATCATTGCGATCTCGCTGACCGCATGGCCGCCGATTGCGCGTCTTGCCCGTGCGGAAGCGCTTGTCGTGCGCAATACCGATTATGTCGCCGCCGCCCGTCTCTATGGCGCCTCGCCGCTGCGCATCCTGTTTTTATACATTGCGCCGATGTGCATTCCCTCGGTCATCGTTCGCCTGACATTGAATATGGCCGGCATCATCCTGACCGCCGCTTCACTCGGCTTCCTTGGTCTAGGAGCCCAGCCGCCGCTGCCGGAATGGGGCGCGATGATCTCCAGCGGCCGCAAGTTCATGCTCGATTACTGGTGGGTCGCCGTCATGCCCGGCATCGCCATCCTGCTGACGAGCCTTGCCTTCAACATCGCCGGCGATACGCTGCGCGACCTCCTGGATCCGCGTCATGCCCGTTCCTGATAGCTCCCCCATCCTTTCGGTCCGCGACCTCAATGTCCGTTTCGGCCGCAACACCATTCCGGCCGTGTCCAACGTCAATTTCGACGTCGGGCGCGAAAGGGTCGGTATCGTTGGTGAATCCGGCTCCGGAAAATCCACCACCGGTCGCGCCGCCATGCGGCTCCTGCCGAAAAGCGCCACGGTGACGGCGGAGCGGATGGACTTTCTCTCCGAACCGCTCCTCGAGAAATCCGAACGGCAGATGGGCGCGATCCGCGGCAGCGAGATGGCGCTGATCATGCAGGATCCGCGTTACTCGCTGAACCCGGTGCTGCCGATCGGAAAGCAGGTGGCGGAGGCAGCCGAACTGCATCTGGCGCTGACCGGCAAGGCGGCGAGAGGTGCTGCCCGCGACATGTTGCTGCGCGTGCGCATCAACGATCCCGACCGCGTGATGGCGCTTTATCCGCACCAGATATCGGGCGGCATGGGCCAGCGCGTGATGATCGCCATGATGCTGCTCGCCAAGCCGAAGCTGGTCATTGCCGATGAGCCGACCTCGGCCCTCGATGTCAGCGTGCGCAAGGATGTGCTTTTGCTTCTGGACGAGATGGTGCGCGAGAATAATTCCGGCCTGATCCTCATCAGCCATGACATCCGCATGGTCGCGGCCTTCTGCGAACGCGTACTGGTCATGTATGGCGGGCGCGTCGTGGAGACGTTGACCAAGCTGGAGGATGCGCAGCATCCCTATACGCGCGGCCTGATTGCGGCGATGCCCGATCCCCGCAATCCGGTGCGGCGTCTCAAGGTGCTGGACCGTCAGGCAATCGATGCGGAGGTGATGCGATGATCACGGTAGACAAGCTCGACGTCGTCTACGGCACCAAGGAAAACCGCAATCACGTCGTGCGCGGCGTCAGCCTCATGGTCAACAAAGGCGAGACCCTTGGTATCGTCGGCGAGAGCGGTTGCGGCAAGTCGACCTTGCTGCGGTCGCTGGCGGGGCTGGAAGCCGGCTGGACCGGCTCGATCAGCTTTAACGGCAAACCGGTTGGCAAGACCCGCAGCCCCGACGAACTGAAGCTGGCGCAGATGGTATTTCAGGACCCCTATGGTTCGCTGCATCCACGCCACCGCATCGGCCGGGCGCTCGCCGAACCGATCCGCGCGATGGGCCTTGGCGATGGCTGGTCGAAGGTTCCCGCCGCCCTGCAGCAGGTGGGCCTGCCCGCACATTTCGCCGAGCGCTTCCCGCACGAACTTTCCGGCGGCCAGCGCCAGCGCGTGGCAATTGCCCGCGCGCTGATCCTCGAGCCGCCGATCCTGCTGCTCGATGAGCCGACATCCGCGCTCGACGTCTCCATCCAGGCCGAAATCCTGAACCTGCTTGCCGACCAGCGCGAAGAACACGGCCTGACCTTTGTTCTCGTCAGCCACGACCTCGCGGTCATCGCCCATATGTGCGACCGCGTGCTGGTCATGCAGAACGGCGTTTTTGTCGATGAGTTGACCAAGGCCGATCTTGAAGCGGGCGTTACCCATTCGGCCTATTCAGGCGAGCTGTTCGAAAGCAGTTTTCTCTGAAATCCTCCGTCGCGACATGGTCGGCAATAGCCTGAACCGCGACGGAGCTTCCTCCGGATGGACATAGGGTCTGCGGCTCGCGCCAGCCGCGGACGCGACAATCAGTTCAGCCGATCTCCGTTTTCATCCGAAAACAGATGGATGCAGTCGAGCGCTGGCGAAACCCTTATCTCGTCGCCAACGACCTGCCCTATGCGTTCACGAAAGACGCCGAGCACCCTAGAGCCGCCGAGTTCCATGGTGACCTGCGTTTCCGATCCCAGCGGTTCGACGAGCATTATCTCCGCCGGTACACCGGACACATCGAGTGAGAAGTGCTCCGGGCGGATACCATAGACGGCCCCTCTTCCCGCCAGACCGGCCGCAGTAGCCGGCGGGGGCAAAACCACACCCCCGGTTTCAAAACCGCCCGCCGATATCGTCCCGGACAGAAAATTCATCGATGGCGATCCGATGAAGCCGGCGACGAACTGATTTGCCGGACGGTCGTAAAGTTCAAGCGGCGTGCCGACCTGCTCGACCCTGCCGCCATTCAGGACCACGACCCTGTCCGCCATGGTCATCGCCTCCACCTGGTCATGCGTTACATAGATCGTGGTGGTCTTGAGCTTCTGGTGCAGCGCCTTGATCTCGCCACGCATGACGACGCGCAATTTCGCATCGAGATTGGACAGGGGTTCGTCGAACAGGAACACCTGCGGATTGCGAACAATGGCCCGGCCCATCGCGACACGCTGGCGCTGGCCGCCGGAAAGCTGGCGCGGATAACGGTCAAGCAGCGGTGTGAGGCCAAGGATATCAGCTGCCCAGTTCACCTTCTCGGCGATCTCCTGCTTGCTCGAACCACGATGCTCCAGCGAGAAGCCCATATTGCTGGCGACCGTCATATGCGGGTAAAGCGCATAGGACTGGAATACCATGGCGATATCGCGGTCCTTCGGGTCGAGATCGTTGACGATCCGCTCGCCGATCCTGAGTTCGCCGCCGGTAATCGTTTCAAGACCGGCTATCATCCGCAGCAATGTGGACTTGCCGCAGCCGGAGGGGCCGACAAGGACGACAAATTCGCCATCCCTGATGTCGAGATCGACGCCGTGAATGGTTTTCACCGCGCCATAGCTTTTGCGGATGTCGGACAGGGTAACGTTAGCCATCAATCAATTCCGGTTCTTCAGCCCTTGAGGCCGGTATGGGCGAGGCCTTCGACGAACTGCTTCTGGGCAATCACGAAGACGATGAGCACGGGCAGCGCGGTGAGCGTCGCTGCGGCAAGCTGGATGTTCCACATCGGCCCGCCATAGGCGTCGGTATATTGGGTCAGCGCCTGCGGCAGCGTGAACATCTCGGCGCTGGAAAGAAAGACGATCGGCTCGAGGAACAGGTTCCAGGAATGCAGGAAGGTGAAGATTGCGACCGACGCCAGCGCCGGTTTGGCGAGCGGCAGCGCAATCTTGCGGAAAATCTTGAAACGCCCGAGACCGTCGACACGCGCCGCCTCTTCCAACTCGCCCGGCAGCGTCACGAAAAACTGCCGCATGACGAAGGTGGCGAAGACACTTGGCGCGCCGAAGATCGGAACAAGGATCAGCGGCCAGTGGGTGTTGACCATGCCGGCCTTCAGGAACATCTGGAACAGCGGCACGATCGTCACTTCCGAGGGGATGAGCAGGCCAAGCAGCACGATCATGAAGATGGCATTGGCGCCCGGAAACCGGATCCGCGCAAAAGCATATCCCGCCATGGAGGAGACGATCATCGTGCCAATCGTCACGACAGCGGCAATATAGGCGGAGTTCCAGTATTGCCGCACGAAGGGCTGCAACTCGAATACCTTCGAATAGGTCGTCCAATCCTGGTTTTGCGGAAAGAACTGCGGCGGGAAGGCGAAGATGTCGCTGATCGGCTTGATCGACGATGTCACCATCCACCAGGTCGGAAAGACGAACGGGATCAACAGCACGCACAACAGCCCGTAAAGCACCACCTGCATGCGGGGGGAAAGGTCAGCTTTCATAAAAGACGATCCTCTTGCGCATCTGCCACTGGGCGAAGGTCAATACCGCGACGATCAGGAACAGCAGGATGGACAGCGTCGAGCCATAACCGAAGAAATGGAACTGGAAAGCCTGCTGATAGAGGTAATAAACCAGCACCGTGGTCGAGAGACCCGGCCCGCCCTGGGTGAGAACCGCAATCTGCGCAAACACCTGCAGCGAGCCGACGATGGTGATGATCGAGGTCAACAGGATAGTGGGGCTGATCAGCGGCAGGGTGATGCGACGAAACTGCTTGAAGGCGGGCGCACCGTCGATGCGGGCCGCCTCGTAGAGTTCCTTCGGCACGCCCTGAAGGGCCGCCAGAAACAGGATCATGTTGAGCCCGACATTCTTGAAGACCTGCACGACGATGACAGAAATCATCGCTGTCGTCTCCTCGCGCAGCCAATTGGGCCCCTCGATGCCGATCATCAGCAACATGCCGTTGATGCCACCGTTCTTCTGCAACAGAAAACCCCAGACAATCGTCCAGGCGACCAGCGAAACGACCACCGGCGAGAAGAACAGGGTTCTGAAGATCGCAATGCCGGCAAGTTTCTGATTGAGCAGCACGGCAAGCAGCAGCGCCAGCGACAGGTTGAACACGACAAGCCCGGCGGAGAAGATCGCGGTCGCGCCCAGCACCTCACGAAGATTGCCGTCCTCCATCAACATCCGGTAGTTCTGCGTACCGGTATAGGTGAAGGTATTGGCGAGCACGTTCCACTCATGCAGCGAATACCAGAACACCAGCCCGAGCGGGATCAGCACGAAGATGACGATCCCGATCAGTTGCGGGGCGATGAACAGAAAGCCTGCGAGGCTGTCGCGCCGCGCGATGGTCCAGAACGCCGATACCGGGCGATCTGGACGACGGGTAACTTCCTGCGCGACAGCCATGGCTTTCTCCTCAGCGCTTCAGGAGCGGCCCGATCTGGCCGCAGATTTTTTGAAGCGCCCCCGCGACATCGGCCTCCGGCCGCCAGACCGCGTCAAGGTTCGAGCGCACGATCTGCTGTATCTGCGCAAAGCCGGTATGGCCGGGCATCACCTTGCCGGTGGCGATGCCTGATATGACGACCTTTTCGATCTGCTCCTGGCTGAGCAGCGGATTGGTCTTTTTCAACACCTCCGCATTCAGCAGCGACTTGCGCGCCGAGGGAAAGAACTGGCTGAGCTTGGCGGAATTTTCCGGATTGGTCATGTAGGCGACGAACTCGGCTGCAGTCTCGGCATTCTTGCCGGACTGCATGACGCCGATGCCCGCCTGGCCGATCAAGGCATATTCGCCAGCCGGCCCCTTGGGCAGCGGCACGAGGTCCCAGCCGAAAGGCTTGTCCTTCGGCAGAAGCGAGGCACGGCTGATCTGGGTTATGGTCATGGCCGCATTACCGGCAAAGAAATCGACCGTCTCGCCCGGACCGGGCATGGCCTTCTTCTCGAAGATGGCGTCGTGGATGAACGAGACGGCATCCGCCATCGGCTTTTCCGCCATGGTGCAGGTTGCACCGTCAGCGCTCCAGGGGGAAGCACCCCAGCCGTTCCACACCGAGGTGAGATATTGCCAGCTCTGGTAATTGAAATCACGGACGACAAGCCCGCCCTTGCCGGCTTTTGCGACGGCAGAGGCCGTGGCGATGGCGTTCTCCCATGTCCATTCGCCGGCAGCGATCATGTCCGCCGGCGTCTTGGCGCCTGCGGCCTTGATGAGATCATTGTTGACGAAGACGGCAAAGGGTGAGGTCGAGAACGGATAGGCAAAGAGCTTGCCATCCTGCGACCAGCGTTCCGTGGCGCCGGCGCTGACTTCCTCGAGATTATAGCCCGGCGCGGCCTTCAGCGTATCGGTGAGCGGGTAGAGCGCACCGGATTTGACGAAATCATAGGCCGAGGTCTCGAAAATCCAGGCCATGTCAGGCGCATTGCCGCCCGCAATCTGGGTCGTGAGCGCAGTCGTATAGGTGTCGAAAGGCAGGGACTCATAGGTCACGCTGACGTTTGGATGATCCTTCTTGAAGCCCGCCGCGATGTCGTTGAACAGCTTCAGATGCGCCTCGTTGGCGCTCCAGATTGTCATGCGCAGCTTGATCGCATCCTGCGCCGCTGCGGCTCCTGCGAGCGCAAACGAGCCGATGAGGGCCAGCGCGCAGGCGGTGGATTGCATTTTCCAATGATTGTTCATTCCCAGTCCTCCTCCAAAGATGGGTTCGATCGAACGGCAGTCCGCCGTCCTAATAGGCCGCTATGTCCGGCCAGCGTATTTCGATGCCTTCGCGGGTCAGCGCCGTCTGGAAGACATGAAGATGGTCGTCCTCTTCCTGCACCTGATGCGGTGTGAGACCTTTTTCCAGGCAGTGGGCCGCAAGCATTCCGGCCACTTCGCCGATATTCCATTCGACCGGATGCAGCCGGTAGCAACCGTTGGTGATATGCGTCGTGCCGATATTCTTGCCGGCTGGAATGAGGTTCTTCACGCGCTGCGGGATCAGCGCGCCGAGCGGAATCTCGAAGGGGCAGGAAGGCACGTCGATGTAATTGTCGCCGCCGGTCGATGGATGCAGATCGATGCGATACATGCCGATGCCGATGCTGTCGCGATACCGGAAAGCCCCCCTGTCACCGCGAACCGTGTAGGAAAGGTCCTGCTCGACGATGCGCGTGACCGGCTTGATGCGGCGGCTTTCACGAATATAGGGCGCCATGGCGAGGCCATGTTCGGTGCCGGTGATATCGCCTCTCAGCCGCAGCCCGCGGAAACCCTGCCCGCCATCAAGACGCGGCGCTTCCGTCTGCAGCCAGTAGAAGACCGCATAGGAAAGGTCCGCCGCCGCTTTCAGATGCCGCGCCTTTTCCTCTTCCGACACATCGATGATAGTGCCGTCCATATAGTCGATCATCGGCCAGTTCACGAGGCAGATGTCGGACTTGTAGAAACCGGGCGTAAAGTTCTTCCGCGCCGCGATACGGCGGAAAATCCAGAGGTTTTCATCGCCGCCGCCCTTGCGCTGGTCGGCATCGACCAGCAGCGGATCGTCATCGGGATTTGGCGTGAAGGATCGGGTGGTATGATCAAGCGTGCGCGGATGCGGCGCGGTGAAGCCGAGGAGCGGCCCGCCCCAGAAGTGCGGCTGGTAAGAGCGCCAGTAATCGTAATTGTCAGGCTTGTCGATCGTCTGGTCACCGTCGACATGGTCGATGGCAAAGCAGATCGATACGGCCTGCACATTGTCCGGCTGGACTTCAGCCGGCGCACTTGGTTCACCCGTGTCCGACTGCGCCTCGAAACCCTTGGCATATTCCGTGCCCGTCATCGGCAAGAGATCGCCGAGTTCGGTGGCATCGAGGATGTAATCGGCGGAAATGACGATTTCAGCGCCGCTGTCGCGATGGCGGACGGTTACTGAGCGAACCCTGTCGCCCTCGACATCGGCCGCGACCGGACGCCAGGGCTTGAGTACCGTCAGGCGGCCGGCGCCGATATAGGGCATCAGCATGCTTTCCATGACCGCGAGGCTGACACGCGGCTCGGCGCAGATGCGGCTCACCCATCCGCCACCCGGATTGAGATCGCCCCAGGCCCGTGCGCCTTCCGTCAGCGGATAATGGTCACGATAATATTGCCGCACACCGTTGCGCAACGCCCGGTAAGAGCGGGTGATGCCGAATTGCTCGACCCATGTATGCTCGTCCGACGGAACGGCCTGACTGGTCAATTGCCCGCCGATCCAGTCATATTCCTCGGTCATGATAACGCGCTTTCCGGCCCGTGCGGCAGCCAGTGCCGCCGCCACGCCGCCAAGGCCGCCACCGACCACGAGAATATCTGCTTGCATGTCTTTCACGTCGTCACATCCGTTTTGTTGACTGGGGACTTGTTTGCGGAGGCTGCCGGGGCCGGGCCCAATGTTTCCCCTCTGACGGGTTCACATTTGAGAAGGATTTGGCTACCCGGACTGCCGGTCTCGATGCGGTTGACCAGCATGGCAGTCGCCTGCCGGCCCATTTCCTCGCGGGGAATTTCATAGGAGGTGAAGCGCACCGGGCTGCGTGCGGCCCTGATATGGCTGCCAAGCACGATCATCGAAAAAGCCTCGGGCACGGCAAGCCCGCGCGCCCTTGCCAGGGTTTCGACACGCACGGCATCGGCCAGCTCTATGAAGAAGGCTGCCGTCGCCCCGCTTTCAAGGATGGCATCGAGGATCTTGTCGGCCGGCCGGTTGACGGCCTTGATATGAAGGGCAAGCGTGGCTGCATCACCGAGCGCCGCACTGAAACCACGCCAGCGGTCGGCGATCGATTCCGCCGGGCCATCGGGGCCGATATAAGCGAGCTTCGAGTGCCCCAGCGCTCTCGCGTCCTCGACAAGCTGCCGCGTTCCCGCGGCATAGTCGCCGCCCACATAAGGAACCGGCCCACCGGCATCTTCCCGTCGGCCGATCGCGACGAAAGGATAGTCTTCCGAGACCAGCCGGGCGAGTTCCTTGCGGTCGAATTCGCGACCGAGAACCAGACAGCCATCGGCGATCCTGAGCCTGTTGCCTTCCGAAAAAATCTTGCGGTTATTGCCGACGCCGGCGCTGGTCAGCAGCAGAAGATCATAAGCCTGCTGCTGCGCTTCTTCCTCGATACCCAGCAGGAACGGCGTGAAGAAGTCGGCCTGCGCGCTCGGGAAAGCCGGCTCGTAGGTGAAAACGCCGAGGATACGGTTCAGCCCCTTGGCCATTCGCCGCGCGATCGGGTCGGCGACATAACCTGTCTGGCGAATGACCGCCTGTACCCGCTCGCGGGTTTCAGCCGGGATGCGGGCAATCGCGGCCGGTGCGCCATTCAGAACCAGCGATACCGTTGCCTGACTGACGCCGGCGAGCTTGGCGATGTCGTTTTGCGTGAGGCGTTTGTGATTGGCCACCCGATGCCCTCCCCGACATCCGATCGTTGCTAATACGTATTAGCCGCTAATGCGCATTAGCACTATTTCCGGGCGCTGAGTCAAGCGACAAAGATGCATTTGCTGCGGGAGGCCACGGGGTCTGACAAAAAGCCTGCCCCGCGGCGGCCTTGGGTGGGATCGGCTATAGCAGCCGTAAAATAGCGATCAGGCCGGATTCACGGACCCGAAGAGGCTTTCTCACCGGTGAGCTTCTGTTCAAGCAACCACGTCCACATCGCTTCGTCCTTCAGCACTTTCCCTTCGACCGCTTCATGGTCCGTATCTTCGAACACGGTAAGCCGGACATTTCGTTTCAGTTCCTGAAGGCGTTGCACGAGGACCACCGTGTCGGACAGCGGAATCACAGCGTCATTTGCGCCATGAAAGGCCCAGAAGGCTGTTCTGTCATTCGTTCGATTGAGGTAATGCCGGATACCGCCGCCGGCGATCGGGACAATCGCGGCAAAAGTTTCGGGGAATTGCGTGGCCATCGACCATGCGCCGAACCCTCCCCGGCTATAACCGATCAGATAGATGCGCTCGCGATCCACCCGATGATCGGCCACCACCGCCTGAAGAACACTCGCCACACGTTCGATCGGATAGAGCAGCTCCTCACTCGGATTTTGCGGCGAGAGCACCAGAAAAGGAAAATCGCGGCCTTCTTCGATCATTTTCGGCAGGCCGCTGCGGCGCAGCTTTTCGATGTCGCTGCCGCCCTGATCGCCGCCATGCAGCCAGACGACAAGAGGATAGGTCTTATCCGAACTGGCGTAGTCCTTGGGCGTGTAGAGCAGATAGTTGATATCAGAGGCGATGGTGACATCGGATTTCATCGCCTTCTGTTCGGCCTGGGCAAAGGTCGAGGCAGCGATTGCGGCGACAGCGATCAGGCAAAGTTTCAGATGCTTCATGGTCTGGTCCTCCCAAAATGCGCCTCCTCCCGAGGCGCGATTATTGAACTCGCGGATCACCGGGTTGGTTCAAAGGTTTCGCGGCAGAATGCGAAAATGCACTAATTAAAATCAAGAATATCAATATATTTCAGAACAATATCGCCGCTTCCTAATGCCTAACTTGATCTGCGAGTGCGGGATCGGGCACGCCCGGCAACCGGCAACCACCGACGAACTGCACGCAACCTTTCGAAACGATAAATCTCACCACTGACCGCGTTTAAACGACGGGAAAGAGGCGTTCAGCATTTGTTCTGGATTGGTGTTTGAGTCTTTGCTAATCATTGCGACCACAGGGCAGACAATGGCCGGCGATTCCGACAACTGCCATCTCTGAACGGGTCCTCACCCTGAGGACAGGCAGGTATCAAGGATTGTTCGCATGGCGGTTGCCTATCTGGAAAAGCTCAACGAACAGCAGCGCAAGGCGGTGGAGCATGGCGTTGGGCTGACAGATGGCCACACGGCCGGGCCTCTGCTGATCATCGCCGGGGCCGGTTCGGGCAAGACCAATACGCTCGCCCACCGTGTCGCACATCTGATCGTGAATGGCGCCGATCCCCGCCGTATCCTGCTGATGACGTTTTCGCGGCGTGCCGCCACGGAAATGTCGCGCCGCGTGGAGCGTATCTGCAAACACGTCCTTGGCGGCAATTCGGGAGCTCGCACCGACGCGCTCGCGTGGTCAGGCACCTTTCACGGCATCGGCGCCCGCCTGTTGCGCATCTATGCCGAGCAGATCGGGCTCAACATCGATTTCACCATCCACGACCGCGAAGACAGCGCCGACCTGATGAACCTTTCCCGGCACGAGCTGGGTTTTTCCAAGACCGAAAGCCGCTTTCCGACAAAAGGCACCTGTCTTGCCATCTATTCGCGCGCGGTGAATTCCCAGACGCCGCTCAAGGACATATTGCGCCAGCATTATCCCTGGGTCGCCAACTGGGAGAGTGAACTCAAGCAACTGTTTGCAGCCTATGTGGAGGCAAAACAGGTTCAGAACGTACTCGATTACGACGATCTCCTGCTCTACTGGGCCCAGATGGTCAGCGACCCCATTCTGGCTGATGATATCGGCAACCGCTTCGACCATGTCATGGTCGACGAATATCAGGATACCAACCGGCTGCAGGCCTCCGTGCTGATGGCGCTCAAACCCGGCGGCCGCGGTTTGACCGTGGTGGGCGACGACGCGCAGTCGATCTATTCGTTCCGGGCGGCGACAGTGCGAAACATCCTTGACTTTCCGGCGTCCTTCAGCCCGGCGGCCGACATCATCACGCTTGATCGCAACTATCGCTCGACGCAGCCGATCCTTGCGGCCGCCAACGGCGTGATCGATCTGGCGCGCGAGCGGTTCACCAAAAACCTCTGGACCGAGCGGGAATCACTGGAGCGCCCGAAGCTCGTGACGGTGAAGGACGAAACCGAACAGGCGAACTTCATCATCGACCAGATTCTCGCCAATCGCGAAACCGGCATGACGCTGAAACAGCAGGCCGTGCTGTTCCGCACCTCCAGCCACAGCGGGCCGCTCGAGGTGGAACTGACCCGCCGCAACATCCCCTTCGTCAAATTTGGCGGCCTGAAATTCCTCGACAGCGCCCATGTGAAGGACATGCTGGCAGTGTTGCGCTTCGCGCAGAACCCACGCGACCGCGTCGCCGGTTTCCGGCTGCTGCAGATGCTGCCCGGCATCGGACCGAAGAAGGCCGGCAATATTCTCGATGCTATCGCGACGGACCCCGAGCCGCTGCTTACCCTTGCTGAAATTCCGCCGCCGCCGAAGACCGGCGACGACTGGACAGCCTTCACGCAGATGCTGGTGGGCCTGCGGCAGGTCCCGAATGGCTGGCCGGGGGAAATCGGGCAGGCACGGCTGTGGTACGAACCCCATCTCGAGCGCCTCCATGAGGACGCCGACACCCGCAAGGCAGATTTGCTGCAACTCGAGCAGATTGCCGGCGGCTACCCCTCACGCGAGCGCTTTCTGACCGAGCTGACGCTCGATCCACCCGACGCCACCAGCGATCAGGCAGGCGTGCCGCTGCTCGATGAGGACTATCTCAGCCTGTCGACCATCCATTCGGCAAAAGGCCAGGAGTGGCGTTCCGTCTTCATCCTGAATGTGGTCGATGGCTGCATTCCCTCCGACCTCGGTGTCGGCACCACCCAGGAACTGGAGGAAGAACGCCGGCTGCTCTATGTCGCCATGACCCGCGCCAAGGACAGCCTGTCGCTGATCACGCCGCAACGCTTCTTCACCGGCGGGCAGAACCAGCAGGGCGACCGGCATGTCTACGCCGCAAGAACCCGCTTCATACCGGCGACCCTGCTGCAATTCTTCGAAACGATGACCTGGCCACTGGTTTCGGCCGCCGCTTCGGAACGCAGTGCGCAGCAGATTCGGATTGATGTGGGTGCGCGGATGCGGGCGATGTGGAAATAGGGCCGCAACTATGTGCCGGTGCATAGCTGGCACCTTGATAGAAAGCGATCGAGCTGAATATGTCACAACGCTTATCCGAATGCACCGAAGTTGGGGAGAATACGAAAAAAAAAAGCGCCCGTCGTTGAGGCAATCTCGCTTGGCGGCTAACGTCGTTAAGATATTACTTTTTTGGTATCTTAGATACCGCATGCGAGGGGCACATTATGAAACTTTATGTTGGCAGCCGGAACTACAAACCTGAGGGCTATTTAACCGTTGATATCGATCCGTCGATGATGCCTGACATCGTCGCGGACATAACTAAAATGTCTTCGGTAGAAAACAATTCCTGTTCCGAGGTGGTTGCTGGCCACGTACTGGAGCATATCGATTGGCCCGACAGCTTTTTGGCGTTTTCGGAGTTTTCCAGAATCTTACGACCTGGTGGGGAGTTGAAAATTGCAATCCCTGACATGGGGGCATTGCTTCGAATGCTGTTGAGTGGGGATAGTGCTTTTCACGTCGTTGGATTGATATATGGCGTGGGAGGAAGAGTAAATAAATTCGAACAACACAGGTACGGTTTCACGATCGGAATGATAATCGATATACTCGAGGTGCTGGGTTTCAGCGACTTCGATTGGTGGAATTCTAACATTAATGACGCGTCCAATGGCTGGTGCCCAAGGTACGAGGGCCAGCATGTTGGTATCTCTCTAAACATCAAGGCAACCAAAAAGAGAGAGCCGGTTGTAGAACCGCACAAAATCTACGAAAAACTAATTGCCAGCCCTTTGTCAGACTTTTTGGCGGTGGTCGGCGATCTTATTGCGGAAAAACCACCAGAGGCCGCAGGCACAGACGCAGCGAAAGTGTATCAGAGGATTCATTTTCAACTGATTGATGCACGGCAGCGTATCAAATATCTAGAAAACAACATCAGCGAGATGGAAAAAAAAAGCGAAATGTAAATCTGCTGTCAAAGCTTCCGTCTAGATGGCGTTCCTAGCCCTCAAATAAAATCCCTTTTAAAATACACTTTTAATAATCGCGCCCCGGACTGTGAAATAGCTTAGACCGGGGCGCGGCAAATATCAGCATCAGAAATCCTACAGCAGCAAATCGAACTTCTTGGACGGCAACGCTATTACATTTAATCTATCATCATATGAGTTTCTGCGATTGGTATCGAGTTCTATGAAGCTGGGTGAAAACGTAAATTGACTTTTCTCCCGCATCTCCATGATAAAAAACTCATAATCAAGAGACATGCGGCGTAGCTCAAGAAAAGGGGCGAGCGTTTTTTCTTCCGATTGGCTGATCCAGTTCTCAAAAATAATCACTGGTTCAAATTTCTTAATCGTATCCTTCGCTCCGCGCAAAACTGCGTCTTCCACGCCCTCAACATCGATTTTTATCAAGTCTATTCTAGAAATATCACCATTTCCAAGTAAATCGTCAAGCGTCGTACAATCAACCTCGACGGCGGTAGACGACGTATCTTCGATTACCCCAGATATACTATTATTTCCCGTCCATAATTCATCAGATATACGCACTTTACCCGAACTATCAGATACCGCCACCGGATGAGTAGCAACTCTATCACTAATATCCAGCGACGATACAATCTGTTGAAGATCACGATTTGCGCGTGGAGCAGGTTCTACCGCCACACATTGGCCAGAAAACCCCGAACGCGCGGAGAGATACACTGGGAAATAACCCCAATTTGCACCGATATCGACGTAAACACCGTCATTAGGAACAAACCGGTCGATACAAAACAGAATATCTGGTTCATACCCGTTACGGAAATGGCCAACTTTTAGATCGGCTCCGATAAACTGGGTATTGCGCATATCAACCGTTACGGATTTTTGCACTCCGTCGATTTCAACATTGAGTTCGTCATTATATATCCACTCTGGCTTGTTATTGCGTAGCGCCTCCTGCACATCTCTATGAAGAATCCAGAACGATTCCTGAGTTGCTGGAAAATCACTACTGTAGCCGGAGTAGCGGATAATACGCGTCAAAGCAGAGAATGCCCTGAGAGAGATACAATTTCGAACTCGAAAATCCGATAAATCTTTCAATATTTCTCGACGTTCATCTCTCACCACGGAAACACTCCCCTTAATTGCAACACTTAAACACCAGGCGAAATATTCTGGTTTTCCCACCAGTTATAGATATTTCGCGCCAAAACCTCTGCATCATAAGCTGACATGCAGATCGGAGCCAAATCTCCTTTTGGACACGCCATCATCCAAGTCTTCTCACTCCACCAACAATCCCCACATTGCAATGGAGCGAAATTCAAATTTGAGGAATAACCAAAATAATCAACCGACGTAGGCCCGAAGACGACGCAGCTTCTTTTCCCGAAAGCTGCCGCAGCGTGTACGAAGCCTCCCTCATTATCCAAATGAAATGCAGTATTCGCCAGAAGCCCCAGAGCCTCCGTCAAAGACGTCATACCAATCAAATCAACATCTACCCCAGAGATGGGCTCACTCGTCTTAGCGGTGCCGATTTGAACAAATTTAAAATCTCCGCCAAACTTTTCCATAAGATAAGAAATCACATCACTCCATCCCGGATAGGCTTTTGTAGCCCGTCGTCCAGGGGGGCCCTGCATCGCCTCATCATAACCGTTATGGATCGTTATGTATCTGCCAGCAATGAGACCATGTCGTTCTAAAATCGTTTCATCGCGGCTGAGAGCTAATTTATCCCCCCCGTATCCAACACCCGTTACATAGTGCAGGAAATCGTTTCGGGACCGGCCTTTGATAGCCGCGTACCGACCTAAAGTTCCATCGAGAAAAGGGTGATGCGCGCGTACGACATCAAGCGGCTCGATTTTCTTCTCGTAAGCCTCCAGTATTCGTACAAGTTCATATATTTTTGTATCTGCATTCGCCAATGCACGATGACCTGGCCATTTCTCAACATATATAAACTGGTTGATTTTCAGCCCATAAAGACAGACATCTTTGGCATATTTATAGAAATGCGACGGATATGCCCCCTTAAATCCAGGTACACTTCTGAAAACCATTTCCGCCACCGAGGGTGAGCTATAAAAAATGGAAAACTCACCACCGCCTAAATGCTGCAAAAGATCACGCATAAACCGGGCAATCACTATGAGATCACCCAGTCCACCTGTTATAAGTATTGCGCCATCATCATTTTCAACGATACCTGCCGATGCAAGTTTACGTCTTTTATATGCATGTCTGAGTTTTTTTTCGAGCGCTTTGAAAACTGCCACCACACACTCTCTACTTTGTCGCGATATATGCGATATTATCAACCAAAGATAGCGTTAACTCGTTGCAGATATCAAGCCGTCTACAGATCTGTAGACATGATCCACCTGAATGTCGTTCATACAAGCATGACCTTGTACGCAATTCTCAATTTTTGCGATGTAACACGGAGAGCAGGGAATTGGTCGCCTCACGACTTCTACTGTCGCGCCTACTGGCTGCCATAGATTCACATCTGCAACCCCGCTGAACACCGCCACCGTTGGGGTACCTAAAAGAGCCGCAAGCTGAGTGGCACCCGTATCAGTACCTACGAATATCCTGGCACCCGCTGAAACCTTTGCCATATCGACAAGCGGCAGACTTCCTGTCAGATCAAATACCTGTCCTTCGGGAAGAACTCTTGAAACAGCCTCACCATATTCTTTCTCCTGCACACCACCCAGGACCACAATTTTTAGATCATGATTTTGGGCGATCCGAACAGCCAATTCGGCAAATCTTTCGGCTGGCCATTTCTTGGCGAGTGTCCCACCACCGGGTGCCAAGATTGCGTATTTTGCTCCAGCCCAAATGAAGTCTTCGTGCCCGGCAGAAATCAGAGCAGCACCCGCATCGAACATCAATGGCTTCACTGAGTTTATCACGTGGCTGCAAAGCAGCATTAACCTGCGGATATTGTGAGGGCTTTTGTGAAGGCCGGAGCGTTCGGGAATTGGGGGAAGCGAGACATCGAGCGGAACGAACTGCTTGCCATGGGTCTGGTACCCGGCCTTTATCTTTGCATTGACAAAAGCCAATACTGGTCGCGTATCTTGGTCATGCCTAAGATCAATAGCGATATCGTAAGTCTCCCTAACCACGTCACCGATATTGGAAAATTTGGACATGTCAGCCTTCTTAACGTCCTGCGAAAGCTGCGCAAAAAAATTATATTCTTTCACCTCATCGAAATAACCGCATGCCTTGGCCAAACCTGAGTTGGTCGGCGAACAGACAATCGTAAAATGCCCATGGGGCCATGCGTCCTTAAGGAGCCGAATGGCAGGCAGGGACAAGATAAAATCGCCTATATGATCAAGTTTGACGATAAGTATTCTGGGTTCCGCATTGCCGGAAAAATGCGCAGCATGCGGCGACGTCGTTAATATCTGCCGATCAGAGATTTCCGACTGCTCAGATGGGAGTTTTTTTTTTGTGTCGAAACGACCTTTGCGTTTTTTTTCCTTGATACGGGCCACCAATCCGGCGGCTCCCGCAATAATCACCGACAACGGATAAGTTAGTGGCAAGAAAATAGCAGCCTGCCAAGTCAATCGACGTATACGGCGCTCCGCTTTCGAGAGGCGGTGTGAAACACTTCCTGCTTCCAACGCAGCGCTTGAAAGCTCTGCAATCACATCCGCACTCATCTTCGACTGACTGCGCCAGTCCCGCATTGCAGACATTATTTCTTTTAAAGAGAGAGCCAGGGTCCCTTCAGAATCGGCACCAGCTTTTAAATCCGCATATCCGTTAATTGAGCTGATTGCCCGACCGACAGCCGAGACAGGATGTTCCACATCAGCGTATGATTTCTGCGAAATAACCGCAGCTACAAACGGGGTTCCAGCCTCGCCAATTGGACCTGCTGGAAAGTAACGCGTTTCGATCGAAGAAAAGCCTAAATACCGCTCAGCTCCAGCAAGAATAAATTCGGAAACAACTTCGATCGAACGAACGCTTTGACTGGGAGAGACGCCAACATCACCGGTCGGCCTTTTTACTTCCAAGATAAGGACGCCTCCGGCGGAAAGACGACTCTTTGCGTTGGAGACAATCTGATAAGCGGCCTTTGAATCAAGATGGGGATCGATAAAGCGACAAATCACGAGATTGGCAGTCGGACTTTTGTCATCATCCCGGTGGTCTGCCAGAATCTCGTCACTCTCGCCCAAAACCGCCGTCCAGCCCTGAGCCTTTATCCAATCTACTTCGTTCTCTTCCCATAAGCCGAACAACGCGGCGACCCGTGGCTCCGCCAATTCGAGAGCGAGTGTATAGAAAAGCGCCTGATATGTGGCTGGGCCGCTATATTTCGGATGACGCTGCTGCGACAGATAGGCCTCGAAAGCCTCGTAGGAGACGCCTTCTTTCATGCCTCTGTTTTCCCATAAGAAGACTTCAAAACATTTCCCATCATAAAATGTTTTCTTCTTCAGCGAAACGCATCAAATTCTGACCACTAAAAAGGCGACCGTCGATTCTAGCTGCGATTGCAGCCTCTACATCCGATGGTTTGTCGCCTATAAGAACGCTTCGCTTTCTGTCTATGTTCCACCGGACAACAATATCCTCGATCATTCCCGGAGACGGCTTTCTCCAATAGTGATTGCCCCGATACTTTTCGACCGTGGCGTTTTCGTGAAAAGGGCAAAGGCGCTCATCATCAATATAAGCCCCTTCTTCACGAAGCAACTTCCCGATATGTGCCCGCAAAATGATGTAGTCGAGATCATCATAATAACCACGTCCTATGCCGGACTGATTTGTTACAACGAAGACGCGGTATCCCCGATCTCTGAAAGAGCTGATAACTTCCGCCGCCCCCGGAATGAGCCGGACGTCCTCAACCTTACCGGGGTATCCGGTGTCTTCTATAATCACCCCATCACGATCCAGGAAAAGTGCAGGCAGGCTTTGTGCGTGAGGTTCCAGCAGCCTATGCATTTCCTCAATGGCGCAGACGATATGATAAAGAGAGGACGCTGGCGCGGGCTCGTCCACCGCACGTCCCTTTTCATCAAAACGGTCCACCCAAAGGCCAGGTAGAACATCGTTGAAAAAACGCTTCAGAGCAGAGGCCGCATCCGCGACCTTCGCATAAGCATTTTCTCTATCCTCTGGAGTTATCGCCGTTTCGGCCATCATAAGCCAAGCCTTAATCCGCTCCGTTTGCGGCCATAGGCGAAAAGCTCTATCTGCAGGGTTCAGGCTGAAATCAAGACCATTTTGCGCCAATGAAAGCGACTCATCGACCCCTCTCTCGCCAATCTCCACCAGTCTGCGCGCTACGATCAGGGCATCCTTACGCCCAACCATCTTGCCCCACCTCGCCAGCAACCACGCCCACTCAAATTGGTGCCCGGGCTCGATCGGCGCAAGAGTATGGTCCCGCATCACCGACCAGTCGTGATTATAATATTCACGAAGCGACCCGTTTTCATCGGATACAAATGCAGATAGGCACAAATCTCCGATTTCGTTGAGACAAGACAGCCAGCGTTCGGGATTCTTGACCCGCGGATTTTCGAGCCAGGTAAGAAAAGCCTCGAAGAGGTGCATATGAGGATTTGACCGAAGCGGGACGACGGAAGGATTCGCCTCTTCGAAACCCGCAATCGGATGTTTCCAGCCAGATATCATCGCCTCGAGACAGCGCAGGGCCTCATCGGCGGCACTTTCTCCCCCCTCCAGAGTATCCGCAACATAACTCAAACCGAATAACGCAAACGCATGGTCATAAAGATCGAATGAGGTCTTCTTTACCTCGCTGACTGCGTCTACAGTCGTAATCAACGTACCATCTGCGTTAAAACAGTGGCGGCGAAGAAAATCCCACCCGTGCTGGACCAGACCTTCAGCATCCCCCGACCATCCCATATTTTTTGCAGCCGAAAAGCTGTAGATTTGTCGACAGACGACCCTCGTTCTACGCGCAGCCTCAATGGCTACGCCGCCTCTGTCGATCTTTTCAAAAAAACCGCCATTAACGTCGTCCCGTCCAACCGACGACCATAAAGGAAGCGCCGCTTCGAAAAGCCATTTCTTAAGCTCCAGATATTCACTCTGAGCGGTTTTGAAACCCGGCTGGACCATTGAGGGTCTTCCTAACTATACTACTTGACTAAAAGAATTGGCAAATCGATAGCTGCGCCACCAAAAAACCTTCAGGCTGTACGAACTCTTACGGAAGTCTCATCCCAGTTTCCTTGAGGAACAGACGCCTCTTGGATCAGATATTTACCTTAGCGATACCTGTCTTCATGCCGTAGATAAGAGTTAATATAGTCATCAAGCCCCTCTTCCAGGGATGATTGCGGACCGTTATAGCCGATCGATGCCACCTTCGACATATTTGCTTCCGTAAAATACTGATATTTGCCGCGGATAGCCTCAGGCATTTCAATGAAGTTTATATTCAGCTTCTTGCCAAGAAGATCGCCCATGACGTGGACGATATCTGCGAATGACCTTGCTTTGCCGGACCCGCAGTTGAATATTCCACTCCGACTTCCGTTGTGCAAAAGCCAAAGAATGAATGACGTGCAGTCTTTAACATAAACAAAATCGCGACGCTGTTCCCCATGCGCAATATCAGGTCGATAGGACTTGAACAGGGAGACCTCATTTGTTGTCTGCACAACGTCGAAGAGTTTGCAGGCTACGCTGCGCATGTCATCCTTGTGATATTCGTTAGGCCCGTAAACATTGAAGAATTTCAGGCCAACCCATTGGGGGGGAGCGCTCTCGCCTCGCGCTACACGTTCGACAAAAATATCATCGGTCGTCTTTTTGCTCCAGCCATAGGCATTTAGCGGCGCAAGAGCTGCGCGCCCTGCGGATGTCTCGTCGTCATCAAAGCCCTCTTCGATCCCACCGTAGGTCGCCGCGGAAGACGCATAGATGAACGGGACGCCACGCTCCGCGCACCAATCCCACAACATAACCGAATAATTGATGTTCAAATCGATCAACCGGTCGACGTCGGCCTCCGTGGTGGCTGAAATCGCGCCCATGTGAATAACCGCCTTCACGTCCACCTTGAGGCCACGAAGATAGTCCGAAAGTCCCTCAGGGGTGACATAAGCGGCGATATTCCGCTTGGCAAGGTTGCGCCACTTGTCACCGCGGCCGAACCAGTCAACCACGGCAACGGGCCCCAGACCCGCCGCTTCCAAATCAGCGACAATGTTTGACCCGATAAATCCGGCAGCTCCGGTAACAATATACATTAAACTGCCCTTTCCTGGCTGCGCGCAATTGTCGCCGTCGTGCTTTTCCCTGGTACTATTTCAAACGTAACAACCTTGCCACCGTCCCCTAAGACGACGTCAGCACCGACAATTTTATCGACCGTGTAATCTGCGCCTTTTACCAATACGTCCGGACGTATCATCTGGATGAGTTCAAGCGGCGTGTCCTCTTCAAACACCACCACCGCGTCCACAAAAGCCAGCGCGCCCAACAATTCTGCCCGATCAAATTCTGTATTTATGGGCCTTGCCGGGCCTTTAAGCCGCTTTACCGAGCTATCGGCATTCACCCCCACAATAAGACGGTCGCAATTATCTCTTGCATATTGCAAGAGCCTGATATGACCGACATGCAGGATGTCGAAGCAGCCGTTGGTAAAGCCCACTTTCAGATCATCGCTCCGCCAATCTTGTGTGAGGGCCTTGATATCCTGCCAAGCAACAAGCTTATCAGAAGGGCTTACTTCCCCAGACGATGTATCATGAGACAACGCATCTCGAAGCTCCGCAACGGAGACAGTCGCGGTCCCCTTTTTCCCAACCACGATACCGGCTGCAGCATTCGCAATGCGCGCGGCGTCAGCGCGCGAAATATGCGAGCCAAGGCCCACCGCGAGCGCTGCAATCACCGTATCCCCGGCGCCGACAACATCGAAGACCTCTTTCGCATCCGCACGAATATGGAAGGGCTTGTGACCTCGCTCAACGAGCGTCATGCCTTTCTCAGCACGGGTAATGAGGACTGCCTCAATTCCAAAACGTGACAGAATCAACTCGCCAGCCGATTCCGCTTCCTGATCTGTATCGGGCCACACGCCCGTCACTGCCTGCGTTTCCTTTTGATTGGGCGTCACAATCGCCGCCCCGGCATAGCGGGAAAAATCAGAAGTCTTGGGGTCGATAATAACGGGTTTTCCCTCAGACCGGCAGGCCGCAATAATTGCTTTTACAACCCTTTCGCTCAAGAGACCTTTGGCGTAGTCGGAAAGGATGATAACGCTGTGCGAACTGATCAAGGATACCGCGGTTGAGATGACCCGATCTTCTTCTTCCGACGAAATCGGAGAAGCGTCTTCAAAATCGACGCGCAACATTTGTTGGCCGTGACCCAAAAAGCGTGTCTTGATCGTCGTTGGGCGCTTATCCAAGGTCACAAATTCTGCCGACACATCATGAACAGCATTCAACAATTCGAGCAGCTTGGCTCCATTGTTGTCTTTGCCGGTCGCTCCTAGCAGGGTACAACTCGCACCGAGAGACGAAATATTGCGCGCAACATTTGCAGCACCGCCGGCAAAATATTCTTCCGATCGCGCACACATCACGGGAACCGGGCCTTCCGGCGAAATGCGACCAACATCGCCAGAAATAAAGCAATCCAGCATTACGTCACCGATGCAGAGAACTTTAACTTCAGAAAACCTCAAATAGTCCAACATCACCAGCTACTCTTCCTGTCCCTGCCTTCGTGTGATCTGCAGAACACACGAACGACAATGCCAAAAAATTACTCTGAATCTACAGAGCCCCCGCCCCCCAAAAAAAACGATTCAATCGAATCGAGTTACCATTCTAATTCACCCAAATTGCGCCAAACGTCCAACAACGTATTCTGGTTGCAAGAATATTCCGGCCTGCCTATAGCCGCGGAAGATTCGCTGAGGTCCTGCTTCCAGAAAAATTCACCACAGAAATCACAAGGAAACTCTCGAGACCTCCCAATACATCACCAGAAAACCAGATGCAACATCCTGCACACAACCATCATTCGAAATAATATAGAAGTATGCATCTAAACTAATCCGAATTTTTACTTATTTAGATTGTTCTTTCTTTGACCGCCTGAAGCACATCACTCGCGACGTCTTTCCAAGTGCGCATTTGTGGCCTGGAGAGTTCGACGTTTCTTTTCAACGCTGCATATTCGACGGGATTCTCGATAAGAGTCTCTAACTGGATCGCCAGCTCCTCCGGATTTTCCGGATCGAAGTAGCGCGCCAGATCCCCCCCGGCTTCCCTTAAAGCAGGAACATCTGCGGCCAAGGCCGGAGTTCCACACCACAATGCCTCGCTAACGGGAAGCCCCCAGCCTTCCATTCGGCTGGGCAAAAGAAGGGCATAGGCCTTCTGGTAAAGCGCCCGTAGCTCCGCCTGGTTCGGGTTGAAAACAAAGTGAAACTTTCCGAACAAAGGTGCGAATTTCTCTTTCTTCAGAAATTTCTCGACTCTCTTGCGACGCGCACCCGCCAATACGAGCTCAGGAACGGAAACGCCGCGTTGATGTAGTGAAAGCATTGCCTCCACAACGCACTCCAGATTCTTTCGCCCGTTGTAGATACCAACGCAGAGGAGATATGGGTCCTCAGGACCACGTTTATTGACCGGTTCATTCGTCGGTCGTAATTCATGGCAGAGCGGAACAGCGACAACATCCGGCACGGGCGGCAATGTCCCGACTTCGGAGAAGTGCTTGACTTCAGTCGCCGTAAACTCGGAATTGGTCAAGACCATGGACGCAGCCTTGATCGTCACCTGATTGTCGTAGATAAAGTTCCTGGGAAATGAAAACTGATTTCGATGGCTGAAATCATGCAGCGGTATCATGTCGTGGAGAAGTGGAACGAAAATCGGCTTCGTACCACTTTCTGCAAGAGCCATCAGATAATCAGACATTATCTTCGGGCGCCCAAGCGCTATAAGCATATTCCCATTGAGATCAACTTCTTTAACCGCCCCAGCTGGAACCGTCGCCCAGCGCTTTTTATTGCGATGTTGAACAATACTTTGCAAAACACGGTAGAACGCGTTCTTAAACACGTTTTTATCATACAGGTTTTGACGAAGCCGAAGAGGCGTTGCGGAAGATGGAATATTAGGGTCTAGAACCCCCGTAGGTGAAGCATCACCTGTTCGGGGAAAAACTTCAAAGAACCTTCGATGCAAAGGTGAGTATATCACATACCGAACGGTCGCATCGATTTCAGTCAGCTCATAGGCAACTTCCATCACCGTACGCGCAATGCCGTAATATTTGAATTTCACGCCGGAGTTCAAATACAGCTCAGATAAATCAAAAAAAACATCGGGCATTCACTGACCTGCCTGCCTTGAACTGGCCCGACGGACACCATCGGGGATGCAACCAAAAAATGCCTGCGATCAGTCAATGGGCGGTCCATTGCTCACCGATAAGCGAGAACGTTCCAAGCCAGAACCTTCGCAACACTTGGCCGATATAGATTTCAGCCTGCGGGCTTGTCAATCAGGCAACAATGCAAACATCCGCCTCAACACCTCAATTGGAAACAATGTCCGACAGCTTTGAACGCGAGCAATTTGTATTTTTTACGATCTAGGGCCCGAGTGACTTTCTAAAATACGCTGGAGGCGCAGCTTTTTCGAAATATTTCCTGCAGAAAAGAAGTGAGTTTCAAAGCCCCCCATACTCCCTATAGTAGAATTTACGGGTCATTTTTTGATTTCTTCTGTAGGAAGAATAGCGAGCGGCAAGCTTCGATATGAATAGCCCCTAGATTTGTAGACACCTTCTTTCCTAATTTTGAGGCAAGAAGAGCATCATGAGCAAATCGAATTTCAGCGAAGAGTTTAAGCGTGACGCGGTGCGGCAGATCACGGAGCGGGGCTATCCGGTTGCTGAGGTTTCGCAGCGTCTCGGCGTCAGCCAGCATTCGCTGTATGAATGGAAGAAGAAGTTTGCTGGGTCGGACTCCAAGGGTAACGACGAGGCCGAGGAGATCAGGCGGCTGAAGAAGGAACTGGCTCGCGTCACTGAGGAACGCGATATC